>CABRLF010000176.1 GCA_902471685.1 uncultured Porphyromonadaceae bacterium
GGGCGGTTTAGGCCGCCCCCGCCGCTCGGGCATCCCCCTCCAGAAGGAGAGAGGATGAGCACCATCTAAATCTCAAATCTATTCACAGATAACCTATAACTATAATATCCTATGAAGCCGTTCTGAGGTGGGGAATTAACACTGCCGAAAATTGAGGAAATAAAATTTGCTTATTACACAGAGCAAGTTTCACCATAAATTCATCGCTCATTCGCTCCGCATCTTTCGGAGAATAGGACAACGAGATATGTCCGCACCAATGCTTAACCCTGCTGTTGAGATGTCGCTGACACTCAAATCCGTCGATAATATCTTTCGGTGTGTCGGTCAGCAGCCCCTCGGAATAGAGCAGACGTGCCTCTTTGTTTTTCTCTTTCAGCGCGAGGGCATACTCCACGCAGCCAGCCGGAAAAACAGCTTCCTTTAGTTATGCCTCCAATCATACGACAGTCGTGTATAAAGAGTTTTTATTTCTTTGCTAAGACCTTTGAGAGACCACTCCACGAGCTTGAACCCCGCTTCGTTGGCCTTCTTCGCAAGTTGGTTCAGATTGTTCGCCATGCTCCCGATCTGACGCAGAATCGCCATATCATCGGGTGTGGCTACTGCCGTAACATTGGCGTTGAGCAGAGCGTGGCGCCAGAAGTCGGATAGCTTTCTACCGGATTTTCGACAGTTCTCCTGCACGGTCTGATACTGTTCTTCATTGAGCCTTACACTGACAACGTATGACTTGCCGGACTTCTCGGTTGCTCCCGGAGGAGCCTTCTTTCTTTTTGTGAAAGTCATTGTCTTGGAATTTTGGAATTTGACATTGTGACCATCGGGAACGGACTCCAGCTGCCCGGTAACGGAGGATGCAAGGTCGGAAATGTTTACATTGCCACTACCTTGCTATCCTCCTATTCTTGACAGAATATCCGGATACCGGCGCTGCCGATGGCTTCGCCATTTTCACTGCCGAGGGGCAGTGGTCAGAACGATTTACTGATTAGAGTGAACCAGCCTTCATAGTTGGCGGCGTTATTGTCGAGGTGTTCATTGATGATGTGTTCGACAAAGTTGCTGACGCTGTAACCGGGACCGCCGAAGAATCGGGCAGTGCGCTCGACACGGTCAAACGTGTCATTGCTGATGGCTACCTGATGCTTGTTGTCCTTGCCGAGTTTAATCGGGGCAAAGAAAGCGGTGCGGTAATCTTCGAGTTCGCTCTTGCGCTGCTTGGCGGTGGGGCGGGTTGACTTGGCCTGAGCGGTTTCATTCTGTTCAGCGACCGGCTGAACTTCGGGGTTGGTAGAATTTTCCATAGTTTCAGAGAAAATTGAATTGTTAGACATGCCAGTCATTTCGGATGACTGAGGATTTGAGATTTTTGATTGTGCCATTTTATTCAGATTTTAGTGAGCTTTCGCTCGGTTTGTATTCTTCGATGCCTACGAGTTCCAGCTGTAGCGCGTCAACGAGTTGTCGCAATGCCGGATTTCGTTGCATCATTTGTTCAAGGATGCCGTGTGGAGTTTGCTCGGCTATCAGGAAGTCGGCAATGTCGAGACCTTGTTCACGCTGCTCATCGGTAGCCATCTGTTCAAGCGATTCAAACAGAGTTGCCTTTATTCCCGAATCATCGAATAACGTCAGTTTCTTGCGCCAATCGTCGGTAGCGTTAAGGTCGGGCACCAGCATCACCTCTCTGCCTCGAAGTGCCTTGATTGCCTCGCGGTTGAGACAACTGCACTTGCCGCCTGTGGCGAGCCACAGATATTGCGGAAGGTAATGGGTTGCGAGGATTGCCGTCTTTTCACTCTCCACAATGGCAACCGGCTTGTCGCGGATGTATGGAAGCAGATGCTCACCGAAGAAACATTGGGTTAACTTGAAGTCGGGCAGTTTCAACACCGAGTGTACCCAGTTGATGTGGGGGAACGGTTCCTGCACACGATGTCCGGTCAATCGGTCATACAGCATAATCTTACCACCACGGACATTGCCGTCAGCCGAGATTTGCCAGAACACCGTGGCACCTTGCCAATACTTCGATGTGCCTACGCGATACATTTCCATCAATCGCCGTGCTTCATCACTTCCAATTATCGCCGCCACGAAAACGAATAGATTGTTTCGGTCGTAGCCACGCATGGTGGCCGCCACCATTGCATCATTAATCCTGCTCATCGGTAGTAACTTTGTTAGCGGAGTAACACGACAACTTCTTATACCACCCTTGGCGTATTCGCCGAAAGAGAGTGTTAAGATTGCGTGTGAGGAACATCTTGAATGTGTGGTCTTTCATCCCGAACCGCTCGGCTATACGGATGCCGTCAGCGGTCGAAAATTCCTCGGTGAGATGCTCATACACGGTGCGGTGCAGTTCATTCAGTTTCTCCTCGCTGATGCAGGTGAGTACGCTGAGCGCATTGCTTCGGAAATATTCAGCCTGTTCTATCGCTCCAGTCACGTCTTCATCTTCGATGTATGAGGGGCGCGGCTCTGCATCGCTTACAGCCCATCGGGCCATCCGTAGTATCAGGCAGAATCGGAGCACATAGATTTCGAGTTTGCAGAAGAAGCTGACCACATTGTCGCTCATCTCGTTGTCGCATAGCGCGGCATTCTCATGTTGCCACTCATAGAGTCTTCGCTTGGCATCCGCAGTGAACCGCATGACGGTGGGTATCGGCTCCTTCTCCTCGTTGACCACACATTCCACCGAGAGAAGCCGGTTGAGTATGCGCTCCCATTCGCGGTCAATGTCGTCGCGCACTTCATCCTCGTTCCATCTCGGCTTGCCGTTGTTCTTGGTCATCGCAAAGAGTATGCGGTCTATGAAACCGTTGGCGGCTCTCTCTCCGTTGGCGAGTTCGGTGAGCAGACGTTTTTGGATTGTTCCGACCACCGAGATGAACGGACGCTTGATGAAGATGGAGTTCTGACAATTCTTGCGGTCCGACATTGTTGTGCTGCCGTTGAAAGCCGAAAGCCAGAATTGTTCTTCCGAGCCGGTGTTGTAGCGGGTGAAGTTCTTGAACCATGCCGACAGTTCATCAACCCAAAGGCATAATCCACGAGGATTATGGGAGTGGATGGCACTGAGACCCTCCTGCGTCACGTCCGACACGAGGTAACGCAGACGCTTAGGCTCTTTCGGAAATTCTTCCAGTCCGGCACTGATTCGTTCCTTTCGGCTCATCGCTATAGCCTGCTGATACTCGCAATGTTTTTTCTGAAACTCCTGATTGTTTTTCCAGTCGGCATTGACGAGCGGACGCATTACGAATGTAAGCGGGTGGGATTTGCAGTCTCCGGGGCGTCCGACAATCGCGATATAAACGATTGCCGACTCCTGCCAGTTGCGTTTCACTTCTACGCGGTGGGTATTGCCGATTGCCACAGATATTGCGGCAATCATAGCCGATGCCGTGTAGTCAATCGGAAATCCGCAGGTGGTGTTGAGTTCGAGAATAATCCTTTGCAACTTGGCGGGGAACACATGTACCGGGAAACCACTGTCGGATGTCTTAGCGTGATTCATCAACGCGCTGATTACAGAGTCCGGGGTAATATTCTTTTCCATAGGCTCAGACATTATAGCCTCCGCGTGGACGGCGTTTCATTCCGGCTGTTATGGTAGCCGCAGTTTCGGCGAGAGATGGGGCGACGGAATGTTTGCGTCCGTTCTCAATCCATGCGTACAGCTCATCCTCATAGAAATAGAGGAGTTTGCCGCGCTTATAGCTCGGAATGGGGTCATTCGGAGCTTTGATGCCGCGGTAGAGACTCGAAAGTGACTTGCCTATTATCTGGCAAGCCTCTTTCGCATACACGAGTCTACGCGAGGGCTTGGACTGTTTGGAGTGGCCGGTGAAGCCTGCCTTTTCAAGCAGTTCAAGCACTCGGTCGAGTTTCTCAGAGAGACCGCCTACCACGTGGGGCAGTTGGTCGAAGGTGATTGTGGGTGCTTCCATTTTAGTGCGGTTTTATATTGTTTACGGAAATAGAACCGCACTGATTGAAAGTGAGTTGTCGGTGAAATAAATAACCGCAATCACGTTCTAAAATAACCGTTTGGCAAGTGTTAATACTGTGATATTCAGAAGGTGTTTTGTGAAAATATTTGTATGGTGATTCGTAAAAACAGTAGGTGATTTCAAGGTTATTTTGAGCAATAACCTTTAATGGCTTTCATTGGTGTAGAAAGTTGAGTAAATTTGCGTTATAATTGAGATTCATTATGGTATATATCGAAACTGAAAGGCTTATTTTACGTTCGTGGAAACCGGAAGATTTACCATTGTTCATTGCTATGAATAAGGATGAACAGGTAATGCGCTATTTCCCGGCTATACTGAGTGATGGGGAAACTATGGCATTTTACAAACGGATACAGGATGAGTTCAATCAAAAGGGTTGGGGGCTTTATGCAGTGGAAATAAAGTCTACCGGAGAATTCATCGGATATGTCGGGCTTCATGAGATAGGCTTCGATGCAGTTTTTACTCCCGGAGTTGAGATAGGCTGGCGACTTGCAGCCGATTATCACAATAAGGGATATGCAACTGAGGCGGCAAGATCAGTTTTTAAATTGGCAAAAAAACCAGGAATTGAACGGTTGTTTTCTTTCACAGCCAAAATTAATGCTCCTTCAGAACGTGTGATGCAGAAGATTGGCATGGTAAAGGCTGGAGAGTTTAATCACCCGAAACTGTCAGATGCTTCACCGCTATGTGTTCATGTACTTTATGAGATTGAGTTATAGCAAAATAGGCGAATAGTCATGACTTTTGTCCCGACTATTCGCCTGTAATATACTTAGGATTTCCTTGTTATTTCCCGCTTTTCTTTTTTGCAGCCTCTAATTTGGCTTTAGCCTCTTCCTCCGCCAATCTTTTGGGTATAATGTCGAGGTTGATTGTCTTATAGCGTTTATAGTGTTCAAAGAGATAATTCATTTCTTTGGCTGACAGTAAAGGAATACGATCCTTCTTTGGATTCTTATCTGCAAGTTTTGCTATAATTGTTCCTATTTTTACGGTGTCAAAACTCTCTGCAAATACATTTTTGACGAATAGTGCAATTTCATTCCCCTTAAGATTCAGGAACTTGCCGACATTGTAACAAAGATGTTTGATGTCTTCTTTCGACAGGTGATTGCTTCGGAGCCGAACAGAAGCGAATTTAGCTATGGGATTTTTAGTCCATTTTTCAGCGTTCTTATGAAGTTTATCGAGTTCGTGAGACTCCATGAATTGTTTCATGGTATGTGTGATATATGCACATATAAACGACACCTGTTCAAGATTATATAATTCTTCGTGACGTTGCATCTCCTCAAACGCCTCATCACATTGTTGTTTTCTTGTGATTATTTCTTCATGCGTTTCTATGGTGTCTTTGTATTTCTCACACTAGTGTCTCTTAAAAAGTGTTAATCAAATTCGAGGTCAAGAGTTGGATGGCA
>CABRLF010000177.1 GCA_902471685.1 uncultured Porphyromonadaceae bacterium
CGGAGGGCATTTCGCTTGTTAACCGGGCACATCGTGCCCGGCAGATGGCCCCACGTAGTATAGCCCGGGACGGGCTACCGATGTATGATGTGTCAAAGTCAGCCCGTCCCGGGCTGGTTGTCGTAGGGTCGGCACTGTCCCCGCACTGCGTACGGGGTTAACAAGCGTAATGCCCGTCCCGGGCATACTGTCATCAGGCGTGGCGAGAAGCGCCCCGGGTATATGGCCGGATGTGGCGAGGCTGTCTCTGGGCATACCGTCGTCGAGCGTGGTGAGGAGTGCCCCGGGCATATGGCTGAGCGTGACGAGGTGCGCCACTAGGCGTATGGCCGGATCTGGTGATGAGTGCTGTCTCCGCTCACGTGGTCGTGCGTGGCGAGGTGAGCCACCGGGCATATCGGCGACAAGTGTGGCGAGGATGCGATTGCCCGGAGGGCATTTCGCTTGTTAACCGGGCACATCGTGCCCGCAGATGGTCCTACACCATATAGCCCGGGACGGGCTACCTATGTATGGTGTGTCAAGGTCATGATCTCCGGGCATACTTTGACATAAATAAATTTGCATAATCCGATATCTGTTGCTAATTTTACCTCATGAGTAAAACAAGATCGCTGCACCACATAGTATTTGCGACAAAGCAAAGAGAGATGACGATAACTGAGTCGGCAAAAAAGGAACTATATGCCTATATATTCGGAATGTTGCGCCAGCGCCGATGTTATCTCATCAGGATGAACGGTATTCCCAATCATATACATATGTTGGTTGATGTAAATCCAATGATATCGATTGCAAATCTGGTGCAGGAAATCAAGCAGGGCAGTAGCAAATGGTTAAAGGACAATGAAAATTTTCCGAAATTCAGAGGGTGGGGTGAAGGATACTATGCGGTGTCGGTTGGTGTCAGCGATATAGCTTCAGTCAAGCAATATATCATGAATCAGGAGGAGCATCACGATATCAACAAATTCATTGATGAAATCAAATTGATGGCAGAGGCAAACAATCTTGATTGGCATGAGAAAGATCTGGACTGACAACGTGTAAACGTCAGCCCGTCCCTGCCCCCGCACTGCGTGCGAGGGTTAACAAACGTGATGCCCGTCCCGGGCTATCGATGTATGATGTGTCAAAGTCAGCCCGTCCCGGGCTGGTCGTCGTAGGGTCTGCACTGCCCCGCACTGCGTACGGGGTTAACAAGCGTAATGCCCTCCGGGCATACTGTTGTCAGGTATGGCGAGGAGTGCCCGGGGCATATCGATGGCCCGGGGTGGTGAGTATGTGATTGCCCGGAGGGCATATCGATTGTTAACCGGGTACATCGTACCCGGCAGACAGTCTCACCCCGTATAGCCCGGGACGGGCTACCGATGTTTTGCCGAACGCGAAAATTGTTGTATCTTTGCTACCATAAGAAAACCAATCTTGCTATGAAAAAATATCTTCTTACGATAATCGCTGCTGCGCTGTCGTTTGCTGCGTCGGCTACGGATTACAATGTGACTGCATACGGAGCTGTCGGCGACGGCCGTACTGACGATGCGCGGGCAATTCAGGCGGCTATCAATGCCTGTACCGAAGCCGGAGGCGGTTCGGTTGTTTTCGCTTCCGGGAAGACATTCCTGAGTGGCCCTCTGCATATGGCCTCGAATGTCAATCTCCGCATGGAGCCGAATTCTGTCCTGCTGGCCAATCCTGATGAATCCATCTATAAGGAGAGTGCTTTCGGCGCCAATGAGGGAGAAGGCATGATGTGGCTGTCGGGCAAGGATATCGAGAATTTCTCAATTTCCGGCACGGGTCGCATCGACGGAAACGCGGTAGCTTTCATGGGTGCGGAGCTTGATGACTCGTATGAGCTCAAGCCGGTGACTACCTTCGATCCGCGACCGCATGTGCTGACGCTCATCAATGCCCGGAAAGTGAATATCTCCGATGTAACGATAGCGAACAGCGCCTACTGGACGGTCCATCTTGTAGGATGCACGGATGTCGCTATTTCTGATATTTCGTTGCTCAACAATCTGAAAGTGCGCAACGGCGATGGTATCGACGTCGACCACTCGCGCAAGGTACGAATATCGAACTGCTATATCGAGAGCGGAGATGACTGTATCTGCCTGAAGAACCGCCGCGAATATGAGCAATACGGCCCGTGCGAGGACATTGTCGTCACCAACTGCATCATGACGTCGCGCTCCTGCGCCGTGAAAATCGGCTCCGAAAATATGGACCGTATCGCACGTGTGCTTTTCAACAACTGCATAATCACGGATTCCAACCGTGGCATCGGCATTCAGAACCGCGACGAAGGAACCGTGACCGACGTCACTTTCTCGAATATAACGCTCGGCTGCCGTCTTTTCTCCGATGTATGGTGGGGCAAGGCTGAGCCGATCTACGTCACATCCTATCCTCGCGCAGTCGGCAACCACAAGGATGCCGGATGGCGTTTCCCCAAAGGCGCCACGAAAGGCAGCTGCGGCGAAGTGAGCAATATCCGTTTCTACAATATCGATGCCGTGAGCGAGAACGGGATTTTCCTCGGATGCGATACTCCCGGTAAAATCAAGGATATCTATTTCGACAACATAAATCTTACAGTCGGTCCCAATCCCGTCTACCCCTCCGGCGTCTATGACCGCCGCCCATGTGACGGTGAGGGATTTGTGAAAGGTCCTGTATATGGCATTTATGCCGAGAATATTGATGGGATGACTGTCCGTGATTTCCGCTTTGTCGCCAATCCCGGTTTTAAGGCCGATCAGGTCGGAGGAGAGTATAAACTGGACGATTGCAAGAATGTAAAGTGCGAATAAGAGAAATGAAAAATATACTTTTAGCCGCATTCTGTCTGGCATCATTATCGGCTCTGGCAGTGACACCCGAGCAGTCGGGCGGCATTTACTATGCCTATCCGTATACCACCGATTCGCTCGCGCCAGTTCCCGACGGATACGTGCCGATATATATGAGCCACTACGGGCGTCACGGCTCCCGTTGGGCCATCGATTATTCGATGTATGACTTTGTAGAGAGTACCTTGAAGAAGGCCGAAGCCGAAGGCAATCTCACCGACGCAGGGCGTCGGCTCATTCCGCTCGTAAAAGAATGCGGAGAGCACGCCTACGGGCATTCCGGCGAACTTACGCCGCTCGGCAGCCGCCAGCACAAAGCCATTGCCGGACGTATGGCCGCCCGTTTTCCGAATCTCTTCGAGGCAAAT
The DNA here is from genome assembly GCA_902471685.1 of uncultured Porphyromonadaceae bacterium. Lineage (GTDB taxonomy): Bacteria > Bacteroidota > Bacteroidia > Bacteroidales > Muribaculaceae > CAG-873. The sequence goes on from CABRLF010000177.1 coordinate 3,230, forward strand.
GATTCGGTAGTGATGCGCTCGTCGACCGTGCCAAGGTGCATCATCAGTATGTCGGCTTTCAGTGAAGGTCTCAAGGATGCGTCTCCCGAACTCCGCATCAGTCGTGCTGCTTCACCCGGCGACATGCGCTTTATCAACCACAGCACTCAGGAGGCAAAGCAGATGGGAGAGGAATCCGGAGACTGGATGCAGAATACTTTCTATCCGGTCCGCAAAGAACTCACGGATGAAACCACTGTCGCCCGGCGTCTCTTCCGCGACCCGTCGAAAGTGGAGAATCCGGGGCGCGTGGTGCGCAATCTTCATGATATAGCCATTGCAATCCAGAACGTCGACGGTCTCTCCCCCGCGACTTCAGGGATATTCGATGTATTCACTCTTGCCGATATCGAAAAACTCTGGCAGATATCCAACTTTATGATGTTTATGCGTCATGCCAATACCACTCCCGGCGCAGCAGACGGCCCGGCATGCGCAGGTAATCTTCTGCGCGACATTATCAGCCGTGCCGATTCCGCTCTTGCCGACGGAGCTGTAAGCGCCGACCTCCGGTTCGGACATGATACGGCTCTGATACGCCTGCTTTCCCTTGCCGGAATAAAAGGATGCGCCGTAGGCGGTGTGACAACTCCCGAAGACATCGCCGGGGCATGGCAATCATACGAAATCTCGCCTATGGGAGCCAATCTGCAGATACCGTTCTTCCGCAATGAGCGTGGCGAAGTGATTGTCGGAATCCGTCTGAACGAACGTCCTGCCGAAATAGACGGTCTTGAGCCTTTTGCGCGGGGATATTATCGATGGAACGACTTGAAAAACTATTGGAAAAACCGTATTGACACTTATGTACATGAATAAATTAGCCGCGGCAGTGATAGCTGCGATAGCCTGTATTCCGGTTATGAATGCAAATCATCCGGTGGAAGCTCTTCTGGAACGCATCGATCCAGGCGCTTCGTCGAAAATCCTTGTGGAGCAAACCGATACCCCGACAGAGTATTTTGAAATTACGTCACGCGACGGCAAGCCGCTCATCAAAGGCAATTCACCTGTGAATATCGCCGCCGGACTTAACTGGTATCTGAAATACTATCCTCACATACACTTGAGCTGGAATCAGATGTCGGCAGAGTTGCCCGATTCGCTTCCTGTGCCTGGCGAGGCCGAGAGGCATGAAACTTATGCCGCGCAGCGCTACTATCTCAACTACTGCACGCACTCCTATTCCATGGCATTCTGGGACTGGGACCGCTGGCAGAAGGAAATCGACTGGATGGCCCTTCACGGCATCAATATGCCGCTTGCGATTACAGGAACAGATGTCGTGTGGCGCAATACACTGATGCGCCTCGGCTACTCCAAGGCAGAGGCCGACGCCTTTGTCGCCGGTCCCGGTTTCCAGGCCTGGTGGCTGATGAACAACCTTGAAGGCTGGGGCGGTCCGAATTCCGAGAAATGGTATGCCGACCGTGCCGAACTCCAGAAAAAGATTCTGGCGCGGATGCGTGAGCTTGGCATGGAACCCGTTCTTCCCGGATATTCAGGCATGGTGCCTCATGATGCCGACGAGCGTATGGGACTGAAAGTGTCGGGAAAAGGAATATGGAACGGCTTCGTCCGGCCGGCTTTCCTCGCCACTACCGATCCGAACTTTGACCGTATCGCCGATATTTACTACGACGAGCTGACCAAGCTCTGCGGGAAGACAAAGTACTACAGCATGGATCCCTTCCACGAAGGTGGAAGCACCGAAGGAGTCGATCTTGGCGAATGCGGGGCTATCATCTGCCGCGCCATGAAGCGCGTCAATCCGGAATCGCAGTGGGTGATTCAGGGTTGGAACGAGAATCCCCGTGAGGAACTCCTTGCCGGCGTGCCGAAAGGTGATATTGTGGTAATCGACCTTGCTTCCGAAATCAAACCGAACTGGGGCGATCCCGAAACTCCGTCGCCGTACAAAAAAGAAAACGGCTACTGGCCCCACGACTGGATGTTCTGCATGGTGCTTAATTTCGGCGGAAATGTAGGCCTCCACGGACGCCTTGACAATGTTATCGGCGGTTATTATAAGGCCCGTGACAGCAAATATAGCCAGACTCTCACCGGTTTCGGACTAACTCCGGAAGG
>CABRLF010000178.1 GCA_902471685.1 uncultured Porphyromonadaceae bacterium
TGATACTGCGAAAGTGGAAAAGTAGGTAACCGCCCCCTATCGAGCCCCGAAGGCATAACGCCTCCGGGGCTTTTTTCGGTATATACCGCCGACATCTTCATGGGGTTTATGCAATAATTATTAACTTTGCATAATAATCGTTGGAGACATTCCTGATCCTTGAAACTTAATGCTATCATGAAACATTATCTCTTGTTATTTTTTTTCTTAATCCTCTTCACAACTGAGACTTTTGCTCTGGATAACAAAGATATTGTAGTATATCAGAAAAATATAGACGGATATTTTCCATTGATTGCCGATGGAAATGTTCCGCAGATCCTTTGCGAGGAGAATGATCTGAAGGGTATTTCGTTGGCAATCGAAAACCTTTCATCGGATTTTGAAAAGGTAAGTGGTAATCGCGCTCCGGTTATCCATTCTCTCGACTCGGTGGCATCGCGTCCGATAATCATTGGCTCGGTGCAGTCTCAGTTGATAAAAAGATTGATATCCGAATCGAGAATTCAGGGATCGGAAATCGTCGGTAAGAATGAGAAATATGTAATGACGACCGTCTCCAGCCCTTTCCCTGGTGTCGACGAGGCTCTTGTTATTGGCGGCAGTGACCGACGCGGAACAATCTACGGCATCTATGAGCTTTCGGAACAAATTGGGGTATCGCCTTGGTATGACTGGGCCGATGTTCCGGTTGTGAATCGTACGGATGTAGCAATCCGTCGTGGCTCATACACGGCCGGTGAACCAAGAGTGAAATACCGCGGAATATTCCTCAATGACGAGGCTCCTTGTCTGACAGACTGGGTCAAGAACACATACGGGACCAATTATGGCGATCACCGCTTTTATTCCCGCGTGTGTGAACTTATACTTCGCCTTCGTGGTAATTTCCTCTGGCCGGCGATGTGGGGATGGGCTTTCTATGCCGACGATCCTGAAAACAGCCGTGTAGCCGATGAAATGGGTGTTATAATCGGAACGTCGCACCATGAGCCGATGGCCCGCAACCATCAGGAATACGCTCGCAAACGCGATTTCTACGGTTCGTGGAACTACACTAAGAATCAGAATAACCTCGACAGATTCTTTGCTGAGGGAATCGAGCGCATGAAAGGCACGGAAGATATCGTTACTATCGGTATGCGTGGCGACGGCGACGAGGCCATGAGTGAGGATGCTGATGTGAAACTGCTCGAGAAAATCATTCGAAATCAACGCAATATAATCAGAAAAGTTACCGGCCGTCCGGCGAAAGAGACGCCGCAGGTATGGGCGCTGTATAAGGAAGTGCTTGATTATTATGATAAAGGGCTGAGAGCACCCGATGATGTAATCTATCTGTTGTGCGATGACAACTGGGGCAATGTTCGGCGTATTCCGACCGATAAGGAACTTGAACATCCCGGAGGATTCGGCCTTTATTACCATGTCGATTATGTCGGAGCGCCACGCAATTCAAAATTGCTGAATGTGACTCCAATCCAGAATATGTGGGAGCAACTGACTCTGGCTGCCGGGAGCGGTATTGATAGACTGTGGATTCTCAATGTGGGAGATCTGAAGCCTATGGAATATCCGATTACCCTGTTCCTCGACATGGCATGGAATCCTGATGGTATTACAGTTGATAACCTGCTTGATCATCCGAGAGAATTTTGCCGTCAGGCATTTGGAGAAAATCAGGCAGACGAAGCTGCAAGGATATTGAATCTGTATTCAAAATACAATGGGCGCGTCACTCCGGAGATGCTCGACTGCAATACTTTCAATATCGAGACCGGTGAATGGCGACGGGTCGCTGATGAATATATGCGTCTTGAGGCTGAAGCCTTGCGGCAGTTCAATTCTCTGTCTCCCGAATATCGTGATGCCTATCGTGAACTGATATTGTTCCCTGTTCAGTTGATGGCGAATCTCTATGATATGTACTATTCTCAGGCGATGAATCTTAAACTTTATTCCGAAGCGAATCCTGAGGCCAATATTTGGGCTGATAAAGTTGAGGCGGCTTTTAAGAGAGATTCCATACTGATGGCTGAATATTCACATGATATTGCCGGCGGCAAATGGAACGGTATGATGGGGCAGAAGCATATAGGTTATACTTCATGGAACGATAATTTTGAAAAAGACATATGTCCTGAAGTGAAATGCGTGTCGCTCTCGGCTGCTCCTGAATATGTGTTCTCACATAAGGACAATGTTGTGGTCATGGAAGCCGAGCATTTCAATAGCGCCTCATGCAATGATGGAAAATGGACTGTCATCCCGCATATGGGCCGTACGCTCAGCGGAGTTGAATTGCTTCCTCATTCGGCGAATACAGAGAATGCCGTATTAAATTATCGGTTCTCTCTTCCGGAAAGGCAGAGTAAAGTCAAAGTGCACGTGATAGTGAAATCAACGCTTGCATTTAAGAATCTCGAGGGCCATCGTTATTCTGTCGCCTTCAATGGCTGTGATCCAACGGTAGTAAACTTCAACGGCCGTCTGAACGAGGATCCTGAAAATGTATACAGCGTTTTTTATCCCACAGTGGCACGAAGGGTTGTAGAGAATGTGATTGAATTTGAAGTTGGCAAATCAGATGCCGATGGTTTGCATACCCTTTCGATCTCACCTCTCGATCCGGGCATAGTTTTTGAGAAAATCGTTGTTGACTGCGGCGGCTATAAACCATCCTATCTTTTTATGCCCGAATCCGATTACCGGAATGTGAACGATAGCCGTATATCAATCGATTGACTAATTCTCAAGAAACGGAACCATTATATGTAAATCGGGAAAATCCAGACGGATTTTCCCGATAAACGCATCCATGTAACCCTTTTTACCTGAATCTTTCTAATTTACTTTTAGAGTCAGAGTCGTCTGTGTCCTTTGTGCGTGGAGATTTAAAGTAATGGCTCCCGAAAGAGCCATTACCGTGAGTATTGAAAAACGATTCATAGATTATTTCTTCTTGAAGGCGTCCAGTGCGACAGTCGGAGCACCGTTTTCGAAGCAACCGAGCTGGTAGCCGTCGTTGTAACCGGCGGGAGCCTCGGGTTCCCAGTATAAAATACCTTCTACATCGGTGCCCATCATCTTGGAGATTAACTGATTGCAAGTCTCAGCCTGGTCATAGGGCATACCGATTTCGCAGATCATCACAGGCTTGCCGTATTTCTCCTTGCAGTGCTTGATGTTTGCGATGCAGTCGTTTGCTACTTTCTCCCAGCCTCCGGTCTCGCCGGCCTGCTCGGCCCAGTAAGGATAGAGCGACATACCGATCATGTCGTATTTGCCGCCATTGTTATCGAGAATGTCGAACATACGGTCGTATGCCCACTGGTTGTTACCGCCGTCGAGGTGAACAATCACTTTGGCATCGGGACAAACAGACTTCACTGCATCATATCCAGCATTGTTGAGGCGGGTAAGCTGTTCAGGATTGTCGACAGACCCCATTGGGAGCATCATGCCCGGAGTTGTCTCGTTGCCGACCTGTACCCATTCAGGCACAACGTCCACTTTCTTAAGGGCTATCAGGGTCTGACGGACGTGCTGTGCCATGGCTTTCTCAACGCCTTCGATAGGAAGATCTTTCCATGCTGCGGGCATCTCCTGATGGCCGGGATCCGCCCAAGTGTCGGAGAAGTGGAAGTCGATCATAATTCGCATACCGAGGCGGTCGGCACGGCGAGCCTTGATAACGACATCGTCGATATTGTTCCATCCTTCAGCGGGATTTACCCATACGCGGAGACGGATGGAGTTCACGCCGCAGTAATCGCGAAGTAGCTGCATCAGTTCCATCTCCTGACGGTTTTCGCCGGGAGTATAGAATTTCATGCCGTTTTTCTCCATTTCGGTCACCCAGCTGACATCTGCGCCGAGCGCCATTCCTGTTGCCTTTTCTACCACAGGTGTTTCCTCCTGACGGGGATTGGTCACAGGACCATCCTCAGCGCATGCGGCAGCCATCATGGAGGTGGCTATTGCTATTGTCGATAATAGATTTATCATTTTCATATGTTTTTCTATTTGATAACTTTTTTCCGGTGGATGTTTACTTGACTGAATAAGAGTAAGTCTGCTTGCCCAGGTCAACGGTGAGGATAAGGGTCTGGCCTATTTCAAATTCGTTGTCGCCCTCGAAGCCGCTGGTGCTGTCGTTGAATCCGAGATAAAGAGTGCCCTGGTTTGCGCCGCGTCCGAAGAAGAGGCTCCAGCTTTCATTGATAAGAACCTTTACGCCCCACGGTGTGTTTGCAGTCTTTTCGATTTCGGCTGTGAATACCTCGGGATTGTCGGCCGACTGGGTCATGGGTTTCACACTCCAGTCATCGTTCAGACCGGTGTAGGAAACGCTTTCAACCTTGGTAAGGCGATATGTGAGATCGTTCATGTGGAAGTCCATCACATAGAGGCCTTTTGCAGGAGCGGGAACGTTGCCGTCGCTGTCGGCGAAGACGAGGCTGCCGGACATGGCATCTGTACCGTCGGCACCCTTGTATGCAGCATTCCAGTCCTCTTCGGTGTAGACGCGGTAGCCCCATTCGGAGTCAATCCAGTGAGCACCGCCGTAGCTCATGGTCGACTTGTCGTAGAGAGTGAGATAGTCGGGCCATCCGTCCCAGTTTACAAGACCGGAGAAGAAGAGCAGATCAGCCGACTTGGACTGCATGAAGGGGGTTACATTTACTTTAATTACATTCGACACAAGAGGTTCGATGTTGGGAGCGAGAGTAGAGCGGACGCGAATCCAAAGAGGAGAACTGATGCCGGACGCATAGCCCATGTCGACCAGTTGTTGGTTGAAATCAGCGTTGTAGAACCTATATTCGAAGACGCCCTTTCCTGCGGAAATCTGTGTGAGGTTTTCGAAGAGGTCGTTGTCGGCGAGTTCGATGGTCAGCTCGGAGGCGTTGACGGGTGCCTGAAGTTTGTCATCGGTGAGTTTGATTTTGCCGTCGCCGCTCCAGTAGATCGTCATGACGAGAGCGTCGGGATTTTCCTCTGTCAGCACTATATCCTGAGTGGCGCCCCCGAAAACTATCGGTTCTTCCGGCTCCATGTAGACGGGATCAATGTCGCTATTGCAGGAGGCAATGCTTAATGCCAGCAGCGACAGTGCCGAATATATAATCTTTTTCATAATGAATAG
>CABRLF010000179.1 GCA_902471685.1 uncultured Porphyromonadaceae bacterium
AGAATTTGCTGCCGCTCCGTGTAACACTGCCCTGTTGAATTTTCAGTAAACCCTACGTAGATATGCGTGAAATTAATGTTTTGGCTTATCGGCTCTTGATTTGTAACGACGCCGTCAACTACCAGCAATCCGCTGGTGGAACCGAAAAGTACACTGCCGTCGGCAAGTGTTCCGGCTGCATTCCAGTAGAATGAGTCATTGTCAAGATCTCTGCCTTCAGCATAGCTTGTGATCCTGCCGCCGGGCAAAAGCGAGACAAGACCGGAATTGGTTGATACCCATACAGCTCCGAGACTGTCCTGCGTGATGCCGCAAACGATATCGTTCGGCAGACCGTCAGCGCTTGAAAGCTGAATAAATTGTTCCTTACCGTCTTTGACCTCACGCCGGAATAGTCCGCTTCCGTTAGTGCCGATCCACAGGCGTCGCTCGTGGTCGATGAAAACATATGTAATATGTTCGTTCAGTCCTTTCTCATTAACGTTATGGAGGCAAGTGATATGACGCACAGCCTCACGCGAATGAGTCTTTTTGTATTTCCGCAAGTCGATATCGAACAGACCATTGCTTGAGCCGATCCACATGTGATCATCATTGTCTACTGCCGCACCGATGGCGCCATACATGTCAATGTCTGCTGCCGGATATGCTTCACGAAAAGACTTGTCGCTTTCGTCATAGACAAATATTCCTCTCGAAGCGCCTACCCACATAAGACTGTTGACGGGATCCCAGCACATCGCACCGACGAATGTGGCCCGGTTGGCGCCATTGTCTGTTTCAAGGAGAAATCTTTCTGTTGTGGCATTATCTCCTTCAGGAGTTCTGATTACGCTGATTCCTCCGCCCCATGAACCGACCCATAGACGCCCCAGACCGTCACGGGCCAGAGCGCTGACGGAATTATGCTGTAAATGACCGGTATAGACAGAGTAGTGACTGATTTTTTTCAAACCGGCGTCAGCATGATGGAGACCGCCCTCTACGTTGCCGATCCATACCGAGCCGTCGGATTCCGGCAGAATCGCGTTTACGGGTACGGACTGTGTGAATTCTCTGTCACCCATATTATGCCGGATTTCATAGCTCAGCAGTCTTTTCGGCGACAGACGGGTTATGCCCAGGCCCTCTGAGCCAATCCACACACGCCTGCCATCAACGAGAATCTTGTTGACGAAATTGTTGTTGATCGTGCGCCCGTTATCTTCGTCATCCGCTATTATCTGTTCGAAGTTATCGCTTATGGGGTTATAGACATTCAAGCCACGTAAAGTGCCTGCGATCAGGCGTTTGTCCGCTGTTATGGCAAGTGATGTGACTGTATTGTGCGACAAAGAATGAACATCTGCAGGAATAGACTGATATGTTTTCGCTTTCTTTTCCGCCGGATTATATCTCACCAGCCCTAAGTTTGTTGCCATCCACACTTCACCACCCAGCTTCACCATATCGCCGACAAGAGCATCAGAGTCAAAACAAAGGCATTCATCGACTGATTCAGTCATGATGGTATCTTGTTCAAAGTTGACTGTGAGGCTTTTAATCTCTCCGTCAATACTCATCCAAGGATGACCGTCGTTCATTATATCAGGGATGGCACGACTTTCGGATGCAATATCATGTAATGACAGAGATGCCAGCGATTTAACGTTGCCTTCTTCATCAAAGGCCAGACAAGCAACCGACTGAGGATTGCGGACCCACAAATAACCGTTTTTATCGATGTCGAGTCCGAAAATCGGCTTGTCTATCACTTTGGAGAGTCTTCCGGTGTTATCCTTGATTTCCTCACAGTGGAGAGTATAGACATTGATAGCACGCATGCCCCCTTCGGTACCGACCCATAGTCTGTTGAGCCTGTCCTGAGTCATTTCCACAACAAAATTATCCCACAGCTGAAAGCGCGAGGAAGTGAGGTTGAAATTGATAAATTCGTTGCCATCATATCGGGAAAGACCTCCGCCATGCATGCCAATCCAGAGGAATCCCCGGTTATCACGATAAATATCATCGATATGATTGTGCGGAAGTCCTTCGTCCATAGTCAAATATCCGATGTTGTAGCCGGAAAGGAAGGACATATTCTCACCTGCGGCTGTTGAGAAACAAAGAATCAATGCAGCCGTCACGAGTCGTCTTATGATACTATTGAATTTAGTGAAGAGCACTATTGATAAAGATGATTGCTGAAAGGTATATAGAAAAAGATGATGGTTTCAACTCTACAAATGTAGCCAATATTTTAAGATATATTAATCTCCGCTCGCTTTTTAGGAAAATTTAATATTAGCAAAAAATTCGTTAATTCGTCACAAATGAGCGTTTCGCTTACAGTTTCGCTATCAGTGAATAATATGGAAATATAATTGTAACAATTTTTAAAATAAGGAGTCAATTTTAGTGCAATTTTAGTCAAAAATAGCCTGTTGTCCACCTTTTATATCTTTTTGTCCACCTCTGCGTAATCATATTTTCAATAACTTTACTGAAAATTATATCCATGAAAAAACATATTCTGTCATTATTGCTGTCTTTCTCTATTTGCCTTTATTCTTGCACCGGGAAAAAACATGTTCTTTCCGAGGCTCCTAATCCATGGCCGGATGATTACACATCCGTCTCCGGCATGAGTGACTGGCAGAAATGGGGTACATATAATGTTCACGATCCGGCAGTAATACGTGTCGGAGATACATACTATATGTATTCTACCGATGCTATATATAGAGAAAACCGTCGCAAAGCACGCGAGGCAGGCGTACCCTTAGGTTATATCCAGATGCGTTCGTCGCACGACCTCATACACTGGGACTTTCTCGGCTGGGCTCTTCCGGAGATTCCTGTTGAAGCAGTAGAATGGGTACGATCCCATGCCGGAGGCCGTGGAGCCACCAATATCTGGGCGCCTTATCCTGTGACCGCTCCAGACGGCACGTTCCGTCTCTATTACTGTGTGTCGGCTTTCGGCAAAAAGACATCATATATAGGGCTCGCAACAGCATCTTCGCCAACCGGGCCATGGACTCATGTCGGACACGTCGTGCGAACCGATGAGAGCACACCGATGAATGCAATCGATCCCTCGGTCATAACCGCTGACGGACGACAATACATGCATTATGGTTCTTTCTTTGGAGGATTATATTGCGTGGAGCTTGATCCTGCTACCGGATTTCCCCGCGAGGATGGCGATAGAGGACATCTCGTGGCTCGCCGGGCCAATTACCGTAAAAACAATCTTGAGGCACCTGAGATAATATATAATAAGGAAACCGGCAAATATTATCTCTTCGGGAGCTACGATCCCCTCATGACCACATATAATGTGAGAGTAGGACGGTCCGACACTCCTTATGGGCCGTTTGTCGATTTTCATGGGAAAGTATTGGCCGACACGACCGACAATTATCCGATTCTAACAGCTCCCTATCGCTTCGAGAACCATCCAGGATGGGTCGGCACCGCGCATTGCGGAGTCTTCGCCGATGCCGACGGCCGATTCTATATGGCTCATCAGGGACGCTTCGCCAAAGATCCCGGAATGATGGATCTGCATGTGCGGCAGGTTTTCTTCACTCCCGACGGCTGGCCTGTTGTGTCTCCGGAACGCTATGCCGGAAATCCTGTGCGGCGTTTTAAACGTAAAGATCTGGCAGGCGAATGGGAGGTGATCAGAATTCATGAACCGATTGCAGCGCGTGAACTCGAGGCCGGCCAGATCAGATGGGGCGAAGGCAATCTGCTCCCGGGCGAATGGTGCCTGTCGTCAAGAATCGCTCTTGATAAAGGAGGCGATTGGTCGTTCGACGAGAAATCCCAGTCTCTATCATTGACCATCGGCGCAGAAACTCTAAAAAATCTGGTCGTCTTCGCAGGTCATGACTGGGAACAGGAAAGAAATACTGTTCTCTTTACCGGACTTGATGCCGACGGTCGATCCGTGTGGGGCAAACGGATAATCTGACAGAATTCATAAAAACATTATAATCCAATATTTATGACACAGAAATCATCAATGCTCGTAGCACTGTGTATGGGCGCTGCCTTGTCGCTCTCAGCGGCAGGCAATGTGCTCGAAGTGCAGACTAATAAAGTCGGCGCTCCAATACAGCCTACAATGTACGGTCTTTTCTTCGAAGACATTAACTATGCGGCAGATGGCGGACTATATGCTGAAATGGTAAAGAACCGCTCATTCGAGTTCCCTCAGAACCTGCTCGGATGGATAACTTACGGAGGTGTGGAAGTCAAGGATGACGGTCCCTTTGAACGTAATCCCCATTATGTCCGCCTCACTTCGGCCGGACATAACGACAAGCACACAGGTCTCGAAAACGAAGGCTTCTTCGGCGTAACATATAAGAAAGGAGCCGAATACCGCTTCTCGGTATGGGCCCGGACCCCTGACAAAAGCGCCAAGATGCGTGTCGAACTCGTCAATCCGGCATCTATGGGCGAACGCCACTTCGCCGCTCAGGCAGAAATCTCTGTCGATTCAAAAGAATGGAAAAAATATGAAGTGACCCTTAAGCCGGATGAAAGCTGCGATAAGGGACGCCTACGCATATTCCTCGCAAAGCCGGACAATACAACTCTTGACCTCGAGCACATCTCGCTCTTCCCGGCAGATACCTGGAAAGGACGTGAAGGCGGTCTGCGCAAAGACCTTGCCCAGAAGCTTTATGACCTCAATCCGGGCGTGTTCCGTTTCCCCGGCGGATGTATCGTCGAAGGTACCGATCTCAACACACGTTATCAGTGGAAGAATACCGTCGGGCCGGTAGAAAACCGTCCGCTTAACGAAAACCGCTGGCACTATACATTCCCTCACCGATTCTATCCCGACTACTATCAGAGCGGAGGTCTGGGATTCTTCGAATTCTTCCAGCTTTCCGAGGATGTGGGAGCCGAGCCGCTGCCTGTGCTCAGTGTAGGCCTCGCATGTCAGTTCCAGAATCATGACGCAAGCGCTCATGTTCCTGTAGCCGAACTCCAGCCTTATATTCAGGACGCGCTCGACCTTATTGAATTCGCCAACGGAGATACAACTACAATATGGGGCAAGCTCCGCGCAGAAATGGGCCATCCCGCTCCTTAGATCGG
>CABRLF010000180.1 GCA_902471685.1 uncultured Porphyromonadaceae bacterium
TCCGCTGAACCGCTCTTCCGATCTACCGGCAACACCAAATACCGCGACATGGGCGTTGAATATGCCGACGCACAGTGGGATCTTCCCGCCGACGCCAACGAAGACCAGAAATTCTGGCACAATCTGGGTCTGTCGTGGCAGACACGCATCTGGATTGACGACATGTATATGATTCCAGTGCTCCAGACAGCCGCCTACAAAGCAACCGGCGACCGCAAGTACATCGACCGCTGCGCCACGCAGATGGCCCATTATATCAACGTGCTTCAGGAGCCCAACGGCCTATATTACCACGGCTCTGACGCACCCTTCTTCTGGGGACGCGGCAACGGCTGGATGGCAGCCGGAATGACCGAATTTCTCAAAGTGTGCCCCGCCGACCATCCTAAGCGTGGCGTCGTTCTCGAAGCCTACAAGAAGATGATGGCCACTCTGCTCTCGTATCAGATTTCAAGCACCGATGCCTCGAAAGACGGCTTATGGTACAACCTCGTCGACCGGCCCGAGAGCGACTCTTTCCGCGAGACTTCCGGTTCGGCAATGTTCATCTATGCCTTCATCAACGGTGTGAAATACGGCTGGCTCGACTCTGCTACCTACGGACCGGCGGCAGTAAAAGGCTGGAAGGGTCTTATAGCCTGCACAAACCACCGCAATATGCTACGTTATGCCGTAAAGGGCACCAACAAGAGCTCGACAATCGACGTTTACAAGAACTCGGGCAACATCCAGCTCGGCAACTGGCACGGACACCTGGCATATATGTGGTGCTGTGCCGCCCTTGTAGAGGAAAATTAACTGACCTTATAGCTGAATGCCAGGCGTGGCTTCGCACGAAGCTGCACCTGCCATTATATATGGATATTCAGAAAATTTCATCAACACCTTTCCAAAAATTTTGTTATATCCGGCAAATTCGCTAAATTTGCACTCACATTCGCGCATGTGGCGTAATTGGTAGCCGCGTTAGACTTAGGATCTAATGACGAATGTCGTATGGGTTCGAGTCCCTTCATGCGCACTGAAAACCGCCTTAAACTCTTTGAGCTTTTGGCGGTTTTTATTATAAATGTGAATTTATAATAAGGCCAGAAGGCTCACGACATTATGCAGACACTCGAACATATCATCAATACCATCGGCAATGACCTTTCCGACTGGCTACTTATCCCGATGCTGCTCATTGCAGCTGTATGGTTCACCATCCGGACTCGGGGAGTCCAGTTCGGGATGCTTGGCGAAATGTGCCGTCTGCTGGTCGGACGTGAGCCTGGGAGCAAGGGGCGCAACGCCGTCAGCCCCCTGCAGGCATTCATGGTGTCGATAGCGAGCCGTGTAGGTACAGGCAACCTCGCCGGCGTGGCCACAGCCATTGTCCTCGGCGGTCCGGGCGCGGTATTCTGGATGTGGGTCATAGCTCTCATCGGCGCTTCGTCGGCATTTATAGAGAGTACACTTGCACAGCTTTTCAAGGTACGCGACGGCCACGGCGGTTTCCGAGGTGGCCCGGCATACTATATTCTCCATGGCATCGGCTCAAAGGCATGGGCCTCCACTTTTGCCATCCTTATCGCCATCACATTCGGCCTTGCATATAACTCCGTGCAAAGCAATACGATAGCTGAAGCATTCCGTACGTCGTGGGGAATCCCGACGTGGATTTCTGCCGTGAGTGTCACAGTTCTGTCGATGGCTATAATCTGCGGTGGACTGCGAAGTATAGCGCGGTTCAGCCAGTGGGTCGTACCCATCATGGCCGTGGGATACATCATTGTGGCCCTTGTCATCATTGCAATGAATATCACCGCTCTGCCGCATGTGTTCGGTATGATAATCGCAGATGCCTTCGGCATCGAGCAGGGAGTCGCAGGCGGTGTCGGAGCTGCCATGGCCTTTGGCATACGCCGCGGCCTTTTCAGCAACGAAGCCGGCGAGGGTTCGGCGCCTAACGTTGCCGCCACGGCCCATGTATCGCATCCGGTCAAGCAGGGTCTTGTACAGGCCCTCGGAGTCTTTACCGACACGCTCGTCATCTGCACATGCACGGCATTCATAATTCTCTGCAGCGGCGTCCATATCGGAGCAGAAGTTCAGGGAATCAGCCTCACACAGGCAGCCGTCAGCAGCCAGCTCGCCCCAGGCACTGCTTTCGGAGCCTCGTTTGTGAGCGTGGCTATTTTCTTCTTCGCATTCACCTCGATTGTGGCAAATTATTACTATGGCGAGACAAATATACGTTTTCTGACTCCCAGGCGCAGTTCTCTCTATGCCTATCGTATTCTTGTGGGAACGATGGTACTGCTCGGCGGCCTTATGTCGCTCGGGCTGGTATGGTCGCTGGCAGATATCACTATGTCGCTCATGGCACTGTGTAACCTCGCCGCGATACTCGTTCTGGGCAGGTACGCGCTCGTATGCCTCAAAGACTTCCGAAAGCAACGGCGTGAAGGCCGCAATCCTGTTTACCACGCCGATATCCAACCTGAGATAGAATCAAAAACGCCATGCTGGCCTGACAATTAGAATATCTTCAAGATCGATCAATCACATCATATAACCAATGGACGTAACAACACTTTACCGGCGTCTGATGTCGGTGAATAATATCCATGTGCTGCTTGCCCTGTGCGCGGCCCATTGCCTCAACGACCTGCTGCAGTCGGTAGTGACCGCCGTCTATCCCATGCTGAAGACGGAATTAAACCTCGATTTCACACAGATAGGACTCATCACGCTCGTCTATCAGATAGCCGCGTCGATATTCCAGCCAGTCGTCGGCTTCGCTTTTGACCGTCATCCGTTCCGCTACAGTCTGCCGATGGGCATGTGCAGCACCACAATCGGCATCTCGCTCTTCTCCTACGCCAATAGTCTGGCGGGGATTCTCGTGGCAGTATTCCTTATCGGAATTGGGTCGGCGACTCTTCATCCCGAAGCCTCACGCATCACATCGCTTGCAGGCCGAGGCCACCGAGGATTCGCCCAATCGGTTTTCCAAGTAGGCGGTAATTTCGGCGGCTCGATAGGCCCGCTGTTAGTCGCCCTGATAGTCGCTCCCCACGGGCGCCATTACGTGCTCTGGTTCCTAATTGTCTCTGCTCTATGCTTCATGGCCATGCGTCCGATCACACGCTGGTACGGCGGATATCTGAAAAAACTGAAAACTGCATCGGCGGCGGCAGCGCACAATCCCATGCCTCTGTCGAAAACAAAGACGATCGTCACCATCACAATAATCGTGGTGCTCATTATCTCGAAATACATCTACATGACCAGCCTCCAGAGCTATTACACATTTTATATGATAGAGCGCTTCGGGGTGACAGTGTCGCAGTCGCAGTTGTTTCTGTTCGTCTTCACGGTATCGACAGCCGCCGGCACACTTGTAGGCGGACCGGTCGGAGACCGCATCGGCCGTAAGTTCGTGATATGGATATCAATTCTTGGCACAGCACCGTTCAGCCTTCTCATGCCCCATGCGTCACTGCCGGTGACGGTGATTCTGAGTTTCTGTGCCGGATTCATGCTTTCGTCAGCCTTCCCTGCCATACTGCTCTATGCGCAGGAACTGCTGCCTAATATGCTCGGTATGATATCAGGACTCTTCTTCGGCTTCGCATTTGGTATCGGAGGTATCGCCGCTGCTATCCTCGGCGACTTCGCCGACCAATACGGCATCATCGCAGTCTACAACGTATGCGCCTATTCACCTCTGCTTGGCATCGTAGCCGCGTTCCTGCCGAATCTAAAGAAAATGAAGTGATTATAAGTACTAAGTACAAGTGACGAGTGACGAAGTATTAGGGCATAGTTATACTTAGTAACTCATAACTAGTCACTTGTCACTAGTAACTTGTAACTCGTACTTATTCCCTACTCTGCGTTCACTCCCGCTCCGAAAAGCGCGAAATCATAGATTACAGGGTCGGAAGGCCTGAACAGGCGCAATGCTTCCGTCACCTCCTCTACAGCACGCCGGTCGTTCTGCGTCCGTTGCAGAAGGCCGAGCGAGCGTGCTGTGGCAGCACTATGGACATCAAGTGGCAGATAGAGCTTCTCCGGCCCGATAAGGCTCCAGCATCCGATATCTACAATACCATCGCGGCGCACCAGCCAGCGGAGCGCCATGTTCAGTCTTTTTAAAGCCGATTTATCAGGTTTGTCGGGCAGACAGCGGGTCGGTCCTTCAAGAGGACATGCTGCATTGGCATCGACCATAAGAGCATTCAGCCTGGCCGCTATCAGCCATGCCGGAGCATCGGAATTTTCGGTTCCTACAGCTTTTGCAAAGTCCTCCAGCGAACCATAGCGGCGATATACTTCGCGCAGTCCGCGTAGGAAATAGCGCAAATGACGTCCGAAAAAAGTACGGTGTACATTGTCATCCGGCAAAGCATCGATGTCGCCTTCCATAACAAAGTGATACGGCTGATCGGCAAGCAGACCGTGCATGCGCTCGGCATTGCGCAGAATCATCGGCCTACGCCCCCACGCGATAGTCGATGTGAGCAGCGACGAAATCTCTATATCACGCTTATCCGAGAAGCGGCGCGGAAACTGCACCGGGTCGGCGTCGGCAAACGACGGAACATTATATCTTTCGACCAGTTCGTCAAGACGTACTTTCAGGATATTGCTTTCTATTTCATTCATGGTATTGCAAAATTAGCACAGATTTCCGCAAACACCAAAAAATCCGTAAATTTGCAGTTCCAAACTCTGAAATACAATGGCCAAAAAGAAAAAAGCGCTTCCGCTACTGGAAGACGTCGAAATAACCGCCGTAGCAGCCGAAGGAAATGCCCTTGCGAGAGTGGACGACATGGTAGTGTTCGTTCCTTTCGGAGCCCCCGGCGACCGCGTGGACATCCAGATCCGCAAAAAGAAGAAAAACTACGCAGAAGGTACCATAGAGGCATTACGCAAGCCCAGCGACATGCGTGTTACGCCTCCATGCGAACACTTCACGATCTGCGGCGGC
>CABRLF010000181.1 GCA_902471685.1 uncultured Porphyromonadaceae bacterium
GGAGGCGGGCACAGGCAGGAGGCAGAGAAGCTGCTTCCTCATGAATATATGACGTGGAGGGATAGAGATTTTTCAAAGTGATCGGTTCAGCAGAAATTGATCCTTTATTTTATTTCATGTTGATTTACTGATCAATTTTCGCTAAATCTATCATACGCATTACGCATGTCTGCTCCGCTTATCAAACAATTTGGAACTGTTCCCATTCATACACATATCCTCAAGTCAGTTCTCGAGGACTACAAGGCTCCTATGGCCAGGATTGCAAGACTACAAAAAAAGGGACAGCTTCTTAATCTACGTAGAGATTTGTATATATGCCTTCCTGAAGAAGGTTCTCCCTCTCGGGAGTTGATCGCCAACCATCTACTTCACCCCTCTTATGTTTCATATGAAACTGTCTTGTCGGCGAAAGGAGTCATTCCTGAACGGGTACATACCACCAAGTCCGCATGTATGAAGAGAAACAAGGTATTTGAGAATGCTACTGGACGCTACGAATACCTTCATGTGTCTGATGCCTATTTCCCCATTGGCCTAATCAAGCAAACGACTAATGAGGGATATTGTTATACATCAGCTTCAACGGAAAAAGCGTTGTGCGATCTGATTATTTCTTTTCCAAACCTCCGTATCCAATCAGTAAAAGCTATGCGCTTCTATTTAGAAAATTATCTAAAGACAGATTGGAATATCATCTCAAATATGGACACCAGTATTATCCGTGCATGTGCTGAAACAACAAACAAGAAAAAAAATGAACTGAAGCTATTGGAAAAGGCTATTTGTTATGAACGTGGTTGATGAAATTTTAACCTCCTATAAGGTAATGCAACAGATTGCGTTTCGTGTCCTTTACAACAAGGAAGCAAATCAAAATAGGACCAGGAGTCATCAGTAATGTCTGAGAATAAACAGGAGCTGGCATATTCCGTGGTTTCGTACTTTTGCGGATGTGGTGGTCTCGATTTGGGCTTTCGCGGTGACTTCAGATACCATGATGAAGACTACAAGCGATTACCATTCGTAATCCGAGCGGCATACGATTATGAGCCGCTTTGTGTCGAGACTTATAACGGTTATTTCGGAGAAGGACATGCTTTCGTCAAAGATCTTTCCACGGTTGATGTGAATTCTGTTCCGAAAGCGGAGGTACTTATTGGTGGTTTTCCTTGTCAGGAGTTTTCTTCTTGTGGCCCTTTGGGAGGTCTACAGTCTGAGCGAGGGAGACTGTATCAGACGCTTATTACATATATGAATAAGCATAAGCCCATGGTTGTTGTGGGTGAAAACGTCATTAACCTTGAGCGTATGGAAAATGGAGAGGTATTGAAGACCATTAAGACCGATCTCACTAACGCTGGGTATAAAGTCGAGGTTTGGAAGATGTTCGCTCCTGACTATGGAGTTCCACAGCGTAGGGCGAGATTATTCTTTATCTGTGTAAGGAATGACATTCACGAAGTAAATGGATTTCCTGAAATTCCAAAGCCTAGATTTGAAGGGAAGCACAGGAGCATTGAGTGGGCTATAGGTGATTTGGTCAACGTAACAGATGAAAGTGTACCAAACCAGAGCCAATATTTCGGTGCTTCCCGCGCGAAAAAGGGCAATGGGCAAGGCGACGAGAGCAACAAAAAAGATTTGCCTGCCTATACAATTCGGGCAAATCCAAAGTCGAGAGTTCAGTTCCACTACTCGTTGGACCGAAGGCTGACCGTTCGTGAGTGTGCGAGGATTCAAACGTTCCCCGATAATTTTAAGTTTATTCATGCCAAGACAACAAGCATCTCTCAAATAGGGAATGCGGTACCACCAATGCTTGCGTATATAGTGGCAAAGACCATAGTGAATTATCTGAAAACTGTGAAAGAAGAAAGAAATGTGTAATATGAACACACTCGATATAACACCGACTCCGAGAATCTTGCGGACATTGGGTGAAATACCGTTTCAGACGTGGCAATGTGTCGCTGAACTGATTGACAACTCTATCGATGCGTTCCTTTCTGATAAAACCGCAATACCGGAAGAAGACGAGCGGAAGATTGTCGTGACGTGGGCTTCCGACTCAGTCGCTACGGATGACCGCGCTATCGAGGTCACAGACAACGCTTGCGGTATGTCGATAGAACAGCTACAAAATGCTGTTCGCGCGGGATATTCAAGCAACGATCCCGTTGGTAATTTGGGGCTTTTCGGTATGGGATTCAACATCTCGACCGCGCGCTTGGGTGAAGTCACAACCATTATGACTACAAGGAGAGGGGACTCCGATTGGGTCGGTATCAAGATTGACTTCCAAAAGTTAATCGATACCAGGCGTTTTGATGCTCCTATCATCCACATGGCGAAAAGTAACCCCGCTGAACATGGTACAAAGATAACCATCTCGCGACTTCGTCATGGCATACTTACTGAGTTGCCGAATAAAGAGAATGAAATTCGACAACGACTAGAGGCGATTTATGCATCACTTCTAAATAATCAGGAAATCGCTATATACGTCA
This sequence comes from uncultured Porphyromonadaceae bacterium, assembly GCA_902471685.1. Taxonomy (GTDB): domain Bacteria; phylum Bacteroidota; class Bacteroidia; order Bacteroidales; family Muribaculaceae; genus CAG-873. Next base: position 2,511 of record CABRLF010000181.1, read on the forward strand.
AAGGCAGACAGTTGCGCCCGCGAAACCATTGCGTTTGGTCTGAGTCTCGCTATGTGCGCTACAGCGACCAGAATGTATCAGCCCGCATGATGATAGATCGAAATCTTGGCGACGCTCTCTTCGACTTGAGCCGGAACTGCTATTTGACTGCCGATGAAGCGGAACAATACTATGTTGACCAGCAAGAGGGACGTGACTTACCGGCCCATATCATAGAGCGAGGTAAGAGGTTAACTGGCTGGCTTGGAATTCAACGGTACGCCGACCCAAACGATTTCGGCATCGATTTCATACGGAATGGGCGAAAAATTCTCATATCCGATAAGTCACTGTTCCAATACGAAAACCCCATCACCGGTCAAAAAGAACTTCAGTATCCCTTGGAATTGGGTACTTCGGTAGGTGGTCGTATTGTTGGCGAGTTGCACGTTGACTACCTGTTGCCGACATACCAAAAAAACGACTTTGACCGTTCTGATAACTCTTGGGCTCAGACAGTAGAGGCGATTTGTGGTGTGGGTCCTTTCTTACCTAAATCAAGAAAGGCTTTGGGATTTTCCGAACAGAATCCCTCTCCTCTCTGTGTTTTAGTCAACGCCTTCCGTAGGGTTGACAAAGGCACAAAGTGTCTCTTTGCTCCTAACGATGTGGCGAAAAGATATGCCGCCGAGTTTAGAAAAGGGATACGCGACTACCTAGACGACATTTTGTGGTGGAAAGCCGCTCAAGAGGAAGACCAAAAGCAGAGCACCGGGGGTGCGAGGGCGACTACCTCAGTCAATACGGGAGAAACTCCGTCTGACGATATTAGCGCATACATTAGTGGGACGGTAATATCGCCGCCACAGGTAATCGTTCGTGGTAACCCAACAGACGACTCGCAACCGAGCTCGCTGCCGGTGACTACTCCCCAACCCGTTCCCTCGCCGGAAACGTCTAAGTTGGATGAGTTAATTCAAAGGGCTATTTCCGTAAGCCAGTTGAGTGGGCGTAACTATAAGTTTGGTAACACCGGCTCGTGAAATGTGAGGGTGTATGAGTTAAGCCGTGGCTCAATATTTTATCGCGGTGAGAAAAAGCCATGCTTCTTTCAGTCTGACGGCATAGACTGTGACTTTGTCTATGACCCGTCGCATCCGTTGCTCGCTCAGTACCCAATAACCGCGAAGATGCTCCTATTGCAATATCTGTCGGAGAAACTGAAAGCTCGTGATAGTCTGCCTGATTTGGTATCGGTATACGCCGAACTAGTGGAAACGACGATGCAAGAAGCCAAAATAGATCGTCAATCGCTTCAAGATAGAGCAAGTAGCGCGTTTGACCTTCTGAGAGAAAAGCTAGCGGTTGCTCTCAGAGACCGCGCTGCTGACGTGGTTAATTGTGTCCATGAATCGGCGGGAGAGGTCGAGGAAACTGTTACGAACCTAATTCAGTCAAACACTGCCTTGCTCACAGCTTTCCAGTCTGGAATAGAAGAAGGATATGATGCTATTGATTATGTACCGCCTAAGACGTTGTATAGACTGATTGAACGATTCCCAGAGGATGTGTTTGATGGAAAAGTGCTTCAAACTCCCTATATAACAATCAATTTGCAAGATGAAAAAGCGACCCTCCGTGCTCGAGATGAGTCCAAAGACCGTGCCCTATCATTTATCAAGGACGCTCTTAGGGTAATTTCCGGCTATAGCCAGCGTGTTCAAAAGAACGAACTCGCACGCGCGTCGTTGAGCGTGGACTTCTTGCTTAAGGAGCTGAACGCATGAATTTTTACACGGATGACATATCTAACGGGTATAACTGGAAAGGCCTTGAACGGGTAATTGCCCGATTAATGGAACATTTGGGTTGGAATGACACCACTGTTATCGGTGGAGCAGGCGACAAAGGGTGTGACATCCTCGCCACACGACCAGAAGGTCACCAGATTAGGTCTTGGGTTGTTCAGGCTAAGGCTGTTTCTGGCGACCGCTATATAGGACCTCAAGCTTTGAAAGAGGCTATTGACGCTTTGTCATTCTATGACGCTAACATTGCCGCTGTTGCCACTAACGGGGAGTTTACCAAAACCGCTCGTCAACGTCAGAAGCAGCTTGAGAAGAACGGATACACCCTAAAACTTTGGAATGGCGCGTTTATCCAAGCCCTTATAAACCAGATGCCCGTCGACCATGCTAGTCGGCGAGGATTGAGGCGGTACCAAGACAAGATTGTCCAAAAGGTACTTGCGGCATTTGAAAGAGGAGACAAGCGAGCGTTTTACATTGTCGCCACGGGACTTGGCAAAACGGTTATCGCCGCGACTATTGCCCGTGAACTTTGGGAAAAGGGATGTCGGCGCATTCTCGTACTGTGCCATGCCACTGACTTGGCTCTTCAGTTGGAACAGGGCTTTTGGTCACAAATAAAAAAGGAGG
>CABRLF010000182.1 GCA_902471685.1 uncultured Porphyromonadaceae bacterium
CGATTAATATCCGCGGCGTCGGTACGCTTTCCAACAGCCACACTTCCAATCCTCTTATAGTTGTCGACGGTGTGCCTGTAGACGACATGAGTTTCCTCAACCCTGAGGATATTGCAGAAATCAGCGTTCTCAAGGATGCCGCTTCTTCGTCCATCTACGGTACCCGTGCAGCTTTCGGTGTAATCCTTATCACTACCAAGAATGCAAATACCAAGGACAAAGTATCTGTAAATTACACCAATAACTTCTCCTGGGGTAGAGCCACTATTCTGCCCACGCCCAACACCACCGTCAATCAGCTCAAGGTGGCCATGGACGATACAAATACAGGCGGCGACAAGGAAATTTTCGGCATGTATTACGACGAACTTCTTCCGTTTGCCGAGGCATGGGCCGCGCAGCATGGAGGAAAGCAGTATACTTCCTATATCGAGATGCAGCCGTTTGTAAGCAAGGACAATGTAGGCGACTACTATGTATTCCCAAAGAACACCATTTCGCCAATGACCGGCCAACAGCTTATAACAAACCGCTTTATGTGCTACGCCGACTGGGATGTTCACAAGACCATGTTCCAGGCCGCACCCGGTCAGAAACACAACATCAGCGTTGAAGGAACTTCAGGCAAGACACACTATCGTCTTTCGTTCGGCTACGACGGCAAGCAGGGTCTGCAAAAATTCAATCCTGACAAACTCCACCGATACATGGCCAACGCAAGTATCGACACTCAGATTGCCAAGTGGCTCAAAGCCGGAGCACGCTTCAGCTTCAGCGACCGTGAATATGAGGCTCCCAACGCGAACCGTAGCTACTATCAGTATATGTGGCGTTTCCCGTCGTTCTTCGAAATGTACGGTTATATCAAGAACGAAGATGGCGAGCCGCAGTCGTTCCGTAACGATATAACAATCCGCACCAAGAGCCATAAGGACAAGACAGTCACCACCCAGACACGTATGCAGGGCTGGATGCAGGCTGAAATACTCAAAGGACTTATCCTTCAGGCAGACTTCACATATAACCTCAGGGATCAGGACAGCGATGCTGTAGTAATTCCTTACACGGCATGGAACAACTGGACTCCCGGATCTAACACTCTCGGCAATTGGACTCCTTATAACCAGACAACATCCAGCGCCGCACAAAGCCACTACAAGGATGACACCTGGACCGCAAACGTATTTGCGACATATACACGAACCTTTAAAGAGGCCCATAATCTTAAGATAATGGCCGGATGGACCGCCGAACAGGAAGAATACAAATATTTCTATGCACAGCGCAACGGTCTTGTCGACTACAATCTGCCTAATATCAATCTTACAAATGGAGAAAACTATAATGTAAACGGCTCCAACACACACCGTGCAACTACAGGTTTCTTCGGACGTATCAACTATGATTACAAAGGTATCTATCTTCTGGAACTGAACGGACGTTATGACGGCTCAAGCCGCTTCCCTGTAAATGACCAGTGGGCATTCTTCCCCTCGGGTTCTATTGGCTACCGCTTCTCGGAAGAAAGCTATTTCGCACCTCTGAAGAAGTGGGTAAGCAACGGTAAACTCCGCGCATCCTATGGCCATATCGGCAACGAAGCTGTGGGAAACAACCGATTCCTCTCTACAGCAGCCCAAGTAGGAGCAGGCAGTGTGCACTGGCTTACAGGCAACCAGAAAATTACCGAATACTCTATGCCGACCCTCGTATCCAGCTCTCTTACCTGGGAACGCATCGTGACCACCGACATCGGCCTTGACCTCGGTTTATTCGACAATGCCCTCAACCTCAACTTCGACTGGTATGTCCGCGATACCAAAGACATGCTCGCTCCCGGTTCGGAACTTCCTGCCGTTCTTGGCGCTACCGCACCTTACGGAAACAACGGTTCGCTTCGCACCAACGGCTGGGAACTCTCTATCAACTGGAACCACAGCTTCGGTGACGCTGATGTTTACGCCACTTTCAATATAGGTGATGCACGTACAAAAATCACAAAGTGGCATAATCCCAACCATCTGATTTATACCTATCTTCCCGCCAGTGGCAATTATACCGAAGGCCAGTACTTCGGCGATATATGGGGCTTCGAAACAGACAGGTACTTCACACAGGATGACTTTACATGGGACGGCAGCAAATATGTCCGAAATCCCGGCGTAGTCGACCAGACTCTTTTGGAAGCCGATCAGTTCCATTACGGCCCGGGCGACGTAGCTTTCAAAGACCTTAACGGCGACGGCAAGATTGACGGAGGCAAAGGTACTGTCGAAGACCACGGCGACCTCAAGGTTATCGGCAACGCAATGCCCCGCTATGAATATTCATTCCGCATCGGCGGTGCATATAAAGGCTTCGATATCGACCTCTTCTTCCAGGGCGTAGGCAAGCGCCAGATGTGGGCTACCGGTTCGACTATCATCCCAGGCGTGCAGTCGGCTCTTGGTACTTTTACCAATCAGCTGAACTACAATGTAATCAAGTACGCGTCCGACGGCCAGATAGACTGGGCCAATTCGTACATCAACCAGAACAACGATTACCCTCGCCTTTATTGTTCATCAAAAGGCATCGGTCGCATCAGCAATATCGGTCGTGGTGAGTACAACTACTATCCACAGAGCCGTTATCTCACCAGTATGGCATATCTGCGACTGAAAAACGTGACTATCGGTTATACTCTGCCGACAGACATTACTCAAAAGGCATTCATCCAGAAAGCACGTATCTATTTCTCGGCCGACAATCTCTGCTTCCTCCACAACGGTGCAGGTAAATATCAGCTCGACCCCGAAATGACTCTATCGGCAGGTGAATCAATTTCAGGCGTCGATGCCGACAATGGACTGTTCGGCCGTACGGTTCCCCAGCAGCGTGTTCTCTCGTTCGGCATTCAGGTAACATTATAATTCATACCGACTATTATGAAATACAAATATATTATAGGCATAATCTCCCTTGCCGGAGCTGTCGCAATGACAAGTTGTGACGACTTTCTCAATGACAACAGATACCCGTTGTCGCAGCAGACAGTAAATGCCGAGTTCTGGAACAATTCTGTGAATGTTCAGAATCAGATCAACTACTTCTATGAAGATTACTCCGGCTATGGAAATGGAGCCGGCGGTGGCACATTTTACTGGAGCTGGCTCAGCGACGACCAGAGCGGACGCCAAGCTTTCGCCGACTGGACTTTCAAGACCGTTCCCTCGACATCGAGTTCATGGAACGCTCCCTACATTGAAATCCGCCGTGCCAATCTGGTAATTCAGGGTGTAGAGGCGTCTACACTTACGACATCCGAAAAGGCAAATTTTCTCGGACTCGCACGTATGTACCGAGCACGCGGTTACTATGACCTCGTGCGCCGCTATGGGGATGTACCTCTGGTTACAACACCCCTCGATCCTGCTGACGACGCAGCTCTCTTCGGGCCACGCACAGCTCGAAATACCGTGATGGACCTCGTCCTTGAAGACCTCAATTTTGCTGTAGAGAATATAGCCGCACAATCCGGCAAGACAGTTTTCTCGAAAGATATGGCTCAGGCTTTCAAGGCAGAAGTCTGCCTGACCGAAGGTACATATGCCAAATATCACCAGAATGACAACGCACGTGCACAGAAATTCCTTCAGGAAGCTGTGAAAGCCGGTGAGGCTGTTGCCGGGTCATATCCTATCGGTGATTACAAAGCACTCTATCAGTCATTCCGTACTGCTGGCGGTGGTTACGATGGACTTTCCGCCAATCCTGAGATCATCATGTTCAAACCTTACGAAAACGGTGTGTTCATGAATTCGATTTCCGACTACTCCAACGCATCCGACGGCGTTGCAGGTATTACCCGCGATGCATTCGACGCATTTGTATTCAAGGATGGCAAACCGGCAGCCCTTACCTCATATAACAACACCGACCACGGTACTCCTGACGGCGCTGCTTCTGTTTCCATCGCAGATCTTCTTGCAGTACGCGATGCACGTCTGAGTGTCATTACATACGATCATATCTTCTTTCAGGGTATGTCATGGGGCGCACCCAATACTGTAGGACAGTGGTCTTCAACCGGCTACGGAGTTCAGAAGTTCAACAACCTGACCGTTCCTCAGTCGATTGTCAACGAAATCAACAAGAACTACCTCTGTGCTCCGCTATATTGGGGAGCACGCGTTTACGTCACGATTCTCGAAGCCAAGGCAGAACTCGGCACTCTCAGCGATGCGGATATTACAAAATATATGAAGCCTCTCTGGGATCGTGCCGGTATCGATACCTCTAATCTTAATCTCGCTTTCCTGACAAACATGAACGACCCCGCAAACAATATGAATGTTTCGTCGCTCATCTGGGAAATCCGCCGTCTCCGTCGCTGCGAGCTTATGCTTGACGATGGCCTTCGCTACTGGGACCTCGTTCGCTGGCATCAGCTCGACAAACTCGATTTCACCAAGAATCCCAAAATCACTCAGGGTGCTTACGCTGCCAATGCGCCGATTGCTCCGAAAGATGGCATGATTGACGGATATGTTAATGCATCATGGAAGCAGACGCGTACTTTCGAAGATAAGTACTATCTCTATCCTATCCCCTCTGGTCAGATTCAGCTCAACGACCAGCTCGAGCAGAACCCCGGTTGGAAATAATCAAATTCTATAATATCCGGAAAGCGCATCCTCGCACGAGGGTGCGCTTTTTTCATTGTTCGATGCAAAATATATAGAATGTAGAGCTCTTGTCCAATATAAATAGTCCCGTAGGGACGTTCAAGCCACATAGTGGCTCCCGAAATGTTTAGCCCAAGGTGAAGAGCCTGTAGGGCTCAAAACCTTGGGTACACGAGAGATCGGAAGAGCGG
>CABRLF010000183.1 GCA_902471685.1 uncultured Porphyromonadaceae bacterium
TCGGATCTTTGAGTGAGTCGATATGGATTATCATTCCTTGAGACGGCTGACGATGTCGGTAAGACGGTGCCCGAGCCCCGGCAGGTAGCCTTCGCTGTGGAATATGACGCGGTTGAATGTATCGCCGACAATGATTACCGGGAGAGAATTGACGTCTGCGCGGAATTCAAATTCTCCGGCAAGATCGTTGAAGAGAGCCGGATTAGGTTCGTCGACAACCACTACATTTTCGGGCAGTCCGGCCTTCATGGCATCGGAAAGGCGTGTGGCGGATTCTGCGTCGGGGAAGATGAGAACTATCTTTTTGCCCCATGCCTCGAAGGCGTCTTTGTTTTCTTTCAGTTCATTGAGGAAGTGCTGTGTAGGTTCGTGTCCCGGAGATACGATGGCGTAGATAAAGAATCCGCGGCCGGTGACGGGCAGAAGCGGGTCGGCATTGACAGAGCCTACAACGCTCAGTTCATCAGGATCGTCGATTATGGTCAGGGGTTCCGTTGTGGTTTTCCCTGCTTCGATATCGATAATTGCGGAGCGGGTCAGCACACCGCCGTCGGCGAGACGGCGTCCGGTTGTGATGATGTATGATCCCGGTTCGATGGTTACTCCTTTAGCGAAATCGGCGGCTGTCATCATTTCAGGATAATCAAGAAGCTGCGGCGCTCCGTTCTCGATTCTTGAGAGTGTGAAGTGGTAGAAATATCCGGGATTCTTGGGTATCTGGCCTTCGGGATATTTGAGGATCAGGGTGCCGTTCTGGGTATTGGCAGAGGTAGTTTCAGCCTCGAGAGCGACATTCACCATGCCTTTGCCGGTGATATCCCATTGTGTTTTGCCGGTGACGGGATTGATTGCTGCGGGAATGCCGAGATAGCGGCAGAGAGCGACGAAGAAAATGTCGCGGCTGTGGCGGTCGGCCATACGGCTGCGCAGTACGCCGGCGGGAGATATCGGATATCTGTTGGGGTTACGGAGACTTACGTCGGTGATGTTTTCTTTGATCCAACCCGGAATCATGGCCGGATCAGCTTTTATCGCTGCGGCCAGCGAGTCGGGCAGAAGAGCGTCGAACTGGCCGCAGAAAGGCGTCAGTTGTTCGTTGCTGATGCGGGGATTGACGATTCTTTCAGCGGTGAAGGCATCGGCTATCACCTCGGGCGATATGTCGCGGAGGTCCTTGACAGTGAGATGGTCGGCCCAGTCGATAAATGCCGGAATGCGGTCATCCGGAATTGCTTTGAAGGCGTCGGTCCAAGTCTGGCCGTTGCCGTAAGTCTGCGTGAGTATGTCGGCTATGCGGGCTGCGTTGCTCGATGCTTTCGGGCCGAGCGTTGCAATAAATGCGGTAGCCGTACTGTCGTTGTAGAATGTCGCCATCCGTGCGTTGCGGATTGAATCCTCCTGCATTTTGCGGCGGTTGTTCTCTGCGATCTGAGCTTCGGTGGGTGTCGGCAGGGTCGTGGCGGTAGCGGGAGGAGTGACGGTCATTTCCCGCGGCATAGTGGCGTTGAAATCAGCTTCAGGCAGAAGTGTTAAGGTGATTTCAGCGGCGTCCGGTCCGGCAACGGCGTAATTCAGGTTTCCATTGTCATCGCGGGCCCACACGATAAGATCGCCTTTTCCGCATTCCAGTGATGCACGTCCTTCGGCATCGGCGCGGGTGGTGAAGAGAGGATAGAATTCGGCGTAATTGTAGAGGCGGAACGAGACCTCAGCTCCGGCGGCGGGTGTGCCGTCCTGATTCAGAACCTGAACGGACGCGGTGCGTACGGGCGCGTAATTTGATGTGACGTTTATGCGGGTGAAGCAACTGTCGCTGTAGAGTTTCTGTTCGGGTCCGTCGTATTTTCCGAATGCGTTAGTGGCCATGAGCATGCCGCGTGCGGCCGGAGCATTGAACCATGCCATGTCGATTAGCGGTTCGGGTTCGCATGCTCCGAGGAAATGCCATTTTCCGTCGATCCATACCTCCACCCATGCGTGATTGTCGTCGGTATGTGCCCAGCGGGGGGTATAGACCTGGCGTGCCGGGATGCCAACAGAGCGAAAAGCAGCTACTCCGAGGGTTGATTCTTCGCCGCAGCGGCCAAGGGTAGTGCGGACTGTGGCGAGCGGGCTGCTGGTGCGTGCGTCGCTCGGTGCATAAGTGGCTTTTTCATGGAGCCAGTGGTTCACTTCAAGTACCGCTTCCTCCATTGTCATGTTTTTGACCCGCGGAGCAAGCTCGCGGTAGAATACGACGCGTGAGGAGTCGAGATTCTCATTGTTGATACGTACCGGCAGAACGAAGTGGCGGAATTCGCGTTCGGGAACCGACTGTCCCCAGGGCATTTCGCTCCGGGCCTGCATTGCTGCTTCCACGTTCTGCATCCAGAAATCGCGGCTGTAGTCGATAGAATCATTTACCGGCATGCTTGCGTAGAGAAAATCGAGATACTCGTCGGCTGTGGCAGTCTCCGGTCGGTTATTGCAGGCGGCTGCGGAAAAGAGAAGTATTGCGGCTGCTGAGCCAGCAAGAAAAGTCTTCATTTATATGGCTTTACTTTATAGAGTTTACAATGGTGTTGACGGTTTCGGCGTCGCTGCTTGTCGCTCCCGGACGCCGTGAGGAGGAGTGAATATATCTGCATCCGGTCTGCCGGACTATGTCTGAGGCATTTGCGGGGCGGACACCCGCGCCGGGCATAATTTCAAGATGTCCGGCGGCGCGCGCGACGAGTTCCCGGAGCAGTGGGATGCCTTTCTCGGCTGTCGGTGCCTGACCGGAAGTGAGAATGCAGTCGCAGCCGAGCGAAATCAGCTGCTCGAGAATTTTGAACGGATCCGCGGCGATATCGAATGCACGGTGGAATGTGAAAGTCTTCCCCATCGAGTGGGCTATATTGATCGCTTCTGCGATGAAAGCCGTGTCGAGCGTGCGGAGTGGAGTCAGTGCGCCGGCCACTATGCCGTCGGCTCCGGCCTCGCATGCGAATACGATGTCCTGGAGTGCCACTCCTGCCGTAGGACCATCCAGAACAAATCCTTTTGCTTCATCGGGGCGGATGAGCACGTTCATCAGGCATTTGCCTTTTGTAAGGGCGCGGGCAGACCGGATGAATCCGGCCGAGGGAGTGAAGCCGTCGGCTGAAAGCCCGGTGCAGAGTTCGATGCGATGAGCGCCACCCCTGATTGCGGCGTCGACACTTGCCATGTCGGCGGCACAGACTTCAAGAAGTGCCATGAGTTCAGTCGGTGATAAGTTCTACAATATAATCCGTTTCTGTCGGAATTTCGGTCAGATATAGGGTCACGCCTTGGCGTTTTTTCTCTTTTTTGTATTTCACGGCATTGTCGGTGCCGTATACTTTGGCGCTTTTGACCTTATGTTGTGTCGGCACATAGATTTCCGGCGAATCGGCGTTCATGATGTGTACGAAGAGCCGGTTGCCTTTTCGGGTTGCCGCACCCCATTCCTGCGGTTTGAAATCTCCGCGGCGAGTGTCGTGGATTGTCTCGCCGTACTTGTTCATCCATTCGCCGATGGCAGCCAGACGTATGCGTGCCTCTTCGGGAAGCTCGCCGCTGGGTTGCGGGCCGATGTTGAGGAGCAGGTTGGCGCCGCGGCCGGCAGCCCCTACCAGCATCCGGATGAGGGTTGTTGTGTCTTTGTATTCGTTGTCGGCGGCCACATAGCCCCATTTGCGGTTCATGGTCTGGCAAGTCTCCAGGGGAAGCTCGCTGATGGCCTGCTCGCTGTAGCCGGCTGTGTTCTCTCCTGGCAGATCGCGTTCAAAAAGCTGGATATCCTCGCCCTCGATTATGTCGCAGTGATGATTGTTTGCAACAAGGGTGCCGGGCTGCAGGCGATGTATAAGGTCATACTGCTCCTCGAGCTGCCAGTCGAACGGAATGGAATCCATGTCGTGGTCCCACAGGCCGTCGAACCATATGGCGCCCACTTTGCCGTAGTTGGTGAGTAGCTCGGTGAGCTGATTGTTCATGAATTTATAATAATGCGGCCAGTCGGCATTGGCCGGGTTTTTACCGGTTTTGAGCCCTGTGCGTCCTGCGGGATAGTCCTCGCGGGTCCAGTCGATGTGGGAATAATAGAAATTCAGCATTATACCCTGCTTCTCGCATTCATCGGCCAGTTCTTTGATTATGTCCCGTTTGAACGGAGTCGCGTCAACAATATTATACGGAGAATGCTTGGTGCCGAACATACTGAAACCATCGTGGTGACGGGTCGTGATAGTGATATAGCGGGCTCCGGCGTTTTTTATCGCGCTCACCCACTCTGCGGCATTGAATTTTGCCGGATAGAAGCCGTCGGCGGCTTTAGCATATTCTTTTGCCGACATTCCGCAGTTCTGGAGATACCATTCTCCCTGAGCGAACATTGAGTAAATGCCCCAGTGGATAAAGATGCCGAATCCGGCGTCGGCGAAGTGCTCGCGGGCTGCGAGATTCTCTGCTGTCGGCACATACGGCACTTTGCGGGCCGGCTGACGGGCCGACGTGGTTACAACTTCGGCAGCATCCTGAGCCGTTGCTCCGAATGAACTCCCGAGAAGCATAAGGGCTGCAAGCCCCGTGATGAGTGTTTTCATGGACTGTACTGATTTTGCTTTCGGCAAAGGTAGTTAAAATTTGTCGTATGAGCAAAAAACGGATCAAGGCATATATACCGGCATGAGCTGATTCCATGCCGGTATATATGCCTTGTGAAATATTTGTTCACCCACGGGTAGTAAAATAATGTTAAATATTTTGTCATGTAGGAAATTCAGCGTATCTTTGCACCGCAAACGGCGAAAAAGCCACGGCTCGCTAGCTCAACTGAATAGAGCATCTGACTACGGATCAGAAGGTTACAG
>CABRLF010000184.1 GCA_902471685.1 uncultured Porphyromonadaceae bacterium
CTACATCAAGCGGTCATTCGATGATAGACATTAGTTGGAGGCTTCAGATTGTCCCATATCTGTTTTGATAACCTGAAATGAATCCACTATGAATAATGTAGGTTAAAAACAACATGAAAGGTGGAATCAGGCCTATGTATGACAGGATATTGCTCCGCAAGAGAGCGGTAATCGAGACTATCAATGACGAGCTGAAAAATATTGCTCAGATTGAACACTCCCGACACCGTTCCTTTACGAATTTTGTCGTGAATCTAATCGGAGGGATTGCGGCATACTGTCTTTTCCCTAAGAAACCGATGATTAATCTTGAAAGAGTGTACGATAATCAACTGACACTCTTTTAATTATTTTCGTCGAATTCACGTTAATTACCTTAAAACTATGCCTTCGGCTCAGAAAAGGTCATGAGTTGTGATTTTGTCGCTCCAGTGGTGATCCTTAGGGAACGGCTGGCCGCCCCATGCTTTCTGTGAAGTCCAGGGCTGGGCTGCGTCGGTCCAGAAGGGATGGGATGCGGGGAGACCCAGAGGCATGAATGCCAGAGAGGTCATGTAGAGCGAACCGTTGTTGGTATACCAGTCGGCGACATTGGGCTGACGGCCGGCAAAGCCGATAGTGAGATATCCGCCGTCGTTGAAATTCTCCTTCCCGTCGAACATGCGGTGCATAACCGCGGTGAGGGCTGCGCGCACCTGACCGTTGGTAAGGCCGGCGGGCAGTTCTTCTTTCCATGCCATGAGTGCCAGAGGCTGGAGGCATGCCATGCGGTAGGGGATGGAGCGTCCGAATACGGGGAATGTGCCTTCGGGCGAAATCATGCGCTCGAGGATGATGGAGTATTTCTTGGTTCGTTCAAGGGCGCGGTCGTAGTACTTGGGATAGTCGATGCGTGTGCGCTGGCCGACCTCGATCATGTTTTCGAGCACTTCAAGATACATGGGGTGGAAAACGAAGCTCGAATAGTAGTCGAATGCGAAATTGGGGCCGTCGGCATACCATCCGTCGCCTGTGTACCATTCCTCGGTCTTGCGGATGGCGGAGTTGACGCGGTATTCGTCGCCGTCGGCGCCTACGCGGTCGAGGAAGCTCTCGATGATTGCCGAGAAGAGGAGCCAGTTGGTGTAAGGAGGATCGATTTTGCGGATACGCTGGAATTCCTTCACATAGCGGTCTTTGGTGGTCTGGTCGAGCGGTTCCCACAGGGCTTTGTATCCGCGGATGAACGATTCGGCTATATAAGCGGCGTCGACCATGGGCTGGCCTTCGCCCTCCCACAGGAGATAGTCGGGGCTGTCGGGGTTGACGGCATTGGCGTAAGCCTTGAGCGCCCATTCGCGGAGCTGCTTGCGCATCCGGCCTTCCTTGGTGTCATCATCGGGGAGTGCGAGCCAGGGAGCGATGCCGGCCATAAGACGTCCGAAGGCTTCCATATAGGTCACCTTGATGTTGCGGCCGTCCCAGTTCGGGCTGACTTCGACCATCATGTTCTTCTGCAGGTTGCCTTCGGCCATGTTCTTGAGGATAGGCTCGGCCATCTTGTATGCGAGGTCGGCCCAGTATGCGCGGTCGGCTTCGGCAACGGGATTCTTGCTCTCGAGGTAGCGGACGTATTCCGATGCGGCGAGGAGCCATGCGCCGGTGCCGAAGTTCGATGTGGAGTTCTTGTCGACCACCTGACCGGGGATAGCCTTTTCGCCGATGGGCTGTACGTAGCCTATCGACCCGTCTTTCTGCAGAGCCGTCTTATAGAGGTAGTTCCATCCTTTGAGGGCGGCTTCGGCGTATTTGGGGCCTACGAGAATACCGTGGTTGATGCCCCAGAAAAGGCCGTAGGTGAAGAATGCCGTACCTGAGGTCTCGGGACCGGGGGCGTGCTCGGGGTCGGCCATGGAGCGGGTCCAGTAGCCTCCGGGCTGCTGAAGCGACACAATAGCGTTGGCCAGGCGGCGGTATTTCTCAAGGAAGAAAGGACGGTGTTCCCAGTCGGAGGGAACGTCGGCGAGGACTTTGGCAAGACCGGCGAGAACCCAGCCGTCGCCGCGGGCCCAGAAATCTTTCTTGCCGTTGACGCTCTTATGCTTGGGATAGACGTATTTGCCGTCGCGGAAATAAAGTCCGGTCTCGTTGTCGTACATGATGCTGTCGCTCTTGACGATGTACTCGTAGAGCTTGTCGAGGTACTTCTTGTTGCCGGTGATGTTGTAGAGCTTGGTCATGACGGGCATTACCATGTAAAGACCGTCGGCCCACCACCAGTAGTCGTTCTGCGGAGTGGACATCTCGTATTCCATCACTTCACGTGCGCGGCGGATACGTTTGTCATCGGGCAGCATGTTGTAGAGGTCGGCATAGGTCTGGAAGCAGATCTGCCAGTCGCCGAAGAGGACGTGGTCATCATCCTCGCCGTAGTCGTATTTCCACTTGGAGCGGTCGGTGCCTTTGGCGCCTTTCCAGTCGTTGTGCTCGGCCCATTTGAGCGAATATTCGAGAAATTCGGGTTTGCCTGTGAGGCGGTAAGCCTCCATGTTGCCGGTGTGGTAGGCTGCTTCGTCCCAGAAGGCGTTGTGTTCGGGCGTGTGCGTGGCCTGCCAGTGAGTGTTGACCTTGTCGATGGCCTGGCGCACGGTCTGTGCCTCGGTGGGCTTGGCGGCAGAGGCTGTGAGGGCGCAGGCAAGGGCGGCGGTGATAATCAGTGGTTTGAGAGTCATTTCTTTATGTCTTTGGAGATGAAGGGTGTTCCGTTGGAGTCAAACTGGATGGGTAGCCAGATGTGACCGCTGTTGCGCAGGTCGCCGGGGTTCCATATGTCGGCCATGAAGGTGTAGTTGCCGTCCTCGACAAATACAGATGTGCTCTGGCCGCCGAAAGTCTTGTCGGCGCCTTCGCCTCGGCAGGGATTGCCGACAGCGGTCCACGGGCCGAAGATATTGTCGGCCACGTGCATGCGGGCTTCGTTGGGAGCCCAGCCGGTGCAGCCGGAGGTGATCATCCAGTACTTGCCGCCGTGCTTGAAGATGGCGGGAGCCTCGTTGTGGCCGGCGGGAGCGACGCGGGTGTAACGGCCTGTGTGCTTGGTGAATGTGGAGTCGAGTTCGGCGATCTGGATGGTGAGGTTCTCTTCGCTGGAGTAGACATGGTATGCTTTGCCGTCCTCGTCGATGAAGACGGTCATGTCGCGGGACATCTGGCCGCCGTTGAAGTCACGCAGCACGAGCATGCCTTCGCCGACTGCCTCGCGCCATGCGGGAGTCCACCATTCCATATCCTTCTCGTATTTCTTGAAGCGGTTTTCCTCGGGCATTCCGGCGGGATAGTAGCCTGGATTGACGCGGTGTGTCTCGATCAATGTATAGGGGCCTTCGGGTTTGTCGGCTGTGGCTACCCCGGCGAAAGCGGCGCCGTAGCCGCGGCCTTTGAGCTCGTGGTGGAACCACATCACCCATTTGCCGGTGGCGGGATTATAGACCACCTTCGGGCGCTCGATAGTGCACCCGGGCTCGAGGGGAGTGCCGGGAGCGCCTGTGAGCTGCAGGGCTATGCCCTTGTTTGTCCAGTTTTTGAGGTCGGGCGAGGAGTAGACGGCTACGCCGAGCTGAGGCGAACCGTCGGTCTTGCTGCCGCGGTGCTCTCCGAACCAGTAATAAGTGCCGGTGTCTTTGTCTTTTACTATCGCGCCGCCGTGGGCGTTGATATGGTTGCCTTCAGTATCCGGGAAGACGCCTCCGACAACGGACGGCATCCCGGCATACGCTGAGGTGGCGAAGCATACCGCTACGGCGAGCAGCATGCTTTTCAGAACGGTTTTAAACATTGTTTTTGGTTGCTTGATTTTGATATTCTGTTGGGGAAAGACCGTATTCTTTCTTAAAGACCTTGCTGAATGAGTTATAGCTGCCGAAGCCGGTGCGGTATGCGATTTCGGCAATGGTGAGCTCGCGGGCCAGAAGCAGTTCCGTGGCTTTGGCCAAACGGATGTGTCGGATGTATTCGTTGGGGCTGACTCCCAGAAGCGACATGATCTTGCGGTACAGCGTGGAGTTGCTCATGCACATGCGGTCGGCGAGCATGGCCACATTGAGCGAGTCGTCGGAGAGAGTGGACTCGAGGATCGAGTTCAGCTTGTCCAGGAAGTGCGCGTCGAGCGGCGATAGTGAGGCCGTGATTTCCTCGGCGGCGGACTCTTCCTCCATCGGCGATTCCTGCTGTGGTTCCTGCATTTCCTGCGGAATGGGCGGTGTCGCGGTCTTGAAGAGGAATTCGGCGAGACGCTTGCGGGCCATGATGATATTGCTGATGCGGGCGAGGAGGAGTTTGGCACTGAAAGGCTTGGTGAGGTATGAGTCGGCGCCCGATTCGTAGCCTTCCTCCTTGTCTGTGAGAGAGTCTTTGGCCGTGAGCAGGATAATGGGTATATGGCTCGTCATCTCGTCGTTCTTGAGCTGGCGAGTCATGTTCACTCCGTCCATCTCCGGCATCATTATGTCGCTGATGATAATGTCGGGCATATGCGTGTGGGCCTTCTCGAGACCGTCGAGGCCGTTGACGGCGGTAATCACCTCGTATTCATCCTGCAGGATGACGTTGATATAGTCGCGGATGTCGGCGTTGTCCTCCACTACGAGGATTTTCCGGCGCTCGCGGTTCATGACTTCGTTGGCTGCTTCCTCGGTCGGCTTTTTCGGCTCGTTCTTGCTGAAGTGCAGGGCTTCGGG
>CABRLF010000185.1 GCA_902471685.1 uncultured Porphyromonadaceae bacterium
GCGCCGGTACGGTTCTCGCATATAATCTCGACCTCCAGAGCTGTGCGGCGCCCCCATTGTTCGAGCACTTCGCGGGTGTTGTCGGTGCTTGCATTGTCTACCAGCACAACGCGGAAGTCGCGGCATGTCTGCCTGTCGAGCGATTCAAGTGTACGCAGCACGATTCCTTCGCGGTTGTATATCGGGATGACAACAGTGAGCGGAACGGCTGTAAATTTGGAAAACATTATGCGTAGCTACTGAAAATTTATGTAAAAACAGAGTCGGGTGTCGATTCCGTAGGCAAAGATATAAATAAAATTTTGTAACTTTGCCGTATGTTTGTCCCCTGAAAAGGGCATATTTCTCTTTCCTCATTGATTATCATTAAGATATGTCAGATTTCGTACATCTTCACGTACATACTTCATATTCGTTGCTCGACGGGCTGTCGACGGTTTCAGGCCTTATCAAGAAGGCTGTGGCCGACGGTATGCCGGCGCTTGCCATGACCGATCATGGCAATATGTTCGGTATCAAGGCGTTCTTCAACGACTGCAAGAAGCATAACGGGAAGGTGAAAGACGATATCAAAGCCGCTCAGGCTGCTCTGGCTGATGCCGAGAATGCCGGCGACGATGCTGCGGTTGCCGAAGCGAAAGCTGCGGTCGAGGCTGCGAAGAAGAAATATCTTAAGCCGATCATCGGATGCGAGATGTATGTGGCGAACAATGATCTCCACGACCGCGGCGACAAACACGACGGCGGCCGGCATCTGGTTGTTCTCGCTAAAAACCGCACCGGGTATAAAAATCTCATCAAGCTTGTGTCGCAGGCATGGACCGAAGGCTTCTACAAGCATCCGCGCACCGATAAGAAGCAGCTCGCAGCGCACCGCGACGGGCTGATAATATGTTCGGCTTGTCTTGGCGGCGAGATTCCGCGACTTCTTCAGGCCGGTGATCTCGAAGGCGCCGACCGCTCCGTGGTATGGTGGAAAGAGACGTTCGGCGACGATTACTATATCGAACTCCAGCGCCACAAGGCAACCGTGCCGCGTGCGAATCACGAGACATACGAGCGACAGAAGGCCATTGAGCCGCAACTGCTCGCACTTGCCAGGAAATACAATATCAAGGTCATAGCTACCAACGACGTCCATTTTATCGATGAGCAGGACTCCGAGGCGCACGACCGTCTCATTTGCCTCAGCACGAACCATTTCGTCGATGATCAGGACCGTATGCTATATACGAAGCAGGAGTGGTTCAAGACTACAGGCGAGATGGAACGTGTCTTTGCGGACATACCCGAAGCGCTGACAAATACTCTTGAAATCGCCGATAAGGTAGAGGAGTACGACATTGACCACGCGCCGATTATGCCAAACTATGCCATCCCGAAAGAGTTCGGCACGGAAGAGGAATACCGCAACCGCATAACAGAGGAAGAACTTTACGAAGAGTTCACCCGCGATGAAAACGGTCAGGTCGTTATGTCGCGGGAGGATGGTGAAAAGAAGATAGCGCGTCTTGGAGGCTATGAGAAACTTTACCGCATCAAATTCGAGGCCGATTACCTCAAGAAGATAACTTATGAAGGTGCCGCTCGGCGTTACGGCACTCCGCTCGACAAGGATGTCGACGACCGCATACGTTTTGAGCTGCACATTATGAAGACCATGGGTTTCCCCGGCTACTTCCTGATTGTGGAGGACTTTATCCGTGTGGGACGTCAGCTTGGCGTGAGCATCGGCCCAGGCCGTGGTTCCGCAGCCGGATCTGTCGTGGCTTATTGCCTAGGAATCACTCAGATCGATCCTCTGAAGTATGACCTGCTGTTTGAACGATTCCTCAATCCCGACCGTATCTCGCTTCCCGATATCGACGTCGACTTCGATGACGACGGCCGCGAGACAGTGCTGAATTACGTTACAGAGCGTTATGGCGCTGCCAATGTGGCCCATATCATCACCTACGGTACCATGGCGGCCAAGTCGGCGATCAAGGATGTGGCCCGGGTGATGAATTATCCTCCCTCCACCTCGAACTTCCTCACAAAGCTCATTCCGCGCCACATGCCGGACGACCCTAACAAGCCGGGCAAGGAACTCAAGGAAACAGTGAACAACTGCATCAATTATATTCCTGAGTTCAAGACCGAGATGGACAAGGATCCGGGCGTGGCCGAAATCATGAATTACGCCGATAAGCTTGAAGGCACTATCCGCAACGTAGGTGTGCATGCCTGCGGTGTAATCATATGTCGCGACGATGTCACCGACTGGGTGCCTGTGAGCACGGCGGCTGACAAAAACGGTGACCGAATTCTCGTCACGCAGTACGAAGGCCGTGTCATAGAGGATACGGGTCTTATCAAGATGGACTTTCTCGGCCTAAAGACGCTGTCTATCATCCGTGAGGCCGTGAACAATATAAAGATGTCGCAAGGCATCGACGTAGATCCCGACAAGATTCCTATCGACGACCGCAAGACTTACGAGCTTTACAGCCGTGGTGCAACCGTAGGTACGTTTCAGTTCGAGTCGCCGGGCATGCAGCGTTATCTTCGTGAACTGCAGCCCACAGTCTTTGAGGATCTTATCGCCATGAATGCCCTCTACCGTCCTGGGCCTATGGAGAATATTCCGGACTTCATCGCCCGCAAGCAGGGCAAGCAGCCCATCGAATATGATATCCCCGAGATGGAAGTCTATCTCAAGGATACTTATGGAATCACCGTCTATCAGGAACAGGTGATGTTGCTTTCGCGTCTGCTGGCCAACTTTACCCGAGGCGAGAGCGATACTCTGCGCAAAGCCATGGGTAAGAAACTTATCGAGAAGATGAATCATCTCAAAGGTAAGTTCATGGCAGGCGGTCAGGCCAACGGGCATAAGCCGGAGGTGCTTCAGAAGATATGGTCGGAATGGGAGAAGTTCGCTTCCTACGCTTTCAACAAGAGCCATGCCACATGCTACAGCTGGGTGGCTTTCCAGACAGGATACCTCAAGGCAAATTTCCCCGCTGAATATATGGCTGCCGTGCTGAGCCGAAACCTAAACGATATCACCAAACTTACCGTCTATATGGACGAGTGCAAGGCGATGGGTCTCGAAGTGAAGGGTCCGGATATCAACGAGTCGTTCAAGACCTTCAGTGTCAGTGAGCCGGGAGTGATCCGTTTCGGACTTATGGCCGTAAAAGGTGTCGGCGGAGATGTTGTGGAAGGAATAATACGTACCCGCGACGAAGGCGGACCTTTCAAGGATATATACGATTTTGTTGAGCGCGTGCCTTACAGGATAATCAACAGGCGCGTTTTCGACAATCTCGTGCTTGCCGGTGCTTTCGACTGCTTCACCGATACAAAGCGCGAGGATCTTGTGGCCGAAGTAGGCAAACGCGGCGAGACTACCGGAGAAATCCTTCTCCGTTATGGCGCCGACCGCCAGCGTGAATCCGTCGCTGCCTCGGCTTCGCTCTTCGGAGATGACGACGATGTGATAGCCTCAAGCCGTCCGGCAATACCGTCAGTTCCGTCATGGGACAATCTCACCCGTCTGAACAAGGAACGTGAACTTGTGGGTATGTATCTGTCGGCCCATCCACTCGATCCCTATTGGGTAGAGGTGAGGTGCGGAGCTGAAATGACTACGGTTGAGAAAAATGAAATAGTCACTCCGACTACCGGTTCATTCACATTCGCCGGTATGGTTGTCGGAATCGAGGAACGCAAGAGCCAGAGCGGGTCATTCTCCATCATAAAGATCGAGGATTACGCCGGCACTACCGATTTTGCTCTTTTCGACAAGCAGAAAGCTGAATTCGGTCATTTCCTGGTTCCCGGAAGTGCTGTGATGATTGTCGGATCGGTCAAACAGTTTACCAATCGTTCGACCGGCGTCAAGAATCTGCGATTCAGCCTTGAGCGTGTGATTCCTCTCGAAGGCTTGCGTGGGCGCCTTGTCGAGGAGCTGACTGTGACGGTCAAGCCGCAATATGTCTCGACCCTTATGGAAATCCTCGACAAGCCCGAATTTACAGGAACTCCTTCGCCGGGCGAACCGGATCCTGTTGCCCTTACGATAGTGGTATATGCTTCCGACATAGGCCGCAAGCTGACATTCTCGACTGCTGTCAAGGTCCGCGTATGCCGTAAACTCTTCCAGGCGCTCGACGATCTTGAAATCGACTATCATATCAAGCGGGCTTCGCTCGCCGGATAACTTACAAAAAGAATAAACATTTATACACCAATATAATTTAATCCTAACTATGGCACTGAAAATCACAGACGAAAATGTAAATGAAATCATCGCCGCCGGCGGACCTGTTGTAATCGACTTCTGGGCAACCTGGTGCGGTCCCTGCAAGGCTCTCGCTCCCGTTATCGACGAACTCGCTGCTGAATACGAAGGCCGCGTCACCATCGGTAAATACAACTGCGACGAAGAGAACGACTTCTGCAGCGAAGAAGGTATCCGCTCGCTCCCGACTATCCTCTTCTTCAAGAACGGCGAGAAGACCAATCTCCGTCTCGTAGGCGGTCAGAAAGCTGATGCCGTACGCGCAAAAATTGAAGAACTTATTGCTCTCTAAACCAGGACAATGAAGAATATCTACACCCCTGCGGACATCGAGAGGATAATGGACGCTACTATCGGGCGCCTCTCCGACATCGCCGAGCTCGACGCTCAGCGCC
>CABRLF010000186.1 GCA_902471685.1 uncultured Porphyromonadaceae bacterium
CGCGGCAAGCCAGTGCCGCAGGCTTCAGTTCCGGAAAGCGGGGATACCTCAGGCCACGAAAAGGGCGAATAGACCATAAATATTTCACCTCTCTATGGTCGCGGCTGCGCCCGGACCGACGCCTCTCCCCGGACCCCTGAACCGCTTCGCAAACGTAACTGATTTTAACTACAATGGCAAGATACACAGGTCCCAAGACCAAAATAGCCCGTAAATTCGGCGAACCCATCTTCGGCGAAGACAAAGTGCTCGCCCGCCGCAACTTCCCGCCCGGCCAGCACGGTGCCAACAAGCGCCGCAAAACTTCTGAATACGGAGTCCAGCTCCGCGAAAAGCAGAAGGCCAAATATACTTACGGCGTACTCGAACGCCAGTTCCGCAATCTCTTCGAGAAAGCAGCTTCGAGCAAGGGTATCACCGGTGAGATCCTTCTCCAGCTCCTCGAAGGCCGTCTTGACAACGTCGTTTACCGTCTCGGTATTGCTCCCACGCGTGCTGCCGCCCGTCAGATCGTGCTCCACAAGCACATCACTGTCAACGGCGCTGTTGTGAACATTCCCTCGTACGCAGTCAAGCCCGGCGACATCGTAGGTGTTCGCGAGCGCAGCAAGTCTCTTGAAGTGATCGCCGACGCCCTCGCAGGTTTCAACCACAGCAAATATCCCTGGATAGAGTGGGACGAAACAACCAAGAGCGGCAAGTACCTCCACGTACCCGCCCGCGAGGACATCCCCGAAAACATCAAGGAGCAGCTCATCGTCGAGCTCTACTCTAAGTAATAATATCCAAAACAAAGATCCATGGCTATATTAGCATTCCAAAAACCTGAAGGGGTAGTAATGGTAGAAGCAGGCAACTTCTACGGCAAATTCGAGTTCAAGCCTTTGGAACCCGGCTATGGCATCACCGTCGGAAACGCACTTCGTCGTGTCCTCCTGTCTTCTCTGGAAGGATACGCGATTTCGTCGATTAAGATCGACGGCGTGAAAAGCGAATTTGATGCCGTGCCCGGCGTTAAGGAAGATGTTACCAACATCATCCTCAACCTCAAGCAAGTCGACCTCAAGCAAAAGGTAGAAGATCACGAATTCGAACGCGTTACCATACCCGTCTCAGGCAAAGAAGTGTTCACAGCCGGCGACATCGCCAGCGCCCTCACGGGATTCGAGGTCATGAACCCCGACCTGGTGATCTGTCATTTGGATCCCGACGCAAGTTTCACTATCGTACTGACAATCAACAAGGGTCGCGGCTGGGTCCCCGCCGAAGAGAATGTCACCCCTCAGGATGATATCGATACCATAGCGATCGACTCGATCTACACCCCGATCAAGAACGTCAAATACACCGTCGAAAACTACCGCGTAGACCAGAAAACCGACTACGACAAGCTCACCCTCGAGATAAGTACCAATGGCTCGATTCTCCCCAAGGACGCCGTCAAGGAAGCTGCGAAGATTCTTATCTATCACTTCATGCTCTTCTCCGACGAAAAAATCACCCTTGAGGCTTCCGAGCCCGATCCGGGAGAGGAATTCGACGAAGAAGTACTCCATATGCGACAGCTCCTCAAATCCAAGCTCGTCGACATGCAGCTCTCCGTTCGTGCTCTTAATTGCCTGAAGAGCGCCGAAGTCGAAACCCTCGCAGAACTGGTGGTATTCAACAAGACCGATTTGCTCAAATTCCGCAATTTCGGCAAAAAGTCCCTCGTCGAACTCGAAAGCCTGCTCACAAGCCTCAACCTTTCTTTCGGCATGGACATCTCCAAATACAAACTCGATAAAGAATAACCCACGATGAGACACAATAAAAAATTCAATCACCTTAGCCGCAAGACCGCTCACCGCGCTTCCCTGCTGGCTAATATGACCGTCTCCCTCATCTTCCACAAGCGTATCAACACCACGCTCGCCAAGGCCAAGGCTCTCCGTATGTATGCTGAGCCTATCATCAACCGCGCCAAGGAAGACACGATGGCCAACCGTCGCCTCGTCTTCAGCTATCTTCAGAACAAAGAGGCCGTGAAGATCCTCTTCCAGGAAATAGCCGAGAAGATCGCCAACCGCCCCGGCGGTTACACCCGTATCCTCAAAACAGGTTTCCGCCTCGGTGACAATGCACAGACCTGCTTCATCGAGCTCGTCGACTACAACGAAGCTATGCTCAAGGAGACTGCTGCCGCCAAGGCCAAGACACGTCGTTCGCGCCGCAAGAAAGCAGCTCCCGCTGCTGAGGCTGCTGCCGAGAACCCCGTTGAGGAAGCTAAGACAGAAGAGCCCGAGCTCCCCAAGGCTGAAGAATAACGATAGATCATACGTTATACTCAAAAAGGGAACTGCCCCACCGGGCGGTTCCCTTTTTGAATGTCCGCGCGTAAGTTCTGAAATTAATTTTGATTAATCTGTTTTTGTACCTATCTTTGCGGAAGCAAAAAGAACATAAACCAATCTATATATGAAAATCACATCATTGGTAATAGCCTTCGCATGTTTTACGGTATCCGCTTCGGCTGCCGCAACCGGCGGGAAGGCGTTCAAAATCTGGAATGAATATCGAGAGGCTCTGAAGAACGATACCGCAGTACTTCCTCTGCCCGGCCCTTCGGCATTTGAAAAGCCTGTCGATATGGTATGGCATCTGCCCGATAGCCTCGAACCTAATGCAGACATGACTTTCTCGCTTCTTGCCTCGGGAGAACGGCCGGAAAACGGGCGTCCGCTGTATATTTATACTCATGGTTCCGGTCCGCGCGACGGCGAATATGCTGTCGGGAAACAGCTTACCCAGCGCTGGACAGCAGACGGCGAGGCGTGGTTCGTGCCGAGAATCCCCAACGAGGGACAGTATTACCGCTGGTGGCAGAAATCGAAGCAGTATGCTTGGGAAAATCTGCTTCGCCGTGTATTGGCATCGGATGAGTATGATCCCGAGCGGATCTATATTCTCGGTATTTCCGAGGGCGGATACGGGAGCCAGCGCCTTGCATCGTTCTATGCCGATTACTTTGCCGCAGCAGGTCCTATGGCCGGTGGCGAACCACTTGTCAATGCACCGACAGACAATCTCCGCAATACTCCATTCTCACTCCTTACAGGAAGCAAAGATACCGGGTTTTACCGCAATCTCCTCACATGGCGAACCGGAATGGCTCTTGATTCACTGTCGCGCAACAACCCAGGGGATTATGAGCATCAGGTAGCGCTTCAGCCCGACCGGGGGCATGCCATCGATTACAGCCCTACGGCTCCGTGGCTCAGGAAACACAAACGTCGCGTAAGTCCGCGTCACGTGACCTGGGAAGATTATGAAATGGACGGCAGACGTCGTACCGCTTTCGCCAACATCGAGCCTATTACCCGTCCGGCTGATGATACGCGAATAAGATATGACCTTGTTGTCGATTCAGCCGCCAACTCGATCACACTCAATGTGGATACTGTTGTATACCGGAGCACTGAAGTCGATCCCAACTGGGGTATTGTCCTCAACAGCGAGCGTACGTTCCGCCCGGTTGAGTCCGGCAAAGTGAGAATCTATCTCGACAGCAGTATGCTCAACACAGACCGTAAGATCAGCATGACAGTCAACGGAAAGAAACTGAAGGCAGTAAAGACAAAGCGCTCCGATGCTACGCTCAGGCGTGCTATCGAGCTATGGGGCGATCCGCGACGTCTGTATGAACACGCTGTGGAGATAAGCTGGTAATAATTCAAGAAGAAAGACGCACCGCGAAATGCCTGAATCCGGGCTTTTCGCGGTGCGGTATTTCTGGAGACTTTTGTGTATTACTTTCCCTCTTTGAGTTTGAATGCGGCAGCGTAGGCTCGCATCTGTTTCAGCATGGCGACAAGGCCGTTGGAGCGAGTGGGGGAGAGGTGCTCGCTCAGGCCGATTTCGTTGATGAACGAAAGATCGGCATTGAGGATTTCTTCGGGTGTATGACCTGAAAGTACGTCGATGAGCATTGAGATAATGCCTTTTACAATAATGGCGTCCGAGTCGGCGCGGTAGATTATTTTGCCGTCGTGCATTTCAGCGTCGAGCCACACACGGCTCTGGCAGCCCTCGATGAGGCGGTCGGGTGTGCGCAGCGATTCCGGCAGCGGCGGCAGGGCGTTGCCCATATCTATAATGAGGGCATATCGATCCATCCAGTCGTCCAGCTCTGTGAACTGGTCGATAATATCCTGTTCTTTTTCCGCAATGGTCATGATTTCATAAATATGGTACCCCGGAGCGGAATCGAACCGCTATCTAAGGTTTAGGAAACCCCTATTCTATCCGTTGAACTACCAGGGCGACTAATATGGGAGGAAAAGTATTATTTAAAAAAAGAATGAGAAACGAAATCCGAAGATTAACATTTCTCATTCTCCTCTCTCCTCTGCGGTGCCGACGGGACTCGAACCCGCGACCTCCGGCGTGACAGGCCGGCATTCTAACCAGCTGAACTACAGCACCTTTTGCATTGGGCTTCTGGTTTTTAGACCTTCAGCATCTCTGCCGTTGAGTGGAGAGGCAATCGCTTTTTCGCTTTTGCGATGCAAAGTTACGCCTACTTTTTCATTCCACCAAATTTTTTGCGAAAAAATTTACATAGAGATGCAAAATATCCCATATTTGCCAAAAATAAAGATCGGAAGAG
>CABRLF010000187.1 GCA_902471685.1 uncultured Porphyromonadaceae bacterium
TGATGCCTTTCTCGGCGCACGCCTCGATGATGGCGGTTTCTGCCTTGTGCCAGTTTTCGTCCGAACCGATGTATTTTTCTTTATGCTTGGGGTCGCGGAGCGAAATCTGAGCCTCGTAGTTGTCGAATTTGAGCGCCTTGAAGATGAAGAGGATGATATCCATCACTTTGAGGAACTCATCCTTGATCTGCTCGGGAGCACAGAAGATATGTGCGTCATCCTGCGTAAAACCACGTACTCGGGTCAGACCGTGGAGCTCACCGGTCTGCTCATAGCGGTAAACAGTACCGAACTCAGCCAGACGCAGAGGCAGATCGCGGTAGGAGCGGGGGAGTGCACGGAAAATCTCGCAGTGGTGGGGGCAGTTCATCGGCTTGAGCAGGTATTCCTCGCCTTCCTGAGGCGTATGGATCGGCTGGAACGAGTCTTTGCCGTACTTTGCATAGTGGCCTGATGTAACGTAGAGCTGCTTGTTGCCGATATGCGGGGTGATTACCTGAAGGTAGCCGTACTGTTTCTGAATCTTGCGGAGGAACTGCTCGAGTCGGTCGCGGAGAGCGGCGCCTTTGGGGAGCCAGAGGGGCAGACCGGCGCCAACCTTGGGCGAGAAGGCGAAGAGTTCCATTTCCTTGCCGAGCTTGCGGTGGTCACGTTTCTTGGCTTCCTCAAGAAGGACAAGATACTCGTCGAGCATGGCTTTCTTCGGGAATGTGATGCCGTAGACGCGCACAAGCTGGTTGCGCTTTTCATCGCCTCGCCAGTACGCTCCGGCGAGACTGGTTATCTTGACAGCCTTGATAGCTCCGGTGGAGGGCAGATGCGGGCCGCGGCAGAGATCTGTGAAGTTTCCCTGAGTGTATGTGGTGATGTGGCCGTCCTCAAGTTCTGAGATAAGTTCGCACTTGTACTCTTCATTGCGGTCGCCGAAGAGTTTGAGAGCGTCTGCTTTTGCGATGTCTTTGCGTTGGATGGTTTCGTCGCGCTTCGCCAGCTCGAGCATACGTGCCTCGATTTTGGCAAAATCATCGCTGGTGAGTTTGTTCTCGCCCGGATCGATGTCGTAGTAGAAACCGTTTTCGATAGCGGGACCGATACCGAATTTCACGCCGGGGTAAAGCTCCTGCAGTGCTTCTGCGAGCAGATGGGCGGAACTGTGCCAGAAAGCGTGCTTGCCTTCGGGATCTTCCCATTTGAAAAGTTTAAGGGAGGCGTCGCCCTCGATAGGGCGGCTGAGGTCCCATTCCTCGCCATTGACTGTCGCAGCGAGCACTTCGCGGCCAAGGCGGGGCGAAATAGACTGGGCAATCTGAAGAGGCGTCGTGGCTGCTTCAAATTCCTTTACGCTATTGTCGGGAAATGTGATTTTAATCATATCTGTGTTTTTAGTTATCAACCTTGCGCCGATACGAATGGCGCCCGGACTTAAAATCGGCGCAAAGATACGAAAAAACTTTGAATTGACCATAAAAAGTAGTCGCAAAGTTTTCTTATATTAGCGAATAAGCCACAAAGTTGAATCACTTTAAGATAAATAACTGAAGGCAACATCGGCTGGATGCTGCCTTCAGTCAATATCTCGAGAGTTTATTCTACTTGGTCGTCTGTGTGTCGTCGGCTGCCTCGGCAGCTTCAGCTGCCTGATCTTCGGCGATTTCATTATCCTTGAATTCGGTGATGCCGGCTGCTATGAGCTGGTTGTACCAGCTGAAAAGCTTGCGGATGTCTGTGGTATAGACGCGGTCGCGCTCGAAGTCGGGGATGATTTCAGCGAAGTAGTCGCGCACAGCCTCGTCGTTGGCGAATCCCTTGATGTCGATGGGCTGACCGCCGGCATGTTCCTTCACCTTTTCCATGATGTCGGGCAGCGGTTCGTCGCCGTGATCAGTGTACATAGTGATATCGGCCAGAGAGATGACTTTCTCGTTGGGGTATGTAGGAGTGCGACGTTTTGTTGCGATATTCTCTACGATAAGGGCATTGCGGCCGCGGCTCAGAAGCCGGAAGAGACCGGGTTTGCCGGTAATTGAAAGGATTCCTTTTAACATATGATGTTGCGTTTTATGTCATTTCTGATGCAAAAGTAACAAATTCCTTTCAATTACAGTTCAATCTTACGGATTTTTATGATTCCGGACTCTCTCTGCGATGATTTTGAATTCATCGCGATCGGAGAGATACCGGCCTTCGCTGTCTACATTCGGTACGTCGCGGCGCAGGCGATCGTAAGCATAGTAGATGAGTGAACTCGCTTCGGAAAGGTATTCTTCCGCTATCTCGCGTTCCTGATTGCAGAATGCGAGTTTGTAATCCGACCACTTTGTTGCGTAGTTATAATAACTATCCGAAAGAATATTTGCGTCCCCCGACGCGAGAAAGCGGCCGAGTATGTCTTCACGCTTCTTCACTGCGTTGGCAATAACTGCCTTAAGACAATCTGTTTGTCTCTCGGTTAATTTCATGCGGCTGTTGATTTTGCAGAGGAAGAGGTTGCATACAGTATCTTCATCAGTTCCGTCGAGCAACCGGAAAAAATAGCTGTTTTTCAGAATGTCGATTGCAGCGTTGTCGGATTCGATGAAGTATAGTCCGCTTCCGGAGAAGCTGAACTGGGATTCCACAGAGGAGAGGTATTTCTGCATGTAATTCTGAAGAGAACTATAGTGCTTTTTGATGAATGCCAGCAACGGCATCGTTTCGTCGCGATCGGCAAACAGTATCTCTCCATTGCGGATAAATCCGATAAACGAAATATCGACATGAAAGTTATATAGTGGAAAAACAGGCCGGAATACAAATACACTGTCGTTAGTATTTATGACCTCAATCTGGGACGCTGAAAGCTTTGATTTAATCGGAAGGATCCGGAAGTCGGCAAATGCAGGGTATTTGTTGGTATACAACATGAGCGGTGATTGTCTTTTAGGAAGATGATCAGCAAGCGACTCTCCCTGCTTTAATTCAGTAAGATTCTTACGATCCAACGGTCCCATATTGCTTTCTTTTATTGTAGAGTCATAAAAGAAGCATTCAAGGTTCTTATCGAAGTAGAATGATGCCTTTACATTGTCATAAAAGGCGACGGGAGAGTAAGTTACGACAGGTAGCATCTTTGCCGAAGAACTTATACTTGCCGGATAAGGGTCGGAAGTCACGGCCATGCAATTAGCGGCAAAGCCGAGGACGCACCCAAGGAAGATTAGTTTTACAATGTTATGGCTCATGGTAGTTATTGAGGTTTGATGTTGGATCATTTTTGCATTTTTGTGAATGAAACGGTACAATACAAGCGGAATAGATGTTGGATATTTTATATGATAATTGGTTTGGTGATGCCGCAAATTAAATAAAAATTTGCAAAAAACAATGGTCAAGAATAAATAAATCGTAAAATAGGGTGTTTTGACCAGTTTTGAGGTCAATCTGACGAATGGGCGTTATTTCACGCCCGGCAAATCAATTCGGAATGTCGTTCCTTGTCCTGGAATTGATTCTTTCACAAAAATACGTCCCCGGTGATATTCCTCGACGATTCGTTTGGCGAGAGTAAGGCCAAGACCCCAGCCGCGTTTTTTTGTCGTGAAACCGGGATTGAAAACGTTCTTGTGGTTCTTTCGCGGAATACCTTTTCCGGTATCAGAAACTTCTATAAATGAGCCTGATGCCGAGCTACCGGTCCGGACCGTTATTGAGCCGTTACCGTCCATGGCGTCGACTGCATTCTTGATCAGATTCTCAATAACCCATTCCAGGAGGGGAGGACAGACCATGACATTCAGCGACGCCGGTGCCGGAGAATACGTCAGCGAAATATGGGGTGATACCCGGGATGACATATAAGCTACAGCTTCCGTCACAACGCTGTTGAGATCTTCGTCGGTCATGCGCGGCTGCGAGCCGATTTTCGAAAAGCGGGAAGCGATGGTGCTCAGGCGGTTCACATCCTTGTTCATTTCGCGGACCGTATCGGCGTCGACTCCCATTTCGGGCAGCAGCTCCATCCATGCCATAAGAGAGGAGATTGGTGTTCCGAGCTGATGCGCAGTTTCCTTCGATAGGCCCGCCCAGACTTTGTTTTGCTCGGCTTTCTTCGTTGAGAGGACTGCGAAATAGACAACTGCGATGAATGCCAGCATCACAAGAAGTTGAATATAGGGGAATACACTCATTCGCCGCAGGAGGGTCGAGTCCTCATAATAAAGATACTGAGCAGTACCGGGTGCTATTTCAATCTCGATTACGTTGTTTGAGTGCCGCAATTTGTCGAGCTTTTGGTTAAGAAACTCGATGTTCCGCGGATCTGAGGGCAATCCGAACGAAAGACTGTCGTCCGGTACAGGGAGGATGAAATTACGGTGCTGGAGGATATTGCCATCGTCATCGGTGAGAAGCACCGGAATAGTAGTGTTGCTCTGGATAATCGACAGAAGGAAATCTATGTCCGGCGCAGTCGAATTCTCATCGGGCAGAGTAGTGGCGGCCACAATTTCGCGGGTGGCGTCTGCCCAGATCTGCATTCGTTCGCGTTCAGCCTGTGTAAGATCCCTGATAAGACTATCCGAGAAATACAGAAAGACAGCCACCACCGCGGCCGCGGTGATGAGGAAAGCGATTTTGCCGTAGCGGCGG
>CABRLF010000188.1 GCA_902471685.1 uncultured Porphyromonadaceae bacterium
TCACCTCGGTTATCACAGGTGTCATCCTGCTCCTCTTCGGTACCGGTCCTATCAAGGGCTTCGCAACAACCCTTATCATCGGTCTTATCTGCTCGTTCTTCACAGCAGTTTATCTGAGCCGTCTCTTCTTCCTCTGGTTCGGAAAGACCAAGGCTTTCAACAATCTTACCTTCACCACCTCGCTCGGCCGTAAGATGTTTGTCAATACAAACGTCAATTTCCTCGGACAGCGCAAAATCAGCTTCACATGCGTGCTCGCTGTCGTTGTCATCGTTATCGGATCGCTCTTTATCCGCGGTCTTAACCAGGGCATCGACTTCTCCGGTGGCCGCAACTATATCGTGAAGTTCGAGAAGCCTGTCAACACAGAGGAACTCCAGCAGGTAATCTCCGAGCAGTTCCCCGGTGCGTCGACCTCGGTTATCACCATCGAAAGCTCGAATCAGGTGCGCGTGTCGACCAACTACAAGATCAACGAAGAAACAGCCGATACAGAACATGAAATCACAGGCAAGCTTTTCGAGACCCTCAAGCCTTATCTCCGTGAAGGCATGAGCGCCGAAGAATTCAGCACCACCGACGCCAGCCAGGGTATTATCCAGAGCCAGAAGGTAGGTCCTTCGGTTGCCGACGACATGCGTACCGACGCTTATATCGCCGTGGCCATCGCCCTCGCAGCAATGTTCCTTTACATTCTGTTCCGCTTCCGCAACGTAGCCTTCTCTCTCGGCGCACTTGCTGCCGTCGCTTTCACAGCCTTCTTCATCATCGGTTTCTACTCCCTCTTCTACGGAGTGCTCCCCTTCGCAATGGAAATCGACCAGACGTTTATCGCGGCAATCCTTACCGTCATCGGTTATCAGATCAACGATACTGTGGTGGTATTCGACCGTGTGCGCGAGAATACAGCACTCTATCCCAAGCATGATTTCTTCACCACTGTGAACCGCTCAATTAACACAACCCTGAGCCGTACGATCATGACATCGGTTTCGACTCTGCTCGTCCTTCTCTGCATCTTTATCCTCGGTGGTGACGCAATCCGCAGCTTCACATTCGCAATGCTCTTCGGTGTGATCATCGGTACTCTGGCTACCATCTACGTAGCCTGCCCCGTGGCCTATATCGCCGACAGCCGCCGCAAGGCAACTGTAGCAAAGACTGCAAAATAACAGACCCCACGGTCTCTGAATAAAAACAGCTCCGCGACGGAATCCGCCGCGGAGCTGTATGTTTATATGGTGTGAATCAATTACTCTGCCTGAACATCGATATGACGGAGAGTCATGATCTCTTTTCCTTTCTTGTTCAGAAGAAGAACAGTTTTCTCATGTTTGCCTTCGATAGCTGTGACGGCTTCTTCGAGTGCTACAATCATGCGGCGTTCACGGTCGGCATTGGGACATGCCATGCGGGTAAGACCGATATTGGAGATATCGATGGCATTCGAGCGGACGGGATCGATATAGATGTCACCGTTGAAGAAATTACATCCGGTATTGCCGTGTATTTTGAGTTCGGGAATATCGAAGAATACCGTAAGCTCTTCGTCGGTGTTCTTTTTGCCGTCGATAGCAGTCACCATCCAGTTGCCGTTGAGGAATTCCATATTCTGGCGGCGTAGCGTCATCATCACATTGCCGGCAGCATTGCGGAAATAGAGGTAGGTGTCCTGCCCGATACGCTTGCAGTCGATGGCAGGCTTGGAATTATCGTTGAGCTGAGCGGCGATGAGTGCCGAGTATTCAACGTCCGGGCAATATTTCATCGTCGAGAGCACATTGTTGAATGCCATAGTGCCGTCGCTGTGTACGGCGTAATCGCCGTTGATTATGTTGCAGCCGTCCGAGGCATAGAAGCGACCCTGAGAGTCGAACTGTACGTAGGGAGTCTCGTCCTCGGCGTTGATAGTCACTGTTCCGACGGAAGCCACATTCCATTTGCCACCGCAGAGCTGATCCTGCGTAGGCTTGGCGCCGAATTCTGTGGGTATAGCCTTGCTGGGGGTCCCCTTCGCAGGCTTGCCGGGAAGTGTGGCTGTAGGTGTTTTGGTGCCTTGTCCGGTGGTTTTTCTCATAGAAGAACAGCCGCCCAAAGTGAGCGCCAGGGCGGCGACGGCGATGATAAGGGAGTAAGTTTTCATTGCTGAAAGTTTGAGTTCATAAAAAATATGGGCGACCCGAGGAGAGGCCGCCCTCTATATATTAAACGGATGAACGTGCCGAAGGTTTAATTCTCCTGCGCGGGAACAGTATCGGGGAAAGCGGCGGTAACACGCTGCATTTCGGCACGGGTGATGGGGATGATGCAACCGTGACGCGGATGGAAGTTCATCTTTACGTCGTTTTCGATGATTTTGAAGTGCTCGAGGTCGGAAGTCTCACAGAATTCATAGCGGTGCGCCATGTAGACGTCGTACATGAGCACATAGTCATCGGAATTGATCAGGCGGAAAATACCCGAGCCTTCCACTGCGTCGGTAGTCTGCTGGATATAGTCGGGGCGTTCTTCCCATACGCCGGAAGTGAGGTTGCGTGTCACAGCCTGCTTGATGCCGTTGCCATGTCCTTCGGTCTTGTAGAAGAGGTGGTATACACTGTCCTTCAGGATGATGTCGCCGTCGATGCAAGAGAGTTTGTTTTCGGGGATAAACAGGGGTTTGGGTTCACCTTCGATGTCGGTGAAGTCATCGTTGGCATAGGCGTAGTAGATGATGTCGGGACCGCCGGTATACTGCATCGACCAGTAGACGAGGTATTTGCCGGCCTCGCGGTCGAAAATCACCTGAGGAGCCCATACGCGTTTCAGCTCTTCCTGACCTTCGTATTTTTCCTGAATGTTGATAATGGAAGAGGTCCATTTTACGAGGTCGTTCGATTTAAGAAGGACCATGGCTCGGTTCGAGTCCCAGCCTTTGGAGGATGTCATGTCGGTGCATACCATGTAGAAGGTAGAGTCACCCTCGCAACGGAGAATGAATGGGTCGCGTACACCGCCGGTGGAGCTGATGTCTTTCGATGCTATGACGGGTTGTCCGCCGTTAAGGGCGTGGAAGTCGAGAGAATCGCCGCTGACAGCGTAGCATACCTGTTCTTCTTCGACTGCGTTGCCCGTAAAGTATGCGAAAAGGTATCCTATATATTCGTCCGGGTCTTCTGCCGGAGCAGCAGGGACGGTCGGTTTACATTGTGTCATGAGCATGGCGGCTATGCCCACGGGAATGATACTGAGAAATTTTTTCATGGGTGTCGAGGGGTGTTTCTATTGGTTATTTTGGCAAAGTTACAAAAAAAATCGTAACTTTGCGCTTTAAAAAGACCCAAAAGCGATGATAAACAGAATCAACGAAATACGTGCCGAACTCGAGGCTGTGACTTCTGCCACCCCAGAGGAAGTCGAGGCACTGCGTATCAAATATTTAAGCAAGAAAGGCGCTGTCAGCGCGCTGATGAATGATTTCCGCACTGTTCCTGCAGAGCAGAAGCGTGAACTCGGACAGGCACTTAATGAACTGAAAACCTTCGCTACCGATCATATCAACGCTCTTCGCGAGGCTTCGTCGTGCGCTTGCTCCGCATCCGATCTCGATCTCACCCGCACGGGGGCTCCGGTCCGTCTGGGAACGCGCCATCCGCTTTCGCTGGTCCGCGAGCAGATAATCGACATTTTCCGCCGTCTCGGATTCACTATCGCCGAAGGCCCCGAGGTTGAAGATGACTGGCATGTGTTCGAATCGCTTAATTTCGCCCCCGACCATCCTGCCCGCGATATGCAGGATACATTCTTCATCACCCGTAATCCGGATGTGCTCCTCCGTACTCATACATCGTCGGTACAGACACGTGTGATGACTTCGCAGAAGCCCCCGATCCGCATCATCTGCCCGGGCCGCGTATACCGCAACGAGGCTATTTCCGCCCGCGCCCACTGCTTCTTCCACCAGGTAGAGGCACTCTATATTGACAAGAACGTCACCTTCGCCGATCTCCGTCAGACCTTGCTTTACTTCGCCCGCGAGATGTTCGGCCCCCAGACAGACATACGTCTCCGTCCCAGCTACTTCCCCTTTACCGAGCCTTCGGCCGAGATGGATATAAGCTGCGACCTTTGCGGCGGTAAAGGCTGCTCTTTCTGCAAAGGCACCGGATGGGTTGAAATTCTCGGTTGCGGCATGGTCGATCCCGCTGTCCTCGAAGCCTGCGGCATCGATCCCAAGGAATATTCCGGTTTTGCCCTCGGTATGGGTATCGAGCGAATCACCAATCTCAAATACCGCGTCAAGGATCTCCGTCTCTTCTCCGAGAACGACGTCCGTTTCCTTGAGGAATTCACAGCAGCACACTAAGCCAAGGCCTTGAAGCAGGAAGAGAGATATAAGGCAGTCATAGAGCGCTTCGAGCGCGAGATGCCCTCGCCGCGCACCGAACTGCACTACGAGAATCCCTATCAGATTCTCGTGGCAGTGATTCTTTCGGCCCAGTGCACCGACAAGCGGGTGAATATGATTACGCCGGCGCTTTTCAAGGCTTTCCCTACCCCGCAGGCGCTTGCAAACGGTACTAAGGAAGAAATATTCGAGCTCATCAAATCCTGTTCTTATCCCAACAACAA
>CABRLF010000189.1 GCA_902471685.1 uncultured Porphyromonadaceae bacterium
TTCGTGACGCCTCTAACGAGGCTTTGCGCCCCTAAAGGGGCTACTTAAGATATGCAAAAAGCGCCGTAGGGGCGAATAGCCGCGTAGCGGCGTCACGAAGTGAAAGACCATGGCGAGAGAAGCGCTGGAAGCGCTTTTGTGGAAAAATCCGTCGCTACGCATTCCGCACCCTGATATGGCTCCCCCATTTCCGGCATTCCGGCAAAAACAAAACCCGAGTATTCTTTGTTTCTCTTTGACTTAAAGCAATAACGGCATCATTATCAAAATGATAAATATTACAGCCGAAGATATGGCACACAAATGAAATTTTTATCGTAAATTTGCACAAATTTAAGCCATCTAACATGGAATACGTAAAAGTAGAAAACAACGGCGTATACGGCACAGTTAGCCGCGACGCCATCGAAGCTCTCAATGCAGAGGGCAAAGCTTCACTCGAAAAAGTACTTAACGGCACCGGCGCAGGCAACGATTTCCTCGGCTGGGTGCGTCTTCCCCAGGAAACTCCCGCATCGCTTCTCGACAGCATCAATGCCACCGCAGCTCGTCTGCGCGACCTTTGCGAGGTTGTAGTGGCTGTCGGCATCGGCGGCTCATACCTCGGTGCAAAAGCCGTGATCGAAGCGCTGAGCAACTCTTTTGCAGCATACGAACCCGCCAATACCCGCGTCGTTTTCGCCGGTCAGAATATCGGCGAAGATTATCTTGCAGAACTCCAGGACTATCTCCGCAACAAGAAATTCGGTATTATCGTCATCTCCAAATCGGGCACCACTACCGAACCCGCCATCGCTTTCCGAATCCTCAAAGAACAGCTTGAGGCACAGCTCGGCCGCGAGGAGGCATGCAAGCGCATCGTCGCCATCACCGACGCCAAGAAGGGCGCTCTCCGCACCCTCGCCGACACCGAAGGCTATGAGACATATGTAATTCCCGACAATGTAGGCGGCCGTTTCTCCGTGCTCACTCCGGTAGGTCTTCTTCCCATTGCAGTGGCAGGATTCGATATCCACGCCCTCGTCGAAGGCGCAGCAAAAATGTCGGAAGCCACAATCGCCGGGACTGACACCTCGGCTCTCGAATATGCCGAAACCCGCAACGCACTCTACCGCGCAGGCAAGAAGACCGAGATTCTGGTGAACTTCAACCCGAAACTCCACTTCATGGGCGAATGGTGGAAACAGCTCTACGGCGAAAGCGAAGGCAAAGACGGCAAGGGTATCTTCCCCGCCGCAGTCGACGACACCACCGATCTTCACTCCATGGGCCAGTGGATCCAGGACGGCGAGCGCACCATCTTCGAGACCGTGATTTCGGTTGCCAATCCCGACCGTGAGCTCCGCATCCCCACCGACGAGGCCAACCTCGACGGACTCAACTATATCGCCGGCAAACGCGTCGACGAAGTGAACAAGATGGCCGAGCTCGGCACCCGTCTCGCCCATATCGACGGCAATGTGCCCAATATCAAGGTGACGATCCCCGAGATTTCGGAAGCCACTCTCGGTGCCCTCATCTATTTCTTCGAGGCAGCCGTCGGCATCAGCGGCTATATGCTTGGCGTAAATCCCTTCAACCAGCCAGGTGTGGAAGCGTACAAGAAAAATATGTTCGCTCTCCTCGAGAAACCCGGTTACGAGAAAGAAACCGCCGCTATCCGTGCCAAACTCTGATAATCTCAACGAAATAATCGCAGCCACAGCCGGACACCCCGGTCCTATCGGGGTGTTCGACTCCGGCTACGGCGGCCTCACAGTGCTGCGTTCCCTCCGGAACGCGCTCCCTGAGGCCGATTTCATTTATCTGGGCGACAACGCACGGGCGCCATACGGCAACCGGTCGTTCGATCTGGTCTACCATTTCACTCTCGACGCCGTGCGCTACCTCTTCGCCCGCGGCTGTCAGTTTGTAATCCTCGCCTGCAACACCGCATCGGCCAAAGCCCTGCGCACAATCCAGCAGAACGACCTTCCGGCGATGGATCCCGACCGGCGCGTGCTCGGAGTCATACGTCCTACTGCCGAAATCGTAGGAACCATAACGCGGACCGGGGCCGTCGGTCTGGTAGGCACTCCCGGCACTGTAGCCTCGCAGTCGTATGACATCGAACTGGCGAAACTATATCCCGGCCTTCGCCTCTACTCCAAGGCATGCCCCATGTGGTGCCCGTTGGTTGAGAATCTTGAGGCCGACGGCGACGGAGCCGACTACTTCGTGCGCCGCGATCTGAATCTGCTGCTCAGTCAGAGTCCCGATATCGACACTCTCATTCTGGGCTGCACGCACTATCCTCTGCTGATAGAAAAAATACGCAAATACGCTCCGGCCGGCCTTACAATCCTTCCGCAGGGCGACATCGTGGCGCAGTCATTGCTCGACTATCTGCGCCGCCATCCCGAAATGGACCGACGCATCACACGCGGCGGCACAACCGAATACATCACAACCGAAGAACCGGACAAATTCTCTTCGCTGGCCGCCGTCTTCATGGGCTCTCCGGTCAATGCCGTCCGGCACACTCTTTAAAAACCGACATTATCAATGGAATGCGAATACACTACCTCCGGCACATGCAGCCGGCGTATCAACTTTGAAATAGACAACGACGGAAAAATCCGCAATATCCGTTTCCTCGGCGGCTGCCCCGGCAACACTACCGGAGTATCTATCCTCGCCGAGGGCCGCGACGCCCGTATGGTGGCCGACATGCTGCGCGGCACCGACTGCCGTGGCCGCGGCACTTCCTGCCCCGACCAGCTCGCCAAAGCCATCGACGAGGCGCTGGATCAGAATTAAAGACTTTACCGACCGTAGAAGGACTTCGAGACCTGTATTTTCTTCCTATATCCGACCTGCTGTCTCTGAATATATTACATTTCATCAGGACTTTCACGGAGTAATCAAATTTTTGCAGGGTTGCAGAAAAATATCTAAATTTGTACCCCGTTATGAAATACGGATTTGACAACGACAAGTATCTCAGAATTCAGTCTGAGCACATCAAGGAGCGCATAGCTACTTTTGGAAACAAGCTTTATCTCGAACTGGGCGGCAAGCTTTTCGATGACTATCATGCATCGAGGGTGCTTCCCGGATTTCAGCCCGACAGCAAACTGCGGATGCTCTCTCAACTCGCCGACAGAGCGGAGATTGTGATCGTCATCAGCGCTGCCGACATCGAGAAAAACAAAGTGCGGTCCGACCTCGGCATCACATACGACATGGACGTACTCCGTCTCCGCGAGGCTTTCACTGCTCGCGGATTCCTCGTCAGCTCGGTAGTCATCACCCATTACAACGGCCAAAGTTCGGCCGACGCTTTCCGCGCAAAGCTCGACCGCCTCGGAATCCCCACCTATGTCCACTATCTCATCGAGGGCTACCCTACAAACGTTGACCTTATCGCATCCGACGAAGGCTTCGGAAAGAACGACTATGTCGTCACTACGCGCCCGCTGGTGATCGTCACAGCCCCCGGCCCCGGCAGCGGCAAGATGGCCGTATGCCTCAGCCAGCTCTACAACGAGAACCGCCGCGGCATTCAGGCCGGATACGCGAAGTTCGAGACATTCCCCGTCTGGAATCTTCCGCTGAAACATCCGGTCAACATTGCCTATGAGGCAGCCACCGCCGACCTCAACGACGTCAACATGATCGATCCCTTCCATCTCGAGGCACACGGCAAGACTGCGGTGAACTACAACCGCGATATCGAGATTTTCCCGGTTCTGAACGCCCTCTTCGAAGGCATTTACGGCTCGAATCCATATAAATCGCCCACAGACATGGGCGTCAATATGGTAGGCTTCTGCATCAGCGACGACGAAGTGTGCTGCCGCGCGTCGAACGACGAGATTATCCGCCGTTACTTCACCGCCCTTGACCGTTTGGCCCAGGGCGACGGATGCGAAAACGAGGTGAACAAGATCTCGCTCCTTTTCAAGCAGGCTAAAATCGACACATCCTTCCGCCCGACAGTGAAGGCTGCCCGCGAGCGTGCCGAGCGCAGCGGCGTTCCCTCAAGCGCAATAGAACTGCCCGACGGAACCATCATCACAGCCGAAACGAGCGCTCTTCTGGGTCCCAGCGCCGCTCTCATCCTCAATGCCGTGAAGCATCTCGCCAATATAGACCACAGCGTGAAGCTGATTCCACAGTCGCTCATCGAGCCGATACAGAAAACAAAAATGGAGTATCTGCGCTCCCATAACCCGCGCCTGCATACCGACGAAGTACTTGTGGCCCTCTCCGTTCTGTCGCCCCACGACGAGAACGCGCGCCGCGCCCTCGAATGCCTGCCGCAGCTAAAGGGATGCCAGGTACATTCAACCGTCATGCTCGGCGAGGTAGACCACAAAATATTCAACAAACTCGGTGTCGGACTTACCTGCGACCCGGCGAAGAAAACGAAATAAGGCCGGAGAATACTTTGTTTTCCTCACTGAATTTGCGTACCTTTGCTTCCTGAAAAAACACATTTTTTCCATATGTTCCGCATTGTAGAAAAATCACACTTCTCTGAAAAAGTAGTCCGGCTGGTAGTGGAAGCCCCGGAAGTGGCCCGTTCGCGCAACCCCGGCCAC
>CABRLF010000190.1 GCA_902471685.1 uncultured Porphyromonadaceae bacterium
AAGGCGAGGGCGCCGAAC
Source organism: uncultured Porphyromonadaceae bacterium (assembly GCA_902471685.1). Classification (GTDB taxonomy): domain Bacteria; phylum Bacteroidota; class Bacteroidia; order Bacteroidales; family Muribaculaceae; genus CAG-873. Next base: position 19 of record CABRLF010000190.1, read on the forward strand.
ATATTGCGGTCCACATGGTCCTTGAGCGAGAGTCGTGTTTTTTCGCCCGGGTCTGTGAGCAGAAAGTTCCAGCGGTCCACTATATTTTTGAGAAGCATTTCCTCGTGTGCGGCGGCAGCAAAGCGTGCGGTGCCGATCCATAGGAAAGTCTCGGGATAGTCGATATATTTATTGTTGTTGAGAGTCTTGTATTGGTGGTCTTCGCTCACATAACGGAAGCCGAGACGGCGTCCTGTCTCCTGAGGAGTCTGGTACTGGGGCAGATTGCGGAAATAATGCTCAAGCGGAGTGCTCTCGCCGGCTACACGGCGGAAGCTCACTTCTTCCACTTCATCGAGATTGAACTCGGTGGTGCTTCCGTTGTTGAGGCCCACCACAAACTTGGTGAGAGAGTTTTCATCCTGGGCGAAGACTGATGCGGCTGCCAGAGAACCGGTTATTATTAAGGAGTAGAATTTTTTCATGATATGGATTCTTATTTGTTGACGTATTTTACGGTTTTGTTGTTGGCGCGGATGATATATAAACCGGGGGAATAGGTCGAGAAATCGATTTCGACAGGAGCGGCAGCTGTGCCGGTGGTGACAGTGAGGCCGTTGACGGAATAAGCGCCGTAACTTACAGGTGTGCCGCCGGATGGAATGATCCTGACCACGGGCCCGTGCACCTCGATGGCGACGCCGTCGCCGAGTTCGGAGGCGACATCCTCAATCGATGATGTTGAGAAATCGAAAGTGATTTTCTCTATCTCTGCGATGGCGATTTCGACTGGAGCCGACTGGCTGTCGGTAATGGTGATTGTGCCCGGACCTACTGTGAGGCGTGTCTGACCGGTGATGGCATATGGCGTTTTGCTTCCATTGGCGCCATTAACCACCAGTTTGCCGATTTCAGCCGATGCTGAGCCTGATATCATCAGCGCCAGGGGGATTGACAGATACTTTAGATTCATAGTATAAATTTAGAGATTGGTTTTCCTGCTGCAAAATAAGTAAAGCCGCGTAGCCTGATCAAGTAAAAAAATCCCAACAAATTGAAATAACATATTATTATCATTTTTTTGAATCAAAAATAGTATTGTACGGGCATAAAATAAGAGCTCCCGGGATGCGGAAGCTCTTATATATTATAGGTATAATCCTTAAGCGAGGAATCCGAGGAGTACACCTGCGGCAACGGCAGAACCGATAACGCCGGCTACGTTCGGGCCCATGGCGTGCATGAGCAGGTAGTTCGACGGATCGTATTCAAGACCGAGGTTGTTGGATATACGAGCAGACATAGGCACTGCCGATACGCCGGCGTTGCCGATGAGAGGATTGATCTTCTTGCTCTTCGGGAGAACGAGGTTGAAAAGTTTCACGAAGAGAACACCGCTCGACGATGCGATGATGAATGCCATGAAGCCGAGGAAGAAGATGAAGATGGTCTGCGGGGTGAGGAACTGGCTTGCCTGGGTGGATGCGCCGACGGTCATACCGAGAAGGATGGTGACGATATCGGTAAGGGCGTTCGAAGCAGTCTTGGCCAGACGGTTGGTCACGCCGCACTCACGCAGAAGGTTGCCGAAGAAGAGCATGCCGAGCAGAGGAATACCGGAGGGCACCACGAAGCAGGTGAGGAGCAGACCTACGATCGGGAAGATAATCTTTTCGTTCTGCGATACGGCGCGGGCGGGTTTCATCTTGATGAGGCGCTCTTTCTTGGTGGTGAAGAGGCGCATCAGAGGGGGCTGGATAACGGGCACGAGAGCCATGTAGGAGTATGCCGAAACTGCGATGGCACCCATGAGATTGGGTGCGAGTTTCGACGACAGGAAGATGGCTGTGGGGCCGTCGGCACCACCGATGATGGCGATTGCACCTGCCTGGTCGGGGGTGAATCCGAGGGCGAGGGCAACCATATATGCACCGAAGATACCGAACTGGGCTGCAGCGCCGATGAGCATGAGTTTCGGGTTGGCGATCAGGGCCGAGAAGTCGGTCATGGCACCGATGCCGAGGAAGATCAGCGGCGGATACCAGCCGGCGGCAACGCCGTTATAGAGGATATTGAGCACGGATCCTTCTTCGTAGATGCCGATTTCGAGGCCGGCACTGGCGTTGAAGGGGATATTGCCGATCAGGATACCGAATCCGATAGGCACCAGAAGCATAGGCTCGAAGTTCTTTTTGATTGCGAGCCATATGAAGAAGAGGCCCACGGCGAGCATGACGAAATTGCCGAACTCCGCGTTGGCAAAACCGGTCAGCTGCCAGAACTGAACGAGATTGTTGTAGAGAAAATCACCGAATGACATAATTCGTTGTGTCTTAGCGTATTATTCAATGGTGACGAGGGCGGTCCCTTCAAGAACGGATTCGCCGGGGGCAACGTTGATAGCTGTTACCTTGCCGTCGCGTCCGGCACGGATGCTGTTTTCCATCTTCATAGCCTCGAGCATCACTACGGTGTCGGCAGCCTTGACGGTGTCGCCTACCTTGACGTTGACAGAGGTAACAACGCCGGGCAGAGGTGCGACAACGGTGCCTTTGCCTGCTGCGGCAGGCTTGCTGGCAATAACTTTCTCGCCGGAAGCGGTGCGGGGTGCAGCGGCAGCTTTGGGAGTGGCAACTTTTACGGTCTTCTTGGTCTGGTCGAGTTCTACCTTGTAAGGAACTCCGTTGACTTCGACCTGAGCCACATTGTCGTCGATGTCGCCGATTGCAACATTGTAGGTGTTGCCGTTGATTTTATACTTATATTCTTTCATTGGAATAATAATCGATTGGTTGGACAGGGTTATTTGGCACGGCGGTGGTCGGGAACTTCACGGAGACCGTAGATCTTCGAGCTCCAGGGCGAGTAGGCACGTTTCACCTTGTTGATGGTGAGGACAGTGGTCTCGGTGTCGTGAGTATCGAGGTGCTCGTGGAGTGCCATTACGATAGCAGCGATTTCTTCGCCGGAGTCGTGCGCCATTTTGGTGTCGGCGGCTGTGGCCTTGTCGATACCATGGGCCTGCATCTTGTTGCCGCGGAGAACGGATGCACCGATCTTGCCGATGATATAGAAACAGATGCAGAGGAGAAGAAGGGCCGAGAATACGATTCCCATGGCCATGATGGTCATGGCGAAGCCGTTCTCATCCTGCTCGGCGAACATTTCTATCTTGTTGTTCTTATCCTTGATGATGTTGGCGCTCGAGGGAGTGATGTAGTCGGAAGCGCCGCCGGTGCGGAGAGCCCATTCGCCGGCGCCGTCCTCTGTGCGTGCCCAGCTCTGGTTGGCAGAGAGGGTGGCGGGGATGGTCACTTCGTCGATAAGGGTGCCGTTGGCATCAAAAAGGCCGACCCAGTTTTCCTGTCCGGGAACGAGGGTGAAGCTGGTGTGGAAAGTGCCAAGGTTGGGTTCGCCGTCGGCGAAGAATACAACGTGCTGGCGCTTGGGGATCTTTGTGTTCACATCGCCCAGAGGTACAGGGTACTTTTTGGGATTGGCGGGGTCGTTGGACAGATAGACGCTCGAGATTTCCACGGGGGCGAAGTTGGCGTTGAAGAGCTCGATCCAGGCGCTCTTGTTGCCGTATTCGTCCACGAGGCTGTTGCCGTTATCCACCATGACCTCGTTGATGCGCACCGACTTGCGGCCCTGGGCTGATGCCTGAGGCGCGGTCACGGCCACTGCTGCGATAAGAAGAACGGCAGTGGCGATGCGTGTGAGGATGGTCTGTTGATGTTTCATCTGTGTATCAGAGGGGGATATTGCCGTGCTTTTTGGCCGGGTTTACAACCTTCTTGGTAGCGAGCTGCTGAAGCGCGCGGATGATGCGGAAGCGGGTGTTGCGCGGTTCGATGACGTCGTCGATATAACCGTAGCGGGCCGCATTGTAGGGGTTGCAGAAGAGTTTGTTGTATTCTGCCTCGCGGTCGGCGAGAACCTTTGCGGGATTGTCGCTGGCCTTGGCTTCCTTGGCGTAGAGCACTTCGACTGCGCCGGCGCCACCCATAACGGCGATTTCGGCGGTAGGCCATGCGTAGTTCATGTCGCCGCGGAGCTGCTTGCAGCTCATCACGATGTGGCTGCCGCCGTAGCTCTTGCGGAGGGTGACAGTCACTTTGGGTACGGTTGCCTCGCCGAATGCGTAGAGGAGTTTTGCGCCGTGGAGGATAACGCCGTTGTATTCCTGGCCCGTGCCGGGGAGGAATCCGGGAACGTCGACGAGAGTTACCAGAGGAATGTTGAATGCGTCGCAGAAGCGTACGAAGCGTGCGCCCTTGCGGGATGCGTTGCTGTCGAGAACACCGGCAAGGTACTTGGGCTGGTTGGCGACGATGCCGACAGCCTGTCCGTTGAAGCGGGCGAAGCCGATGATGAGGTTCTTGGCGTAGTCGCGCTGAACTTCGAGGAATTCACCGTTGTCGATGATAGCACCGATCACTTCATACATGTCGTAGGGACGGTTGGGCGAATCGGGGATGATGTCGTTAAGGGAGTCCTCAAGACGATCGATGGGGTCGTTGCATTCAACCAGCGGCGGCTCTTCGAGGTTGTTCTGGGGAATGTA
>CABRLF010000191.1 GCA_902471685.1 uncultured Porphyromonadaceae bacterium
ATCTCATAAAAACCGACGGGACTTACTATGGTAATTCCCAAGTTTATAAAAATACCGGGCTTCAGACAGTTTTCTCGCCCCATTCTCGTAACAGCTTATTTGATAACCATTTATTAAATAGGTAGGATTAGAGAATACTGCCCGTTCCGAAAGGGACGGCCCGTCAGGCTTCTTCAATGAACACTTCCGCCGACAGCAAACCCACATGGTTTGTCCTCAGAGACCTTACACGCCCTATAGCGAAACTTCCGGGCTATCTGCAGCTCTCGCAGCAAGGCTTCGAGGTCTTCACTCCCATGAAATGGACCATACGCGAGGCCGGAGGCAAACGTCAGCGCATTGAGATACCAATAATCCACGACCTTCTCTTCGTGCATTCGACCCGCGAGAAGCTTGATCCGGTCATAGATAAAACAAACACCCTGCAATATAGGTTCTCCCGGGGCCAGATTTATCGTCAGCCCATGACGGTGCCCGAGCAGGAAATGGAACAGTTCATGGCCGCCGTACGCTCGACCGACCAGCCCGTTTTCTACACTCCGGCCGAAGTCAGCCGGCTCTCGTTCGGCAAGAAGATAAAGCTGATCTGCGAAGGCGTGCTCAACGGCTACGAAGGCGAACTGATAGCCGTCCGGGGCGGTCGGAAGAAAAAAATGCTCGTCCGGCTGCCGGGCCTCCTCGCAGTGGAATACGAAGTCTCGCCCGACTATATCCAGTTCATCTAAGCCCGGCGCCTCAGAAGCCCAAACCGACACAAAACGCCCTATGACAATAGCAGTAGATTTCGACGGAACCATCGTTGAGCACCGCTACCCTGCCATCGGCAAGGAACGCCCCTTCGCCGTAGCCACGCTCCGGCAGCTCCAGACCGAGCTGCCCGACCTGCGCCTCATACTGTGGACCGTCCGCGAAGGCCAGCTCCTTCAGGACGCCATCGACTGGTGTGCCGCCCGCGGACTGCAGTTTTACGCCGTCAACTCCAATTATCCCGACGAAGAGCCCTCCCCCACCTCAGCCAGCCAGGGATGCCGCAAAGTGACCGCCGACATCTATATCGACGACCGCAACCTCGGCGCCCTCCCCTCCTGGCCCGAAATTTACAGAATGGTGACCGGGAAGGAAACTGCGACCTCAAAAAACACTCCAAGCTCCTTTCTGAGCCGGATATTCGGAAAGTAAATACAATGCTTAAACTTTCCGCTAAATACCAATGTTCCGGCTGCGCAGCATGTGCCGATGTCTGCCCCGCCCATTGCATTGAATACAAGCATGATGCCTCCGGCTTCACTTACCCCGTAATAGATGCAAAAAGATGTATCAACTGCGGGGCTTGCGAAAGGGTTTGTCCCATCAAGCCTGAGAACATATCAGTTCATGAGCCTGAGACATGTTACGCCGGGTGGACTAAAAATGAGACAATACACCGCGCAAGTTCGTCCGGTGGCCTTGGATATATTCTTGCCGAAGCGATCATAGACCGTGGCGGAATTGTATATGGATGCTCTGCCGAGAATCCTCTTCACATCTGCCATATACGCGTTGAAGACAAATCAGATCTTGCCAAACTGCAAGGTTCAAAATATGTCCAAAGCGATACACGCGGCATTTATCAGCAGCTCAAAGCCGATGTCCGCAGCGGAAAAGATGTATTATTTATCGGCACACCGTGTCAGGCGTCAGCTGTAAACAATCTCTTTAAGAAATCTCCCGACAATCTCCTTATTGTCAACCTGATATGTCATGGTGTTCCCTCGCAGAAAATGCTCAACGCTCAGATTGAGAGCATCAGCGATGAGAAACCCGAATCCATTTCATTCAGAGAAGGCACCGAATACCGTCTTAAGCTGACTTTTGCCGATGAATCTGTTTTCAGTTTCCCTGTTTGGTGCTCACCTTATTTCCGGATTTTCTTATCCGGATATTCATACCGCCCGTCCTGCTACAAATGTCCTTACGCCGGAGCAAAACGGACCGGCGATGTAACGATCGGAGACTTCTGGGGAATAAAAAATCCTGAAGCGTTGCCCGAACAGGCTCGCAACGGCATTTCAGTCATTTTAGTCTCGACACCAAAAGGACAAAACCTGCTTGATTCGATTAGCTCTATGCTTGACATGCAGTCAAGGCCCGTAAAGGAAGCCGTTGACGGCAACGATCAATTACAGCATCCTGTAAAAGATACTGTCCGCTCAAAACTATTCAGAGCTCTTTACCCTGCACTTCCGCTCCGCTTAGCTGCAACTGCTTGCGTAGCTGACAAAAAATTTGTCACATTGCTGCATATAATTGCAAGGAAATTCAAGGCATGACAGCTACCGATAACAGGCGTATAGCCAAAAATACTATATTCCTCTACATCCGGACTTTCGTCTCGATGATCGTGTCGCTATATACCTCAAGAAAGATTCTTGAGGCTCTTGGCGTAGAGGATTTCGGCATCATGAACGTTGTCGGAGGCGTAATAACTCTGATGGCATTCATCAACGGATCCATGTCGGTCGCTACTCAGCGTTATCTCACATACGAACTCGGACGGGGAAACGGAGGCAACTTCAACAGTGTTTTTAACATTGCTCTGAGAGTCCATGCAATTATTGCTGCAATCGTTCTGCTTGCAGCCGAGACTGTAGGGCTGTGGTTTGTAAACACTCATCTGAACATCCCAGAGGCCCGAATGGGCGCTGCAAACTGGATATATCAGGCAACGGTTCTGTCCTCTGTGCTCGGCATCATTCAGACCCCCTACAATGCGGCGATTGTCTCGCATGAGCACATGCATATATATGCCTATGTCGGGCTTGGCGAGACATTTGCCCGGTTGCTGATAGTCCTGGGTCTGCTCATCTATCCTTACGATCGTCTCGCAATATGGGGATTTGCTTTCTTTGCGCTTCAGCTGATCATATCGGTGATCTACCGCTGGTACTGCATACGCAAGTTCGACAACTGCGGGTTCCGTCTCAGATGCTGGGATAAAAAATTATTCAAATCCATGCTTGGCTTCACAGGATGGAACATGTTCGGCACAGTGGCGTGGACGGCAAAAGACCAGGGAGCGAGCATATTGCTCAACATCTTCGGTGGCCCGGTATATAATGCGGCCCGCGGTGTGTCGGGACAAGTCACAGGCGCTATCCGCAATCTCGTCAGCGGATTTCAGACAGCCGTCAATCCTCAGATAACCAAGAACTACGCTTCGGGCAACCGCGAAGCCACATGTTCTCTGCTATGCAAAAGTTCGAAATTTTCCTTTTTCCTGATGCTGATTGTGTCAGTGCCGGTATTGGCGGAGATTGATTATATACTAAAGTTATGGCTCGTGGAAGTGCCGCCTATGGCAGCTCTTTTTACACGTCTTGTAGTTTTGGAGAGCTTATTCGATACTCTCGCCGGCCCGATGATCACGTCACTTATGGCCACCGGGCGCATCAAATGGTATCAGATTGTTGTCGGCACCATTCTGCTTCTGAATATCCCTATCGCATATATTCTTCTCAAAGCCGGATTTCACATCTCTACTCCGCTGATAGTCTCGATCGTGTTCATGCTGTTGGGCAACGTCTGGCGTGTTATTTTCTGCCGCAACATGTTGGGACTCTCCGTGCGGACTTATCTCCGTACAGTCATCATGCCTGTCACCTTAATCTCTCTGCTATCAATTATTCCTGTGGCTATCATAAACAACATTATGGAGCAGGGCTTCTTACGGCTTATGATTAATGTTGTGGTAAGTATCACCACCGTAGGCACACTCGTTTACTCAATAGGATTGACAGGGTCGGAACGTAATTTCATTCTCAATGCAATTCGTCCTCGGCTTATCCGTTTGAAGTGTTTCTGCAACTGAAGGCAGACTCAATATGAAAGTCGGAATCATAACATTTCATGCTTCGCACAATTATGGTTCGATGTTGCAGGCATACGCCATGCAGCAGACTGTAATTGCTCTTGGGCATCAGTGTGAAATAATAAATCTTCGTACTGTTGCTCAACGTGAAATGTACCGGCCATTTTATAAGCATCCCGGTTGGATTAAGAAATTAAAGGCTATCCGATATCCGTGGCTTGCATTAGATGATGTCCGCAAGCATCAACTTTTCGAGAATTTCTTAAACACGAATTATCAACTTAGTTCCGAAACATATTCGTCAGCAGAGGCACTTGCCAAGGCTCAGCTCGATTATGATTGCTATATTTCTGGAAGTGACCAGATTTGGAATACTAACTGCACTGATTTCAGTACATCATATTTCCTTGATTTCGTAAAAAACGGTCGTCGTATCGCCTACGCACCAAGTATGGGTCCATTGCCATCTCGAGTTGACATTTCATCCCAACTCCGTTTGGCAAACCTTTTAGAACAATATCAGGCCATATCTGTGCGTGAGCCAAATACAGCAGCAAGAATAAAGCAGTTAACGGGAATGGATGCTATTGTTACAGCTGATCCAACTCTTCTCCTGTCTCCAATTCAATGGTCTTCGTTAGCCGGAGATAAGCCAACAGTAAAAGGAGAATATATATTGCTATATACGCCATGGTACGAAGCAGATCGGAAGAG
>CABRLF010000192.1 GCA_902471685.1 uncultured Porphyromonadaceae bacterium
CGCCGCTTGGCATCCCCTCCTCGAAGGAGTGAGGAGAATGTATTTCAAGCATCGATGTTTTGCACTTCGTTCTTGAAACTACCCTTTTCGCGAAAGTAGGATATCAATCCTCAACCGAACGGAGCTGCTGAACGTAGATAGCCTTCATCATCTTCTTGCGGTTGGTGACGGAGGGCTTCTGGAAAGCCTGACGGCTGCGCAGTTCCTTTACAATACCGGTCTTTTCAAATTTGCGTTTGAATTTCTTGAGTGCTCGTTCGATGAGCTCGCCTTCTTTTACTTGTACTATTATCATATTATATTGTTGATATTTTGTTTTCGTATATTTTAGCGCCGCAAAATTACGAATTTTTATCTATCCCACAAAACTTTCCCCTTAAAAAATTTCCGATTGTCGAAACTTTTTCTCGTTTGCTCGACAAGTCTGCACACAAATGCACAGGTTCTTATTCAGCATACGGCGCTGTTATTTGCCGCGCCATAGAAATTATCTTACTTTTGTAGTACAAAAATCACTTCATATGCAAATCAGTAATTTTGTAAGGCGCAACATATCCTTCACATTATCTATTGTAGGATTAAGTGGTCTTTACGGACAATTCTGCAAGTTATAAATACAAAATCACATGATGCAGAATAAATAAAATCCATAACTTTGACACCCGAAAAACAACCTTAAATCATCCGCAATGAAAAAAGAGCTTAGCTTTCTGATTTCCGGACTTTCTCTGGCAGCAGCAGTCCAGCCTGCGATGGCTGCGCAACCGGAGCATCCGAATGTGATATATGTCTTCCCCGACCAGTTCCGCAATCACGCGATGGGATTCTGGTCGCAGAATGACTTCCGCGACAAAGTCAATTTCAAAGGCGACCCCGTGCATACACCGAACATTGACCGTTTTGCCCGCGAGAGTCTCGTTCTTACTTCCGTACAGAGCAACTGTCCTCTGAGCAGTCCTCACCGAGGCTCGCTCCTCACCGGTATGTACCCGAACGAAAGCGGTGTACCGCTCAACTGCCATTCGGCACGTCCCATCAGCTCTCTCCGCGAAGACCGGGAGTGCATAAGCGATGTTTTCGCCGGTGCTGGCTATGACTGTGCCTACTTCGGCAAACTACACACGGACTATCCCACGAAGAACAATCCCCAGAAGCCGGGTGAATATGTCGAATCGCGCATTCCGGCATGGGACGCCTACACTCCGAAAGAACGCCGTCACGGCTTCAACTACTGGTATTCCTATGGCACATTCGACGTACACAAGAATCCGCACTACTGGGATAATGACGGCAAGCGCCATGACCCGCATGAATGGTCCCCTCTCCATGAAGCAAAGGAGGTGGTGAAATATCTTCGGAACGAGAACGGAGTGCGCAACCCCGAACGGCCATTCTTTATCATGGTAGGAATGAATCCCCCGCACGTGCCATGCCAGTCGCTCGACGATGTAATGGAAGAAGACTACAACCTTTATAAAAATAAAACAAAGGAAGAGCTGCTGGTGCGACCCAACGCAGACCGCACGATGGCAAAAGCAGACTGGACTCCTTACTATTTCGCCGCAATAACCGGAGTAGACCGTGCTTTCGGACAAATTCTCGACACGCTGAAAGAGCTCGGGCTCGACAACAATACTATAGTAGTATTCGCCTCCGACCATGGCGAAACCATGTGCAGCCAGGGTATTCAGGATTCAAAGAACTCTCCATATGCCGAAGCCATGAATACGCCGTTCATCGTACGTTATCCCGGACACATAAAACCACACACCGATGATCTGCTCCTGTCATCGCCCGACATTATGCCTACCATGATAGGCCTGGCTGGTCTGGGAGAAAGAATACCCGGTGATCTTCATGGCAAAGACTACTCCGCCCTCTTTATCAATCCCGAGGCAAAAGTCGAAAGACCGACTGGCGCTCTCTATATCCAGAATCTCGACGGAGAGAAAAATGCTGCCGGAGAAGTCATATCCTATTTTCCGAGCGCCCGGGGCTACAAAACCCACGACTACACGATAGCTTTCTTCGTAGACAAAAAAAACCGACACCTCACCAAGACGTTGCTGTTTCACGACTCCGAAGATCCTTATCAGATGACTAATCTGCCACTCGAAGCCAACGGCGAAATTGTCGCAAAGCTCTGCAAGGAAATGGCTGCAGTACTGAAAGACATCAACGACCCATGGTATGAAATGCGGATACTGCCGGATCTTATTCCTTACGAGGATTAGGTCAAATCACGGCGATTTCGTAATTTCGTGCAATATTTGTAATCAATATGAAAAGAATTCTGCAAATAGCGGCAGCACTGACCATTGCCGCAAGCGCATCGGCAGCCGATTTCGACAACATATTCGCCGATTCGACCCTGCGTGTGGATTATACTCTGGCCGGGAACAGATCGGAAAGCCATGTTTTCCTTAACCGTCAGCACAAATCCGCGGGCTGGTACGGGCGCCGCCATAATCTGGCGCAACTTCCTTATGAGGGTAACGGAATCATCACGGTGACAGACTCACTTTCCGGTGATACTATCTTCCGCACCAGTTTTTCCACTCTATTCAAGGAATGGCAGGAAACCGACGAAGCGGGCAAGACCGCACGCTCCTTCGAAAATACATTTCTCATTCCGCTGCCACGCAAAGCGGCAAAAGTGACAATCGAGCTGCTCGGCAACCGTCATGAAGTGACAGCGGCCTACAGCCACATCTATTCTCCGGCCGACATTCTGGTATCGAAAGGTGTTCCTTCATCGCCCTCTCCATATTCTTATATACATAAAGGCGGCGACCCTCGCGATGCCATCGACGTCGCTATCCTTGCCGAAGGATATACCGAAGCCGAACGCGACAGCTTTATGGCCGATGCAGGCAAGGCCGTGGAAGCGATTTTCTCGCACGAGCCTTTCGCCTCGCACCGCGACGACTTCAATTTTGTAGCCGTCTGGACTCCATCGACAGATCAAGGTATGAGCGTACCGCGTAATGGCGACTGGAAGGAGACTGCTTTCGGCTCACATTACGATACATTCTACTCCGACCGCTATCTCACCACACCTAATGTATGCACCATTCACGACAAGCTCCAGTGCGTACCCTACGAGCACATCATCATCCTTGCCAACAGTCCGGTCTATGGAGGAGGCGGAATCTACAACAGCTATACGCTCACCACATCGAAGAACGCCAATTTCCGTCCTGTAGTGGTACATGAATTCGGACACAGTTTCGGAGGTCTCGCAGACGAGTATTTCTATCCGGGAGACGAAATGTCGACTCTCTATCCCGACGGTGTCGAACCATGGGAGCCCAATATCACTACTCTCACCGATTTTGCCTCCAAATGGCAGTCAATCATACCCGAAGGAACCCCTATGCCGACACCTTCGGCTGATGCAGGAAAATATCCCGTCGGCGTATATGAAGGCGGAGGCTACCGGTCCAAAGGAGTTTACCGACCAGCCGACCGCTGCCGTATGCGCGACAACGAATGGCCCGCGTTCTGCCCTGCATGTCAATGCGCGCTTGACCGTCTTATACGCTTCTATACAGGCAAATAAGTCCAAAATAACTGAGTGACAGTCCATTTGAGACTCTCCACAACGCGACTTATAAGATTATTTTCTTAAAAAGAATTGAATTTTCAGCCAAAATGTTTCCCGATATGGAACTATTTAGTGCCTTTGCAGTGTTATAATTTATGATGATCGACGAACCACTTTCAAGCTCATCACTCTCAAAGAGGCACGGGAGTTTATCGACGCTCTTCCCGACAGGGCCAGGGAGAAAGTGCTTTAAAACATGCGAAAAGTCCGTTTCGGCGTAAAGGATAAGGATTTATTCAAAAAGTTGGACGGCGAAATATGGGAATTCCGCACAAGTTGGGAGGTCATGACTTACCGCCTTTTTGCTTTCTGGGACAATGACGGCGAAACTCTTGTAATTGCAACTCACGGGCTTGTCAAAAAAACTCAAAAGACGCCTCAGTGTGAGAAGGACAAAGCCAAAGCGATCAGGAAAGAATGGTTTAACAACAAAAACTCTTAAACTATGGCACAAATGGAATATACAACTATAGAAGAACTTGAAGATAAATATCTCGGTACCATCGGGACTCCACGACGCGACGCTTTTGAGGCTGCAGTAAAAGAGGAAATCCAAGCATACCATATCGGAGAGGCCATCAGGCAGGCACGTAGAGAGAAGAAACTCACGCAAGAGCAGTTGGGCGAACGAATGGGCGTGAAGCGAGCGCAAATCTCCAAAATAGATAGTGGAAAGAACCTCAACTTTTCCACTATCGCCAGAGCTTTCAAGGCTATGGGGATTCCGGCTAATTTAGCTTTTGGCGAAGTATCCATTTCTCTCTGGTAAATTTGCCCGGTAAGGTATAAAGGAAGCATAAATAAGTACCCCCGCGAAATAATTTGCCGTCTCCTGAAAATTTTTTCGCTAAGCGATGCAAGATTTTCCGGGTGGCTGCATTTCATATAGCAGAACATCAAAAATTATCACTGCTATGAAATCAAAGTACTTTC
>CABRLF010000193.1 GCA_902471685.1 uncultured Porphyromonadaceae bacterium
CGATAGACATACAGAATGATTCTGTCATCAGGCTGAATGGCGCAGTTCCAGCCGAATGTATCCTCCTGCGCAAAGCAAAAACGGAAATCAAATGAGCAGGGTAGACCTAACCGTTATAATCCTCCTGTCAATCCTTACTGCTGCCGGATGTAAATCCCGGAAAGTTGATGCGGATGATACGGTTATCGTTGAGGAGAAAGTGCTGTCGGCTCCGGATACGTTACCGGTCGTGGCGCTTGAACCACCGTATACATCAGGTCACGAAGAACCGGTCTGTAACGAAAGATATATCGGTAAATTTGAAGACCGGAACGACGGCTCGACTCTTTTGATCGGGAGAGCGGAGAATGGATATAATGTCATGATAGCATTATCCCGGCTTACGGAGATTGATGACGGTGCCGGAAAATTGAAAGACGGTTTACTTGTCTTCACAGCAACGGATGCTTCGGGTAATCCGATATCAGGAACTATCACAGTCAACGAAGATACTGCAAAACTGGTGTTCACGGATTCAACTTGGGAGTATCTCCCCGCCGGGACAACATACACATTTGAAAGGGCCATGAATTAACTCGATTATCCCTGTTCGATCGCAAATACATCTTTTTAGTGCTGTCTCGCAGATTGCGATACCTCAGTGTTTACTTTGCTGTAAAAACATCAAGATATAACTTATCAAGACCACTTCCGCATTTCTGACTGTTGAGGATTTGAAGCCTCCCGGCTGACTTTATCCTTCGGAAATGGCCTCACTTTCGTACTCCTTGCACAAGTGTAAGGTTAAGATATTTAGTGAGATAAACAGTTATAATACGGAACTCAAATTGGCTTCATATGTCAACCATTCATGGGTCTGATGCCCGGCATCTCGTACGAGTGCGTGAAGCCCCTTGTGGGCGGTCACCAGTTGCTGAAGGCTCAGGCAACCGCCGGGATTATCATCTCTTGTGTTCAGTATTCAATCTGTAGATAACCGCTCAAGGGGACTTCTACCCGTTGCACCCCTTTGATGATTTCAGGTGCGGTAGTCTCCCAGCCATACACATCGTATGCTGCGACACGCCGAGGGACCGCAGGCATATCCAACACCAGCGACGGAGCTCCCGAGGCATTGATTATATATGTGCGTTTTCCGGATGTCTTCATCTCTGGCACACTCATGTCATCGTATACGGCCACTATCAGTTCTTCGTCATTTTCAGCCTCGATGACCGGATAGCATTTCTCCGGATGATAAGGGCGGAATTCTGACTTGAGCAATGTCTTGCGGTGTTTCTGCGAGAAATCAAGCCAATGCTTTATCACTCTCGTATGATTTTCGGGCAGCTCTCCGAGCATCATCGAATACTGTACAACACCAAATAGCGCCGAAAGTATGTGGCGTGCGGCATTTTCCGGAGTCTCCGTCAGGTTCCATTCCAGCATATCGGAATGTACTGCACTCTTTCCCGAGGTCAAACGCAGGTTGGCTATACGCTGGCGGTTGCTTTGTAAATCGGCGGGACAATCTCCAGCGCGGAACATATTGCCATACTGACGCATTGCCGGTCCCATGTATCGCTGACGGAATTCAATCAGCACATCCGGTTTTATGGCGCTTAACCGCCTGTATATTTCCTTCATCAAGATATCAATGGCCGCAGGCAGTGATTTTATATCGCGTCCGGCATAGTTGTCGGCTTCTGCGGGATCTTCGTTGTCAAAACGGAAGCTATCGATAAAATCAAGTTTGAATCCGTCAAGACCGTATTCTTTCATCGCATTCTCATATGTTGAGCATAGAAACTCCCTAACCTCCGGAAATCGTGGATCAAGCACACAGACTTCTGCCGATTCAGAAAGATACTTTCCTTTGAAACGCTCATAATTGCGGCTCTTTTTGCCAACGTATGGAACCGAATACCAAACCATGTACTTCATGCCCATGTTCTGCACCCGCTTCACATGCGAAGCGAAATCCGGAAAGCGGTTATGGCTCACCTTCCAGTCGCCGCAGAAAGCATATCCGCGGTTGTTGTCATCCGTCTGCCAGCCGTCGTCAAGAATGATCGTCTTCATACCCATCCGCGAAGCCTCAAGGCATTCTTGCTCTATCCGGTCGGCCGTGACATTCTGATGGAAATTATACCATGTAGAATAGAGTGGGGCAAACGCCTCTTCCTGAGCCGCAACAGATTCCAGAGCAGCCTCGGCTGTCATCCATTCGGCACCCTCTTTAATTGCTTCGCTCCACATTACTGAGCGCGGGTCGAGCATTATTTTCGTCTCATAGCGTGTCATCTGAGTCTGTGGTCCGTTGAAATAGCTGAGTTTTCCCAATAGTGTACACCCTTCCTCGACCAGACCGAACTGGGCATCTACATTTCGCAGCAGTTCACTGGCTGCTACTGTCAGCCGGTTGCCGTTGTTGCCGTTTATAAAGGCATAAAGAGGCATATCGAAGGCAAGATGGCTCGAATAATATCCCATCCAGTCGGGGCGCAACTGGCAGCGGTCCATATCGCCGGGTCGCCATAGATGGTGAATATCGAGCTGGGGAACAGATATGATGATATCAAACCGGGGGGGCAGCCTCAGGCTGTCGGACGTCAGCCCGACAGCAAGAATCTCTTTGCCGTCAATCGAGTCGACTTGCAGTTCAAATTTCCAGCCGCCGGGTTGCTTACAAACTACCTTGATGTCGCCGGCACTTGCGGTCCTTACTTGCCATTCAGCGGCCAGTGTATTCATAATGCCTAATAACGCCGACAGGGCGCATACGAATATTCTTTTCATAAAGTCTAACGAAAACTATTAGCTCGGTACATTTCTACTCAAGTATTTAAATGTACGGCTGATAATATATGAAACGTCTGTCAGTCAGACACAATTACCATTTTTATGAATTAATCTCATCGCTACGTTCCTGGCCGCTGCGTCCTGCTTGACGATGTAAATCTGGCCGGCTACAGCGGTTGTAATCTTGATTCCCCTGCTGTTCATCATTCGTGGCTGAGGCCAGCTCGAAAAGGGCGTTTTCGCCGCATCGGTGCGCACCCGTCTGGCGTTTCCTGAACAGCTGGGTATTATAGATGACCCGGGGAAGAGGTTAGCAACGTTGCGCATGTAATAGGGTGTGCCGGTGGCAATCACGGTAGCGTCGCAAGCCTGGAGCCCGACGGTACCCGATAGAAGTAAAAAACTACTCTTCATAAATGATATGATAGATTTATAGGTCCATATTATAATAACGTCATCATCAGAAATACCTATCCAAACTATAGCCGTTAAAACCGATTTGTTACTGAATAAGTGCCAACGCATCCGAACGGAATCTGTAGGAGAGATTATTTAAGTCTCAAGGTATTCCCGGTCTCCACAATCTCAAACAGTCGCATACGCTCCGCACCCTCCGGATTGTTGGGCTGGTGCAGTACCAGTGTCAGGGTCCCGCCGAAATCCTTGAAAATCATGCCGTGTCCTCCGTCTCGGGAAAATACAGGCTCGGGGTCCTGAATCCAAGGCCCGGTTATCCGCCCAGTCTTCGAACGGGCCACCCCGAGCGCGTAGCCGTCAGCGCTCATTCCCGACCATATCATGTAAAGGTTGCCCGACTGCTGCGATTTATACAGGAACACTCCGTCGGTCACATAGCACATCTCATTGCCAGAGAGCCATCCCGACGCCCATGCCGGAGCCGATCCGCAAAACAGTCTCACCGGGAACGACACAGCCTTCATGTCTGAATCAAGCTCCACCATTTCTACCGTTCCGTCGGACATCTCGACCCATTCATGGCAATATACCATATAGTTGCGCCCATCTTCCCGGTAGAAGGTCCCGTCGAGACACATCTGCCCTACAGGGGTAGCCGGAAGCTTGTCGCTGAGCGGCACAAATGGCCCGGCCGGGGAATCTGAGACAAAAACCTGAGTGCCCCTTTGCTCAAATTTCCTGCCGTTTTGCGTTGCTTTCCAGGTGGTGGGGTCATTGACAGTGGCGAACATATAGAACCGGCCGTCGATTTCATGCATCTCCGGCGCCCAGATAGTGCCCGTTGCCCAATTATCAGCCGGAATTTCAAGAACCTGGACCGGTTCGGACCACGTTTTCAGGTCGCGGCTCGTCAACACCTGCACCCCACCTCTCTCGGCAGCAATGTCCCATGCAGGACTTTTGGAACGATAGAGATAATAGGTGGAGTCTGCCTCGTTGGCGAAGATGAATGGATCACGCACATTTATATCGTCAATGTCAAGCGCCATTCCTGTCAATCCGGCAGATAGAGTCAGCATCGATATAATTGTTGATTTCATGCGTAGCTATGTGTTTATGGATATGTTGTAGTTCAGCCCGTCAGGACTGACATGCCTGTCTATGATTTTGTCATCGCTCCATTTTCCGCACATATAACATGTTGCCGGCAAATCCACAGCGCCGGCAGGCGCCGAGAGCGATATGGCTGCTGCCAGTATGGCAACTATTTTGTTGTTTATTTTATTATGTCGCATATCTATATATAGTTATTTCAGTTCAAAACGG
>CABRLF010000194.1 GCA_902471685.1 uncultured Porphyromonadaceae bacterium
GGCTTGGCGGTAGATGCCGCTTAGCCTATGAATAATTTTTTAACGAACTATTGTTAAACCATCTTGTGTGAAAAAATTCCGGAAATATACCACGTACTATGCGACCATCGGCCGGCTGGCTCTTCCGCTTTTCATAGGTCAGCTGGGTAATATAGCTGTCAGCTTCGCCGACAATATCATGGTGGGGCATTATTCCACCGACGCGCTGGCATCGGCATCGTTTGTCAATAACCTTTTTAATGTCGCCATCTTCGCCTGTATGGGCTTCACCTACGGACTGACGCCGCTTTTAGGCGCGCTTTTCGCCAAAGGGAAGAAGGAGGATATCGGACATCTGACACGTGTCGGATTGAGAATCAACACTCTCTTTACGGCGCTGATCATAGCCCTTATGTCGATTCTCTACCTGAATATCGAGTATATGGGGCAGCCGGAGCACCTTTTGCCCCTCATTAAGCCTTATTATCTCATCGTACTCGCCGGCATGATTCCGCTGATGATATTCAGTGTGTTCAGCCAATGGAGTTTTGCAATCGGGAATACCGGAATGCCGACGTGGATAGTCCTGTCGGCGAATGTAATCAACGTAATTGGCAATTACATCCTCATATATGGAAAATTCGGTGCTCCCGAACTTGGGCTTATAGGCGCCGGTTACAGCACGTTGACCGCGAGGATTCTCTGCGCCCTGACTATAATCCTGATCTTTTTCCTCGCTACAGCCGGACGGGAATACCGTCCCGGATTCCGCCGCTGGAAGATGGCAAAAGGCGAACCGTCTACTGTGGCAAAAACCGGATTCCCGGTGTCGATGCAGATGGCATTCGAGACGGCGGCATTCTCCGGAGCCGCAGTCATGGCCGGATGGCTCGGCCGCGATGAACTGGCAGCTTTCCAGATTGTGGTCATCAGCGGTATGTTCGGTTTCTGCCTGTATTACAGCATCGGGACCGCTATGGCGATTCCGCTCAGTCATGCCGCAGGGCGGGATGACAGGGCGGATATGCGGCGCTGGGCCTGGGCCGGATATCATATCATTCTGGTGACGATGCTGCTGGCTTCCTGTCTGTTCATATTCTGCGGACGGCCGATCATGAGCATATTTACCGACGATTCTGCTGTGCGCGCTTTGGCCTATACTCTTATTTTCCCGCTGGTGGTATATCAGTTGGGGGATGCCACTCAGATTACTTTCGCCAATGCTCTGCGAGGAACGTCGCACGTCATGCCGATGCTCTGGTGTGCCTTTGTCTCATATGTCGTTATAGGTCTGCCATCTACCTATCTCCTCGCTTTTACGGTCGGATGGGGACTCTGGGGTATAATCCTCAGCTTCTCGGCGTCGCTGTTTATGGCGGCAGCTTTATATTTTTTCTTCTTCATGAGAGCGACGGCACAAAAAATAAATGGCTAAGACGTCGTAACCCGAAAAATTTGACTATCTTTGCGAAAACGCATCTTTATGGAACCCAAATACCAAAGAATATTACTTAAACTCAGCGGCGAATCGCTGATGGGTCATCAGGGATACGGCATTGACCCTGAAAGACTTGCAATGTATGCCGGACAAATCAAGCAGCTTGCCGACGCAGGCGTTGAAATCGGTATCGTTATCGGCGGCGGCAACATATTCCGCGGTCTTTCCGGCGCAGCCAAGGGATTCGACCGCGTGAAAGGCGATCAGATGGGCATGCTTGCAACAGTAATCAACTCTCTGGCACTGAGCTCTGCCCTCGAGAGCATCGGCGCTTCAGCCCGTGTCCTCACTTCGATCGGAATGTTCCCCGTCGGCGAGCCTTACAGCCCGGCCCGTGCTATCGACACTATTACCGAGGGCAGAATCGCAATTATCGCAGGCGGTACCGGTAATCCGTTCTTTACCACCGATACTGCATCGGCTCTTCGCGCAGTCGAGATTCGTGCGGACGTAATGCTCAAGGGCACACGCGTTGACGGTATATATACCGCCGACCCGGAGAAAGATCCCACCGCGACAAAATTCGACCGCATCACCTACGACGAGATATATAACCGCGGCCTCAAAATCATGGATCTTACCGCTACAACGCTCTGCCGCGAGAACGACATGAAGATCATTGTCTTCGATATGGACACTCCGGGCAATCTGCTCAAGGTTCTCGACGGGGAAAACATAGGAACCCTCGTCTATTGATATTGAAATTAAAAAACATAAACTCCTATACCCCTTATGACAGACCCTAAGACATACATCGCCCCAGCCGAGGAAAAGATGGAAATGGCAGTTGCCTACCTCGACGAGACTTTGGCGCGTATCCGCGCAGGAAAGGCAAATCCCAAGATTCTCGATGCCGTCCGTGTCGAATACTACGGCTCGATGGCTCCAATCTCGAACGTTGCGAATATCTCCGTTCCTGACGCCCGCACCATCGTCATCACCCCCTGGGAGAAATCGATGTTCAAGCCCATCGAGAAAGCCATCATCAACTCCGAGGTTGGAATCATGCCCGAAAACAACGGCGAGGTAATCCGCCTTTCCATTCCCCCGCTCACCGAAGACCGCCGCAAAGGACTCGTAAAGCAGTGTAAGGCCGAAGCAGAAAACGCAAAGGTATCGGTCCGCAACGCCCGTCGCGACGCCATCGACGGCCTCAAGAAAGCCATCAAGCAGGGTATGCCCGAAGACGTAGAGAAAGACGCCGAAGCCGATGTTCAGAAAATCCACGACAAATACCTCAAGAAAATCGACACAATCTTCGCCGCCAAGGAAAAAGAAATACTCACAGTCTGATTGCCGCGTCATCGCGATATAAAGAGCCGTCGGAGTCCGTTCCGGCGGCTTTCTGTGCATTTGACCGGCATTTAAAAAGCCGATATAAAAGATTTGATGCGGTTGTCCTGAGAGGCTGAGCGAAAATTTTGGCGATTTGAAAAAAACTGCGTAATTTTGTGATTGCTAATTGTGCACATGAAAATAGCAAAGCAAAACCACAGTATGAGAAACCGTTTCTTAATCGCCGCGGGACTCGCCCTGATGGGCGTTTTCTGCACTGCAAACGCAGAAGAGATGCATCAAAATCCATTTTTGGCGCCTTATACCACGCCATATGAAATCCCTCCTTTCGAGCAAATACAGTACAGTGACTATCTGCCCGCTCTCGAAGCCGGTATAGCTCAGAAAAAGGCAGAAATCGATGCCATTGTAAACAATCCTGCGGAACCGACATTCGAAAACACCATAATGCCGCTGGAGAATTCCGGCGAGATTTTCGATAAGGTGACCAAGGTTTTCTTTGCCCTGTCCGAGTCTGATTCGTCGCCGGAGATGACCGAAATCTCCGAGACCTTCATGCCCGCCGTGACTAAATTCTCCGACGAGCTGACGATGAACGACAAGCTCTTCGCACGCATCAAGCGTATCTACGACAACCGAGATAAAGCCGGTCTCGCTCCCGACCAGAAACGTGCTGTCGAAGAATACTATAAAAATTTTACCCTCAATGGCGCACTCCTGCCTGCAGAGAAGAAGGCAGAGCTTATGAAGGTGAACAGCCGTCTGGCAGAACTCTATCTTCAGTTCAACAAGAATCTGCTCAGCGCCACCAACTCTTTCTCAGTCACAGTGAGCGATCCCGCAGAGCTTGCCGGGCTGCCCGAATCGAGCATCCAGCAGGCTGCCGATGAGGCAAAAGCACGTAATCTCGGTGAAAACAAATGGGTGTTTACACTCCATGCTCCGAGCCGTCTGCCGCTGCTCCAGTATGCTGACAATCGCGACCTGCGCCGGAAGATTTACGAAGGCTATACCTCTCTCGCTTCATCGGCTCCATATGACAACCGTCCTGTTATCAGCGAGATTCTCAAATACCGCGCCCGCAAGGCTGCCCTTCTCGGCTTCAAGGACTTCGCGTCTTACTCCACCTCCAAGGTAATGGCCAAGACTCCGCAGAACGCCGAGAATCTTCTGATGCAGATCTGGAAACCTTCGGTCAAGAAAGTGAATGAAGAGGTTGCTGAAATGCAGGCTATCGCCGATAAGGAAGGTGCGGGTATTACCATCCAGCCTTGGGACTACTATTACTATGCCGAGAAAGTGCGCAAGGCGAAATATGACCTCGACGAGAATACCGTGCGACAGTATTTCGCACTCGATTCCGTACGCAACGGTATCTTCAATATGGCCGAGCGTCTCTACGGTATCAAATTCACTCCGATGCCCGACGCTCCCAAGTACAATCCCGAAGTGACCGTTTTCGACGTCACCGATTCAAAGACCGGCGAGCATATCGCAGTCTTCATGAGCGACTATTTCCCCCGTGCCTCGAAGCGTCAGGGTGCATGGATGAGCGAATTCAAGGGCTCGTGGACCAATCCAGACGGAACTTCCTCACGTCCTATTATTTATAATGTGGGCAATTTCTCCCGTCCTTCGGGCGATACTCCCGCGCTTCTTACTCTCGACGAGGTGGAAACCATGTTCCACGAATTCGGCCACGGACTCCACGGAATGCTCACACGCGCCCGTCTGAAGAGCCAGGCCGGC
>CABRLF010000195.1 GCA_902471685.1 uncultured Porphyromonadaceae bacterium
ATCATGAAGGAAATCAATATCGAGAAAGATTTGAAAATGTGGTTGGTTGATTATATTACAAATAAGATTCACACGCTGGAAATAGATGGTTATAAAGAATTCAACGAGTGGGCAAAATCTTTTAAAAGAGAAGAGGCGGAATTTGTTGTAGGAATGGAGTTTGTTGTTGATTGGGGGTATGATGAACGCGAGTTTGTCTCAGAGTCCGAGGCCACAAAATATGCGTATACATTAATGGAAAAAATATTAGATGTTTGGTATTTGTAAAATATTTTGCATAAGAATTAAAATGAAAACGATAATATCTTCTATTATGTTGGGGCTAATAGTTTTTGTTGGTAATGCACAAACGTCACCCGATACACTCTCAGTAAGAAAAACCACTGTTTTTAATCAAAAATCAGACTCATTAATGTCAAGAATTGATTCTCTTTTAATGATGAACAATTCTATTTTAGAGTATATCGAGCTTGATTTGTCTTTAAAAAATCGGTACAAATTATATCCGACCGAGAATATTTATAATTTATTGCGGTTAGATACTAAGACGGGAAGAATCACTCAAGTACAGTGGTCATTGAAAGATTCGGAAGAGTTTATGGTTACTATAAATGATGAAGATTTATCTTCTTTTTATGGTTATGGTTCAGGTACTTTCGAATTATATCCAACCAAAAATATCTATCAATTTATTTTGCTTGATAAGACAGATGGGCGAACATGGCACGTTCAATGGGGTACTGAAAGCAAAAAGAGGTGGATTCAAAGAATTTATTAATGAAATTTGTGAAATCGCATCCCCAAATGTAATCAGATAATTAATATTTTATGCGTGAGGGTTCGGCTATTGCAAGTCGAAAATCCGCATAATCTATGGATTTTTGCAATTTATTGGGGAATCTTTATGTTCGCCAACTTCGTTGGTACTTATAGACACATCTCTCCTGATGCTAAAGAATGTATAGAATAAAACTTGAACTTTCAAAAACATCTTAAATTAGTTGTTAGAGAAAAGCAAATGTTCAGTTTTGCAGACCTTTGTTTGCTTTTGGATGCAAAACCGGCAAAAGGCTTCGCAAAGGGGTGGTTGATGTTTCGGGAAGGCAAAAATATTTTTTTGAAAAAAATTTTCCTATATGAAATTTGTTATTAACTTTGCCGAAAGTTAACCAAGAATCGCCTCTCGCGAGGCATACACAAAACCTTAAAGAAACATGGATATCAACAGTATCATGTCCGCCCTCGAGGCCAAGCACCCGGGCGAAAAAGAATACCTTCAGGCAGTCCGCGAAGTCCTGATGTCGGTTGAAGAAGTTTACAACCAGCATCCCGAATTCGAACGCAACAAAATCATCGAACGTATGGTAGAACCCGACCGTATCGTTACTTTCCGCGTAACCTGGATCGACGATAAGGGCGAAGTTCAGAACAATATCGGCTACCGCGTTCAGTTCAACAACGCTATTGGCCCGTACAAGGGCGGTATCCGCTTCCACGCATCGGTAAACCTTTCCATCCTCAAATTCCTCGGTTTCGAACAGACCTTCAAAAACGCACTCACAACCCTTCCTATGGGTGGCGCAAAGGGCGGCAGCGACTTCTCGCCCCGCGGCAAGAGCGACCGTGAAATCATGCGCTTCTGCCAGGCATTCATGCTCGGCCTCTGGAAGAACCTCGGTCCCGACCGTGACGTTCCCGCTGGCGATATCGGCGTAGGCGGTCGTGAAGTAGGTTATATGTACGGCATGTACAAGCGTCTTGTCAACCAGCACGACGGTACATTCACCGGCAAGGCTCTCGAATTCGGCGGCAGCCGTATCCGTCCCGAGGCTACCGGTTTCGGTGCTCTCTATTTCGTTCAGAACATGCTCAAGCAGCGTAACGACGATATCAAGGGCAAGACCGTAGCTATCTCCGGTTTCGGCAACGTGGCATGGGGCGCAGCTCTCAAGGCTACCGAACTCGGCGCAAAGGTTGTGACCATCTCCGGCCCCGACGGCTATATCTATGATGCAGCCGGCCTCGACGCAGAGAAGATCAACTATATGCTCGAACTCCGCGCTTCCGGCAACGACGTAGTTGCTCCTTATGCAGAGAAATTCGCCGGATCCGTATTCCATGCAGGCCGCAAGCCTTGGGAACAGAAGGTGGACATTGCTCTTCCCTGCGCTACTCAGAACGAGCTTAACGGCGACGACGCCAAGGCTCTCATCGCCAACGGTGTTGAAATGGTTGCCGAAGTTTCGAACATGGGCTGCACACCCGAAGCTATCGACGCATTCATCGCATCGCGCACTACCTATGCTCCCGGCAAGGCAGTGAATGCAGGTGGTGTTGCTACTTCCGGTCTCGAAATGAGCCAGAACGCTATGCACCTCCAGTGGCCGGCCGAAGAAGTGGATCAGAAGCTCCACACTATCATGACCGACATCCACGAGCAGTGCCTCCGCTACGGCGTTGAAGCCGACGGTTACATCAACTACATGAAAGGCGCCAATATCGCCGGCTTCATGAAGGTTGCCAATGCAATGATGGGTCTCGGCGTCTGCTGATAATCCTTCTCAAATAATATAGAGCCTTCACGGAATATGTCGATCGGGCAGTTCCGCGAAGGCTTTTCATATTATTTTTTCAGTGTTATTTTACTTCCGCTCCGCCCGCCTGTCTAATTAAGAAAACCTGCTATGAAAAGAGTACTGATTCTCGCACTTCTGTCTCTTATGCTGTTCTGTGACTTTGGAATGGCCCGCGAACCCCATTCCGGTCATTCGAGGCACGACAGGTATGAGCAACGCGGACGTCACAGACGCTCGCCCTATTTCATCACAGATGATAATGTCTATTTTGAGGGTCGCTTGCTGAAAGACGCCTCGGCTTCCACTTTCAAAGTCCTTGACGATGGCTACGCCAGAGATATGTGGGGCGTATTTTACTGGGGCCGTAAAATTGAAGGGGCGTCAAGCGAGTCTTTCCGTGTTTTAGGATATGGCTATGCCTCCGATACATGGGCCGTTTATTATGATGGCGAAAAGATCAGCGGAGCATCGCCCGAGAGCTTCAGTATTTTGCAGGATTGGTATGCGAAGGATATGTGGAATGTCTATTATGACGGTAAGAAAATTTCCGGCGCCGCTCCTGAAAGTTTCAAGGTCCTGCG
This sequence comes from uncultured Porphyromonadaceae bacterium, assembly GCA_902471685.1. GTDB lineage: Bacteria > Bacteroidota > Bacteroidia > Bacteroidales > Muribaculaceae > CAG-873. The sequence goes on from CABRLF010000195.1 coordinate 3,158, forward strand.
TGAAGGTTATGCCCTTGATATGTGGAATGTATACTTCGACGGGGTGAAGATCCAGGGCGCTTTTCCCGAAAGCTTCAAGGTGTTGCGCGACGGTTATGCCCGCGACACCTGGAATACCTATTATCTTGGCCGCAAGATAGAGTAGATTCCGTCAATTATATTCCAATCCGACATTGTCGACCCAGAAAGTGGCTCCGGGAGTACCGGTATATGGCTCTCCGCTGCCCGAGGAGAACATCACCATCAGGTGCGTGGGTGTCGCATCAGGCGTATCCCATCCTACTTCCTTGACCGGCACCATCTTGCCTTTGGAGTTGCGTGAGTAGTAGCTTTTCTCTGCGGGAATCAACCCCTTGCGCGTGGTGAAGCCGGGATTCTTTGTTATGTCGCCGTATTCGACTTTCAGTTTGTGCTGATTGACCCACCCGGAAGTGGATGTGCTGAGAAGCTCACGCCCTGTGCCTATGCGCTTGGCATAGATATTTCCGTCCTTGTCTTCCCAGCGGCGCTGAAGATAAATCAGAACTTCGGCTTTATCATGGCCCGGTATTGTCTTTTTCTTACCGAAGCCGCTGCTGTATATCATATCGACATTCGGGATAAAGAGTTTGTAGTCATAGACGAGTGCCTCCGGCCTCTTGGTGAAGGGTATTCCCATTTCCATCTTTGTGTATGGATCGGAAGTGGATTTGATCGGCTCTATCATTTCGCCTAAAAAAAACGTACCTGCAACGAGAACATCGAGATTGATGATCCCGATGGCTTTCACATGTTCCATTTTTGTGTCGAGTCTGGCGCATCGGTTGCCTTTCGAGCGTTCTTCGGGCATGACTGTGCCGCTCACCTTGGTGATCCCCATCACTTTGGCCATCACGTCGGATGATGCCCATGGCGATCCGCCCTTGTTTTTGTATGCTATGTCGCCGTTTATGGTCATGTCAGGGCCGATGGCATAGATGGTTTTCTGCTCGCCGCCGATTATGTGCGATTCCTTGATGTTGCGAGTCACCCATCGGTTCATGTCCCCGAAAGGCAGCAGTTCAGTCTTCTGTGCCACGGCAGAAAGAAACCACGTACAGCAGAATAATAATATGATTATAAGACGATTCATTTCGATTTTAATAAAGTTCTGAATTGTAAACACTTCAAAACCGCTTAGAGTTTATTGCCAAAGGGATTGCAAAATTAACCTATCTCCTTAAATTTAACAAAAAATGTGAAAAAGACGCCTCAAATGTATCCTAAAAGCCCAATGCTCCATTTTAGTAAATCCTTACGGCGGTTATAAGGGAAAAAAATCGTAAATTTCCTCTATGAAAGCTAAGGACGTGACT
>CABRLF010000196.1 GCA_902471685.1 uncultured Porphyromonadaceae bacterium
CAACTCTTTGGGTAATCATTTCAACAATTATCTATACGACTTCACGTCGCACCCACGGCGTATCCAAATGATGGATGCAAACAGCTCTCTGTTGGGCATTTACACCTGTCCCAAGCATACTCGTAGAACCAAACAAAACTCTAACATCGCCACTGTTCATAGCCTCGATAACTGCCTTCCTTGACCTCTCTGATTTACACTCCTGAATGAAGCGTATTTCGTGAGGTGGAATACCATAATCTTCAATGAGCTTGCGCTTGATTTCGGAATAGACATTCCACTCGCCCGGCTTGTATGTACCGAGGTCACTGAAAACAAACTGAGTGCCTTTCTGTGCGTCATACTTATGATAGTATTCGGCAATCATCTTGGCACAGTGCGAGGCTTTGTTGTTCGGATCATCTTCGGCGTTAGGGTCAATCATGCGCATATCAAGAGCCATCTTTCGGGCATAGTCCGTGGCAATTAGCATCTTTGCCTTTTCCTCAGTTTCTGAAAGCGGAGCGCGTCCCAAGATGGTAGCGTCGCCACTCTCGGCAAACTTCATCAGTTTTTCGATGAATGCCTCCTGCTGCGGTGTCGGCGGGATATTATGAAGAATCTCGTTCTTCATCGGGCGGTCAACACCTACATCTTCGGCAGTACGGTAGTCGGTGATTTCATTGTAGAAAGCCGCAAGTTCCGGCACCTTGATGAAATATCTGAATCTCTCCTTTGCCACAATGTGATTTGTGACATTGAACTCGAAATCAGTGGTCTTCTTGGCGAAGATAGCCGCCCATGCGTCGAAGCACCTGATGTCCTGTCTTTCAAGCTCATTCGGACGCAGGTACTTGAACAACAAGTATAACTCTGTCAAAGAATTGGATATAGTGGTACCACTGAGGAATGTCGCTCCCAAATCCTTACCGGTTCTCTCTTGAATGGTACGGATTGCATAGAGAAGATTGAGCGCACGTTGTGAGCCTTCCGAGTTGCCTAAGCCCGCCACACGGTCATGTCGGGTGTTGAACATAAGGTTCTTGAACTGATGTGATTCGTCAATGAAAATGTGGTCGATACCCATCTGCTTGAAGTCTACAACATTATCTCTGTTCTGATCCATCTGGTACTGAATGGTCGCAATCTTTGCAGTAAGGTTCTCCTTACGCTTGATAAGACCTTTCAGCATACCACGGCTTACGTCGTGTCCCTGCTGTTTCAGCACTTCGAGGTTTTCCTCTACCGTGTCAAGCTCCGCCTGAAGGATTTGCTGTTGCATCTCCGGCGACTGCGGTATCTTGCCGAACTGGTCGTGCGACATTATCACACAGTCATAGTCGTTGTTCTTGATCTGGTTGAAGAACGCCACGCGGTTGTCGGCCTTGAAACTCTTTTCATCGGCAAACAAAATCCTTGCATTGGGATAGGCACTCTGGTATGTTATGGCAATCTCAGCGACATTCGCCTTCATTCCGATAATCATCGGTTTGTGGGCAAGACCGAGACGTTTCATCTCATGTGCCGCCATACACATTATAAGTATCTTGCCGGTACCCACCTGATGGTCGCAGATGCCACCGCCGTTCTGCAAGAGCATCCACACGCAGTCCTTCTGCAACTAATATATAAACATATAACATTTCTGATAATTAAGTATTTACTAAATACAACAAGAATATTCGCACAGCATTTGCACAACAAGAACGAGAATTGCATTGGAAAATTCATCATCGTTCATACTCAATCACACCATCAAAAGCATTAAGAAAATTTAACGGCATTCCACGCGGACTTCCTTTGTTAATAGAGTGAATAAAAATCCAGGAAATCACACGCCTTATGGATACTCTATTAACAATTCTGAGACCGATTTGTCAGAGCGGAATGAACCTTTCGCTGAAAAAATGTCTCATGTCGATTCTTCAGGCCATGATTGTGGCATGGTCGGTCAACATCCTCAAACTCGCCTCCGAGTTTTCCTCAGGCGCCGGCGTTGCATCGGTGGTAAGACGCATCGAGCGTTTTTTGCTGCGTGGACTGATAAAGCAGCATGAAGCGGCCCGGAGCATATTGAATGCCTTGCCTGAAAAAGGTCGGTTCATACTGACCATGGACGGCACATCGTGGCAGCTTGGCAAATTCAAGTACTATGTCCTTGCCGTCGGAATCTGTTTCAACGGGATGTCGCTCCCGATATGCTTCGCATTCCTTCCCGGCCATGACATCACAAGTTTTGTCGATGAGATTGGCATTATGGAAAGTGTCGTCTCTCTAATGGGGCGTGGGAGGATTGAATGTCTGCTCGCTGACCGCGAGTTCGGCAATTCCAATTTTATCAAATGGCTACAGATAAACCATATACGCTACTGCCTGAGACTGCGTGAGAATCTGTATCTGAGAAAGAAAGGCCAGAGGAAAGGACGCAAGCTCCGCGAAGTGCTCTCCTCGCTGAGACTCGGAGAATCCATCGTGCTGCATGATGTGTGGCTGATGCGTAAGAATACGAGAGTGCGGATATATGCCACTCGCCGCACAGGCCGCAACGGCGAGGAATCCCTCATCATTCTCGCATCACCATTGGAGTGCGACTACACCGAAGTGCTGTACCGCAAGCGTTGGACTCTCGAGACGGCGTTCCGGGCGCTGAAGTCCGCCGGGTTCAACATGGAGGAGACACATCTTGGAGTAAAACGTTTTGAAAACATGCTAACCTTGCTGATGATTGCCTTTGCCGCTGTGTTCATAGACGGCCTTGTCAAAATCGAGTCATTGCCGATTCCGATGATGAAAAGCAGGAATGTGCAACGCATGAGCATCTTTAGATACGGCTATGTCAATCTGCTGCACGACTTCTGGGCAAATGTTAAAAACGTGGCGGCTAAACCAACTTAAAAATGTCATGTGCTATGATGATAGTCCTAAGTCTGAGATAGATTCTTGCAGTATTTCAAATTCGTTAAATTCATCTTCCGACAGACCGCTTTTCTCTATCCGTTGTTTTCGGTTGTCATAATAATTTGTAGCGTCTTGTGACGGTTGCCATTGTTCTCCGTCAAATTCAGGAAACAACAATGTATATGAGCGAATATATGTTAGTCGCTCAATAATTTCTTCATATTTGCTTTCAGGATATTTCATTATCCACGCATTAAAAAATTGGCTTTCCTCCCATTCTGATGATTCTCTATAATCATCAGGAAGTGGGGGAAACGGTTTGCGTGTATTTAGAAATTCTGAAAGTTCCATATCTGAAGCGTTTTAGACTACAAAATTACAAAGAATATCCCGCCCATCTTAATGACTGACGGGATATTTCTGCATTTAGAGGGATTTCAGGGCGTTATCAACTTGCTCGTTGTCGAAGCTGTCAAGGTAAATCTGCGTTACACGTTCAGAACTATGTCCCATAATCTCACGGATTACTGCTGTGGAAACTCCGGCACGTTTCATCACTGTCGCCTGACTATGGCGTGCCACATAGGTAGTCAAGGTGATAGGTATGCCTAATTCTTTACCTATGATTTTAAGCCGTTTGTTTACCTTTGCCATTACCTTATGGATTCTGAACTTCTTTTGTGCTTCTGTCTTGTGAAGTGTAGAGAAGATTGGGAATAGATAAGGATTGTCAGGTGTGCGGTATTTCTCTATAAGTTGTTTCGCCTTTTCTTGGAGAGGTATCTTTATTAGTTTACCCGTTTTCTGACGCTTATAGATAAGTTTGTCTGCGATGATGTTGCTTTCGGTCAGATTAGCAATATCTGTCAGATTGATTCCTCCTGAATAGTAGGTAAACGCAAAGAGGTCGATAGCAAAGCGCATATAATCATCAGTCGGTTTGAAACTGATAATTCTCTCTACATTCTCTTTGGATAAGGCACGTTTGGCTGTTTCCTCATGGAGTTTGGAAACTTTGAACGATTTGAACGGATAGAGTTCTTCTTTGACTGCCTTTTCTTCAATAGCGATATTATAGAGGGCTCTCAGAGTACGGAAGTGGATTCCGATTGTGTTCTGTGAAACCTCTCTACTTCTTAGCCATGATTCGTAACGCTTCAACCAAGCGACATCTATTTCCGCAAAAGGGATGTTGAGGTGCTTGTTGAAGTTGATTAACGAGTTATAGACGTATCGGACTGACAGCATATAGCCACGTCTTTTCTCGTTTTCAAGTCTTTGCAGATGTTCTACAAACAGTTCGTTTACTGTCTTTCTAACAAGAGAATTTCCACCATCTACCTTATCAACGAGTGATGAAGATGTGAAATCCTGATTGGTCGCCTTTAACTCTATAATGGTGGAATTGTAGGCTTTCAACTTTTCAGCAATCATCAACTCTATAAATTCTCTGTTGGGACAGTCGGACTTCGGCTGATTTTTAGAGAAGTCCCAATGCTCAGGATTCACGGATATGCCAAGACTGACATATTTACGCT
>CABRLF010000197.1 GCA_902471685.1 uncultured Porphyromonadaceae bacterium
CTGCCGATGCTATTGCCGATGTGGTTTTCGGTGAAGTGAATCCTTCTGGTAAACTCACCACAACATTCCCCAGATCCGTCGGTCAGATTCCTCTGTACTACAACCACATGAACACCGGCCGTCCCATTGCCGGAAATGATTACTTCGTACAGTACCGCAGCAACTATCTTGACCAAAGCAACGAACCGCTCTATCCTTTTGGATACGGACTGAGCTACACTTCGTTCAGCTATGGCGATATGGCATTAAGCTCCGCCACTCTGCCGCATGGAGGAACGATTACCGCTTCTGTCACTGTTTCCAATACCGGCGACCGCAACGGTACTGAAATTGTGCAGCTCTATATTCACGATAAGATGGCCTCAATCACCCGGCCGGTCAAAGAACTCAAAAAATACCAGCGAATAACCCTCAAAAAAGGTGAAAGCCGCAACGTTGAATTCACACTCTCGGACAATGACCTCAAATTCTATAATGCCGATCTGGAGTATGTCTTCGAACCCGGCGAATTCGAGATTATGATCGGGCCTGATTCAAAGAATGTCAGCACTCTGTCTTTCACTGCCGAATAATGAATAGAATCTGTTTAACAATCATAGCCGCCGGCATCGCAATGTCGGTGTCGGCGGCTACATCAGATGCAGGTCGCACCATCCGCATCGCGACAGACAGAACCGACCTCATCCTTAAAGTCGGCGACAACGGACGCCTGTATCAGACATATCTCGGGCCGAAACTCTTGCATGAAGAAGACATCGCCATTCCGGATTGGTGGCAGTATGCCGGTTCCGACGGTGCTGTCACACGCCGCGGCTGGGAAGCTTATCCAAGTTCCGGAACGGAAGATTATTTCGAACCTGCAATCGGCATAACTCATGCCGACGGCAACATGTCTACCTATCTTTATTATGTCGATTCATCGACTGAGCAGGTTGATGGAGGCACACATACCCGGATTAAGCTTAAGGACGATCAGTATCCGGTCAATGTTACGTTGAACTATGTGGCATATCCCAAAGAGAACGTCATTAAGATGTGGTCTGAAATCTCTCATCATGAGAAGAAACCTATAACGCTATCACAATATGCTTCAGGAACGCTTCATTTCAAGGAGCCGGAATATTGGCTGACCGAATTCAGCAGCGACTGGGCAAAGGAAGCACAGATGAGCAGCCAGCAGCTGCAATTCGGGAAAAAAGTGATTGACACAAAGCTCGGCAGCCGCGCCGCCCTCCACGCGGAACCTTTCTTTGAAATCGGCCTCAACGGTCCGGTGAAGGAGAACAGCGGGCAGGTGCTGATGGGCACAATCGGTTGGACCGGGAATTTCCGTTTCACATTTGAAGTCGACAATGTGGGCAATCTTCGCGTCATTCCCGGTATTAATCCATACGCTTCTGCCTATGAACTCAATCCCGGCGAGACTTTCACTACTCCTGAATTCATCTTTACTTTAAGCGACGGAGGTGCATCCCGGGGCTCGCGGAATCTCCATCAGTGGGCTCGGAATTATCAGCTCAAAGACGGCAATAAACCGCGTATGACCTTGCTTAACAACTGGGAAAATACATTTTTCAACTTCAATCAGGATTTATTGGCCAGACTGATGATCGAGGCTAAAGACCTCGGAGTAGATATGTTTCTCCTTGACGACGGTTGGTTTGGCAACAAATATCCACGCAAGGATGACCATGCCGGTCTCGGCGACTGGGAGGTGACTCACAGCAAAATTCCCGGTGGCATACCGGCTTTGGTAGAAGCCGCTGAAAAAGCAGGTGTGAAATTCGGCATATGGATCGAGCCTGAAATGGTGAACCCTAAAAGCGAGCTATATGAGAAGCACCCCGACTGGGTCATCGAACAGCCGAACCGCGAGACATACTATTTCCGCAATCAGCTTGTCCTCGACATGTGCAATCCCGAAGTTCAGGATCATGTATTCGGAGTGGTCGATAATATTCTGAAAGAGAATCCAGGTGTGGCATATTTTAAATGGGACTGCAACTCGCCCATAACCAACATCTATTCGCCTTATTGTAAAAATCATCAGAGCCAGTTATACGTCGACCACGTGCGTGGAATATATAACGTCCTGAAAAGAATACACGACAAATATCCCGATACGCCCATGATGCTCTGCTCGGGAGGCGGTGGACGTTGCGACTACGGTGCTCTGAAATATTTCACCGAGTTCTGGTGCTCCGATAATACCGATCCTGTCGAACGGGCTTATATCCAGTGGGGATTCTCGCAGTTTTTCCCGGCCAAAGCTATGGCGGCACACGTAACAAGCTGGAACAAAGCTACGTCCATAAAATTCCGGACTGATATGGCTTCTATGTGCCGCCTTGGTTTCGACATAGGCCTCGATGAGCTTTCTGCCGACGAACTGACCTTTTGTCAAGAAGCTATCGCAAACTGGAAACGTCTTAATCCAGCTATCATGGACGGCACCCAATACCGTCTCGTATCACCTTACGAATCAAATCACATGGCCGTTGAATACGTTGATGGCAGCAAAAAAATGGGTGTCGTTTTCGCATACAACCTCGCGCCGCGATATAGGGAACCCCTCATGCGCGTGCGGCTGAAAGGTCTCGATCGCAACATTAAGTACCTCGTTCGCGAGATTAACCTCATGCCGGGCGCCAAGTCATCCTTCGCTCAAAACGATAAGACTTTCACCGGTGATTACCTCATGAAAGTAGGACTCGATCTCTTATCCGCCGAGCATAATACATCTATGGTTGTCGAACTAATTGCTCAATGAGATAACAATGAAAAAGACACTGTTTGCAATATTCCTCATGCTCGCCGCTTTCCACTGCGGAGCTATCCGGATAACCTGGGGACCATATCTGCAACAAGTCGGCACAGACCGGGCTGTAGTGGTATGGGGCACCGACAAAGATGCAGTGTCCTGGGTCGAAACCGCGCCGGACGATTCGATGCATTTCTATGCTTGCGATCGGCCCCGCTATTTCGACACGAAGCTCGGGCGCAAGAATATCGGATGCATCCATCGTGTGAAGCTTAACGGACTTACGCCCGGAACAACCTACCGATACCGTATCTTTTCTCAGGAAGTAACGGAGAACAATACATCGCAGGTATGCTACGGTCCAGTCGCAGCTACCGATGTCTTCAGAGCCGAACCATTGCGCTTCACAACTTTAGATAATTCGAAGCAATCCGTACGATTTAAAGTAATCAATGACATTCATGGCGATACAACCCGTCTGGCACGGCTTATAAAAGGCATTGGTCAGCTGGAAGTTCCTGATTTTATCATCTACAACGGCGACATGGTCAGCAACATGGACAACGAAAAGCAGGTGATGGACGGGTTCGTCAACAAATCGGTGGAATTATTTGCCTCCGAACGTCCATTCTACCTTGTCCGTGGAAATCATGAAGGCAGAGGCGTTTTTGCGGAAAAATATATGGATTATTTCCCCACCGCAACCGGCGAACCTTACTTTGCATTCCGTCAGGGTCCGGTATTTTTTGTTGTACTTGACGGCGGTGAGGATAAACCCGATTCCGACATTGAGTACTTCGGGCTCAACACAATGGACGACTACAGGGAGACACAAGCCGACTGGCTTAAAAGTATTGTCGCCTCTCGGGAATTCATAGATGCTCCTTACAAGGTGGCCATAGTACACGTTCCTCCTGTCGGTAGCACATGGCATGGCACTCTTCATGCAAACAAGGTATTCATGCCTGTTCTAAACGACGCCGGCATCGATATAATGCTTTGCGGCCATCTCCATACCCATGTCTTTATTCCGTCAGAAAACGGGAATAATCATTTCCCGGTATTGATCAACAGCAACGTGGATGCAATAGATGTCGAAGCAACCCCCTCTTCCATGGAGCTTTGGATTCGGGACATTCAGGGACACACAGTCCGTCATCTGAGCATTAAGCCGTAAAGAAATGGATTGATTTATATAAAACCTAAAAACTATATAATATTTCGGTGCCGGGATAGTTTTATTCCGGCACTTGATTTTTAGCCCTCCAATTTTTATAAATAACGAAGGGAAAATTGCATAACTACTTTTGTAGTTAATAAGGGTTAAATATCGACGCGGGTTATTGCAACTACAAAAATAGTTATTATCTTTGCCGCAACAAACTACAAGAATAGTTATGAAAAAGACGACAAAAGACCAGCTTACCCCGAAAGAAGAAGAGGTGATGCAGCTCCTGTGGGAACACGGACCGATATTGATAAGCAAGCTTGTCGAACTCTACCCCGACCCGAAACCACATTTCAATACTGTATCGACTGTTGTGCGCAGACTTGAGGCAAAAGGATTTGTCGCGCATAATGAAGTAAGCGGCTCATTTCATTATTATGCCAAAGTTGAAAAAGAATATTTCAGAAGCCGGAGCTT
>CABRLF010000198.1 GCA_902471685.1 uncultured Porphyromonadaceae bacterium
AAGCGCCCTTCGTCGAGGACTTCCGACGCCGGAACGAAGCCGCTCTTGGCCTCGTCGACCGCTATGCGGCCCTGATCCTCCGATATTTTCGTCTGAAGCACATTGATATTGTGCGCCACGGCATAATCAACGCACTCATCAAGGCTCCAGCGGTGCGACTGAGCCATCACAGAGAGACTGCAGGCAAAAGCAGCAAGGGCGAAAACAATTCTCTTCATGGCCTTATTTTATTATTTCACCGCGAAGAACTGCAGTGGAGTCAATACCGTTCTTTATCTCAACTTTCATTCCGTCGCTAAGGCCGGTTGTCACCTCGCGTTTGTCGTAGACAGCCTTTGGAACGCTGTCGGTCTGGACATAGACATAAGTCTTGCCTGCGGCATACTCGACCACAGCCTCCGGCACAGTCACCACATTCTCGGCCCTGTCGAGCACGACTGCTGCATTGGCCGAATATCCTGCTCTCAGCCCTTCGGAGCTCTCAAGCTTCAGCGCGGCCTTGATCTCAAAGGTATTCGCGCCATTATTTTCAGTTCCCTTCGGGGAAATATACTCGATCGTCGCGGTAGGATGCAGATCCGGCATAGCTCCGACAGTGATGTCCATCGGCATCCCTATGTAGAGAAGACCTACTTCAGTCTCGTCGACATTACCCTTGAAGACAAGATTGTTCATATCGGCAATAGTAGCTACAGTAGTGCCGTCGTTCATCGTATTTGCCTGAATAACCGAAGAACCCACTTTTACAGGCACATCGAGCACCAGACCTGTAATGGTGGCGCGCACCAGGGTATTGCTTTCCTTGGCGTTGTACTGCGACACACCCTCGCGCACAATATTGTATGCATCGCGTGCTGCGACGAGATTCTCCTCCGCAGTTTTGAAAGTCTTTTCCGAAGTCTCGTAATCCTCGCGGGAAATTACTTTCTGTTCATAAAGCGATTTGTCGCGTTCATATTTCAGGCGTGCGTCGTCGAGATCGATGATGCAGGTGTTCACCCGCGACTGAGCCTGCGAAAGTTGCGATGCTTCCGGAATAACCTTGATTTTAGCTATGACGTCGCCTTCATGAACGAAATCGCCGGCTTCAACCTTTATCTCGGAAATGATACCTGAAATCTGAGGTTTGATTTCGATTTCATCGCGCGGTTCGATTTTTCCCGTGAGGGTCGTGTTGCGCTCGATAGTCGCCACCTCGGGCTTAACACTCTTGTATATGTCTTCCTTCGGCTGTGAATTGCGGTAAAGGAATACGAATGTTCCGATGAAAACAAGAACTATCAGAATCCATAAGAAAATACGGAAAAACTTTTTCATAGTTTTATGCAGTTGAGAGATTAAATTTTTATAGGTTAAGATTGAGATTATTATTTTTCATTCATAGCTTCGATAGGCTTGATCCGCATGGCTTTCACGGCGGGTAGAGTACCGGCTGCCGAACCGAGGATGAAGAAAACGAAGACAATGCCGACAGCCCACCAGAAGGGAAGCTCGAAGCCGGCGATACCGGCCACAGGATCGACAGTCACATGATCGGCTACGGCAAGGATTATCGAAGCGAAGCATACACCGGCAGTACCCGCTACTAAAGTAAGGACTACGGCCTCCGAAAGTACCTGAACGGTGATATCCCGCGGTTTGGCGCCGATCGACCGCCGGATGCCGAACTCATGAGTGCGCTCGCGCACTATGATCCACATTATATTCCCGACACCGATCACTCCGGCCATCAGAGTACCTACACCCACAAACAGAGCCAGCAGCTGAATGCCCAGAAAGATATTTGAGATCATGTCGAACATATCCGAGAGATCCATCATATTGACAGCCTGATCATCGGCAGGATCTACATAGTGCCTTGCGAATAGAATCCTGTTCATGTCCTTTTTAACATCGGATGGACGCGTTCCGGGCTTCGTGGTGAATAAAAGACCATATATCTGATCGCCGGTATTGTATATCTGGCGGAATGTTGTCGCGGGGATGTAGAAGCTGTCGTCCACGTTGCCCATTACCGAAGCATCTCCGAGCTGCCGGGCAACACCAACAACACGACAGAATACATTGTTGATATTTATATACTGTCCTACAGGATCGCCGGTTCCGAAGAGATCGGCGGCACGGTTTACACCTATCACGCAGTTTTTCTCACTTTTGCTTACATCCGCCTCGTTGAGCAGACGTCCGCTGACAAGTACAGGCTTGGATATATTGAAGAAATCGCTGCTTGCACCGAGTATCGTTCCGGTAGCGGTTTTGTCTCTGAACGAGGCATTAGCGCTGTTCTGCAAAGCACCGGTGATATACTCAATCTCGGGGATCCCAGTGCGAAGAGCGTCCAGATCGCTGTAGTTCATGGTCCAGGACGAACCTTTGTTATAGCCTTTGTAGGAAATATTGCGCGTATTCGGGAAAACAACGCCCATATTGGTTGAAACACCGTAGAAATTACGGTACATAACCCCCTGAAAGCCTCTTGAACCACCCCAGAGGAGCGCAAGCATCGCCGTACCCCAGAAGATACCGAAAGCAGTGAGGAACGTGCGCGTCTTATTGCGCGCAAGAGTGGCGCCGATTTCGCGCCAGTTGTCAAAATCAAATACAGACAGTTTCATTCGTCGCGAAGAGCTTCTACGGGTTTAACTTTAAGTGCTTTCAGTGCCGGGAAAAGACCTGCCGCAGCTCCGGCAATGACCAGAGCTATGGTCACTTCAACGGCAATCCTGATGTCGACGGTAGGATTCTTAAGCATTTCGGAAGAACCGAACAGCATATCGACTACCTGCAGGAGCAACATGCCCAGCACGATACCTATATATCCGAAAATAGCGGTTATGGCGACACTCTCCGAGAGTATCTGAGTGAGGATAGCCCGAGGCTTGGCCCCGATGGCACGCCGCACGCCGATTTCATGGGTACGCTCGCGGACCGACACGAACATGATATTGCTCACACCGACGATTCCGGTGAGGAGCGTCAGAAATCCGAGCACCCACACGGCCAGATTAAGATACCTCATCATCTCGGCATTGCGGAGAGCATCGGAAAACTTATTCCATGAGTAGAATGCCGCCTTGGCATCGGCCGGGCATACGGTATGCTGGCGTGCGAGAGTGCTGTGCATATCGTCGTCGAAATCCTGCGCCTCTTCCTCGGTTTTGATCTTGTCGTCGAAGTAGACGTTCAGCTCGTATACTTCATCGTTATTGCCTGTGAGAGCTTTGTAAGTGGAATAGGGTATATATGTATCCGAGGCCCAGTTACTGTTATAGACTCCGACAATGGTCCACGACAGATCGAGAAACTTCACACTTCTTCCGACAATATTCACCGAGTCGCCGAAAAGACGGATCGCATTGTCATGATGAATCACCATCGAATGCCTCAGATCATCCATATCCGGCTGATTGAGGAAGCGTCCTTCTTTAATCTCAATTCTCCTCTCTTCCTGTTTGGATGGGAAAGAGGCCGAAACTCCGGATATAACGCCTTTCGGTCCTACTATATTACCCGAAACGGAAGCGCTTGTACTTGTCTTGGTCACATGGCTGTTGTCGCGGGCGAGCGCTTCGCCGTCGCGGTTACGGAGAGTGATCGGCCTGCCCTTAGGATAACCCTGATAAGGCATATTCGTACGTCCGCCCCAATAGACAATCGAGCGTGTCGTCGACTGCCCCATTCTGCTTTGGCCGGCATTCACCACACCGCGGGCGACGCCAAGCAGAATGATGAGCATGAACACACCCCACACCACCGCAAGGCCGGTAAGGCCGGTGCGCAGTTTATTGTTGCGGAGCGTCTGCCCTATTTCGTGAAGGAGATCAAACATTTCCGTTCATGATTTGACCGTCCGCAATGCGTATGATACGGTTGGTTGCTTCGCCCACATTCGGGTCGTGCGTGACGATTACAATCGTCATGCCCTGACTGTTCAGATCGCGAAATATCTGCATCACCTCTTTGGAGGTCTTGGAGTCGAGAGCCCCCGTAGGTTCGTCGGCAAGTATGATCGACGGATTGGTGACAAGCGCGCGTGCCAGGGCGACACGCTGTTTCTGGCCGCCGGATAGTTCGCCTGGCAGATGGGTCGCGCGGTCGGCGAGACCGAGTCTCTCGAGTTGCTCCATGGCAAGAGCATTGCGTTTGCGTCGGCTCACCCCGCGATAGAAAAGCGGCAACGCCACATTCTCAAGCGCATCCTTGTAGCTGATGAGGTTGAACGACTGGAAGACGAATCCGATTTTGCGGTTGCGGATTTCGGCTGCCTGGTTCTCGTTCAGATTATAGATGCGCTGTCCGTCAAGGAAATATTCGCCGGAGTCATAGTTATCAAGAATTCCGAGGATATTGAGCAGCGTCGATTTTCCCGAACCTGAAAGATCGGAAGAGCGGTTCAGCAGGAAT
>CABRLF010000199.1 GCA_902471685.1 uncultured Porphyromonadaceae bacterium
CCAACGGTGTTTGAGACCGTCGCGTCTACCGATTCCGCCATCCGGGCGTTTGCGGTGCAAAGGTAGATAAATTTTCGCGAATGGCAAAATTTTTATTCCTGAGAGGAGGCTTTTAACGTAATTGTGGCATTTTCCGCTAAATAACCTCAAAAAAACTAAATTCCGAGGATTATTTGGCCTCCGGAGGCGTTTAACAGATACCTATTAGATTCACTAAACCTCTTCTCCTCCAAATATGAGTACTGAAACTTTCCAATCAAAGATATTAGGGCTGCAACGAAATCTATTGAACTTCGCCTATAGCCTCACGATGAACCGCGAGGATGCCTATGACCTGCTTCAGGACACAACACTGAAAGCACTCGACAGCCGCGACAAATATGTGGACAACGTAAACATCAAGGGATGGCTGTTTACCATAATGCGAAACATCTTCATCAACAATTACCGCCGCAGAGTCCGCTCGGCAGTATATGTCGACACAAGCGACGATCTCTATCTTCTGAATCTGCCTCAGGAATCGGGGATTGACAATCCTGAGGGGGCGTATTCGGCCAAAGAGATAACGGAGACAATGAGCAGTCTGAACGAAGATCTTCGCACACCCTTCTCGCTCTATGTCGCAGGCTATAAATACGCCGAGATAGCCGATGAAATGGGACTTCCGATCGGGACTGTCAAAAGCCGTATTTTCCTTGCCCGCCGCCGGCTGAAAGAAAGTCTGCGTGACTTCCGCGAATGACGGGCGTCAGCGGATATAATGTGGCATTTCCTCGGGAATGACCATCGATATCTCCACCAGCCCGGCAACGGCTCCGTCATCGTCGCGCCATGCGGTCTGATAGATCATCTTGCGCTGACCTTCCTTCTGGATAGTATAACAATTTACGCCGCCTTCTTCCATAAGGCGGCGTATTATGCTTTTGGAACGGTCGTTATGGTAGTCCATCAGGTTATGCCCGATTAAATCGGCACCACCGCGTGCGGAGAAGGTTGCACGCGAACGTTCGTTCATATATATGATGTCGAGGTTGCGGTCGCAGACGGTGACCGCGCAGTTCATTCTGTAAGCCCAGTCGGGCAATTTCGTTTCCATGCCGCAAAGGTAACAATTCGTGCGGCAAAGAACAAATTTTTAATAATTCAGTTCAAGATAGGGTTCCAGAGTGGGTTCGAGAGTTGCGACATCTGAAGCATTGCGGCCTCGACGTCCTTTTCTCTCGGATTCCTCCTTCACCTTCTTGTCTTTCCACAGTTTCGAGACCTGATTCTTCCTCAGCACATATCGACTTTCCGTATTGTCATCCTCGAATTCAAAAATATACATGCCGTCAGAAAGAGATGATTTTACGGTATTCTTTCGTTCGTCGTTGAATGCTTTTGCAAGTTTCTCATAATAATCCCCTTTCGCGAAGTCGAGGATCATTGTCTCGCGATATAGTTTGTGTGTCTTTGGAGAGCGGCGTTCTATATACGTCACCTTCACATCTTTTTTCCCTTCCATGTCTTTCATCGCTTTGTCGATTTTCGACTGCGCGGCAAGAACGGGAGCACAGAAGGCGATAATCAATGCTATTATAATATTTCTCATAACTCAATATATTAAAAACCATTTTCAATTTCATTTCTTAAATCTTCTTCGTCCACGCCTTCGAGCAAAGCATTCAGGGTATTGTCTACGACAGCCGCTTCTTCCTGAAGAATCCGCTCTTCGGGATCAAGAGCACTTATACTGTCGGCAAAGGATTCTGCCATGACGAGCTGGTCATAAAGGAGTCCGACATCACTTATGCGCACACCGTTTTCTATCACATAGCTGCCCTCGTAGCTGGCATATATGTCATCGTCCACTGTCGGCGACGGCCGGAAGAACGAGAAAGAAAGACCGATGGCGAGCGCCACGGCCGCCGCTATTCCCGCTGCGGCAAACCAGACAGGCTTGCGTCTGGAAGTCTTTCGGACGGAGGCGAGGGAGGAATACCACTCGAACATCGGGCGGTATCGCTCAAGCTCACCGGCGTAACGGTGCCTGGCGAAGTAGCTGTAGATGGTGCATTCTTCTGCCGGCGTGGTATCGCCGTCGAGAAAGCGCTCAATCAATTTCTTTATTTCCTTATTGTTCATTTTCATCTTATCACTTCTATATCAAATAATTCGGCAACATGCCTTCTGGCCCGGCAAAGAGCTGTTCTGACCGCACCTTCGTTCACTCCGAGAATGTTCGCTATCTCAGCATTGTCGTATCCGTCGATATGTCTCATCCGGATCAATGACTGCTGGGAGTCGGGAAGCTTCGACAGAACCGAATCGATATATGACGATCGCTGGTGCATAATCATCAGCTCTTCCGCTGTCGGTTCGGAATCGGCAGTCTGAACCACTTCATCGAGATTCGAGGGACGCAGGCGGCGGACTGCATTAAGCGACAGCCGCTTGGCGATCAATGTCGCCAATGCCTCGACCGACCGGTACTCGCCGAGGTCATCGCGCAGTTCCCATAGTTTGAGCATCGTGTCCTGCGCTATATCTTCGGCGTCAGCTTCGCTCCCGACAATTTGCCGGGAAGCCTTCAGCAGACGTGGACGAAGTGTCCTCGCAAGTATTTCGAACTCTTTGTTGGTCATTTGTATAGATGACACAAGCGGTTCCTTTTTGTTACAAAGGAAATAAGAAAAAATATTCCGGATGTACAGTTTATTTCCTCCGGTTACGCGGATGATGAGCGATGATTTCCTCGCGCAGACGCGTATTGTCGAGATGGAGATAAATCTGGGTAGTGGCGATCGATTCATGGCCGAGCATGGCCTGAATGGCGCGCAGATTGGCCCCTCCTTCAAGCAGATGTGTGGCGAATGAATGCCGGAGGGTATGCGGAGAGATAGTCTTAGCGATGCCTGCAGCCTCTGCAAGACCTCTGACTATATAGAAGACCATAACGCGGGTAAGGTGTGCACCACGCCTGGTCAGGAAGAGATAGTCCTCCTCACCGCGCTTGGGTTGGACAGTGTCGGTTTCAAGGTATATCCGGATTCTGTCGACCGACTCCTCGCTCATGGGCACAAGCCTTTCTTTGGAGCCTTTGCCGGTCACAATCAGATACCGGTCTTCGAGCGACACTCGCCTCCGCTCAAGGGTACACAGCTCCGAAACACGCAGTCCCGAGCCATACAGCAATTCGATGATCGCACGGTTGCGCGGTCCCTGAGGGGATGTGAGGTCGACGGCTTCAATCATATCATTGACCTCGTCGATAGTTAGCACTTCGGGAAGATGGACACCGAGCTTGGGGCTTTCAATCAGTTGCGAAGGATTTTTTGTAAGGATGCCCTCGATCTCCAGATAACGGTAAAACGAGCGGATACCGCTGACAATTCTGGCCTGCGACCGAGGCGCGACACCAAGATCGTGAAGATCAAAAATAAACTTGTGGAGATCGTCGGCCGTCGCATCGGCAGGCTGTATCCCTTCTTCCTGAAGATACTCCGCCAGACGGTCGACATCGCGCATGTAAGCCTCACGTGTACTGGCGCTCAGCCCCCGCTCAAGCATCATGAATGCCGCATAATGCGGCCGCAGCGACTGATATGACATGGAGGAAGTCATAGTGTACCCTGCTCCACGCACCGTGCTATTCGGTCGAGCGTGGCATCCTCCTTATTTTTCTTAGGATTGAACGAGCCTTTGAGGCTCACACCGAAAAGCTTGCCGAATCCCTGCCAGAAAGTGGCGCGGAAAGAGCCGAGGAATGCCTTGACTATATCGTAGCTCGACTGATGCGTTTCACGCTGGATAAGTTTCACGAGTACCTTTGCCTGGCGCTTGGAGAAACGCTTGAGAACAGGCTTGTACTGATTGAAGAGAGCGCTCTCCATTTTTTTAAGGTAAGCCTCGCGCTCCTTCTGTGTAGGAAACGTTTCGATATACTCATATGTCTCCACTATTGTCTCGGCAATAAGCTTGGCATACGGCAGGGTAAGTTTCACGTCGCGTACAGTGCGCCAGTAGAATTCCTCCTGCTTCTTGTTCTTGAATTTCATGGGCGGATAGATCGTCACATCGCGCAGGAAGATGACCATAACCGTATCGCCCTCCTCATCCACACGCCAGGAATATCCTCGATATGGATTGCGGATAACCGACTGCGTGGCCTCGGCAGCGGCACGGGCCGCCGCGACCTTATCGTCGGCCTTGTCACGGGCCTGTGCGCACACTGTCGCCAAGACGAGAATCAATATGGAGAGAAAATATTTCATATCTTTCATTTATATACAAAAAGAGCATCGTTCAAAAGCGATGCCCCTTTTGTGACTCGCACAGGATTCAAACCTGTAACCTTCTGATCCGTAGTCAGATGCTCT
>CABRLF010000200.1 GCA_902471685.1 uncultured Porphyromonadaceae bacterium
GATCTCAGCGACGGAGTATAGAAGGCACGCGGAGCTCCGAGGCCGTTTATGCGGATAGCATTGTTGCGTCCGTTTTCGGGTGTCCATTCGCGATGATCTATAATGCCTGGAGGAATAGTGTTGAGGTCTATGTCCGTGAGTTTATAGGTGCCGACGACCATAGCGGAATTGTTGTCATAGAATGCCTTCACCATTTTGGCGAGGGTATTTTCATCGGCATATACATCGTCCGAATCGAGCTGAACGCAGAATTTGCCGGCTTCGGGATGGTTGGCTCCTACATTCCAGCATCCGCCGATACCGAGGTCGTCGCGTTCGGGAATGATATGAATCAGACGCGGGTCGGCGCTGAATTCGTCGATTGCTTCCGAAGTGCCGTCGGTTGAATGGTTGTCGATAATAATAAGGTTAAACGGGAAGTCGGTTTTCTGCGACAGAACAGATTTGATTGCGTCGCGGATAGTACGCACGCGGTTGCGTACGGGGATAATGACGGATGCCTCGTTTTTAAAATCACCTCGATCAAATTCTATTTTTTCGAAAACGGGCGGGAGGTATCCACCGACAGCTTTGAGGTGGTCGGTACATGCCTCTTCCATTTCAATCTGTACGTTTCTGTTTTTGGGATCGACATAATTGAATATTGCCTCGCCATTCTGTTTCTCGCTGACGGTGACTTCGGTATAGAGATATTCGTTGATATGAACGATGGGTGCAAGTCTGCTTATACGCAGACGGAGATCGTAAAGGCCGGCTGATTTATAGTTCTTGTCGATACCTTTTGCCGCCTCTTTCAATACGCTTGTTCTGAAGAACAGAAGGGGGCCGAAATTGAAATCGTCACGGAGCGAACCGAACTGGTAGTCTATGACCGGAGTATTGGTTTTTACGCCGTCGACGACGGTATAATAATCGGCATAAAGCATGCCGGCTTCTGTGTCGCGGGCGATCCGGATAAAACGGTCGATGGCAAGATATCCAGGCTGAAGCTCAGTGTTTTTCGTAAAGAGCAGGGTATAGTCGGCATCTGTGGCCGTGGCTATTTTCCTTATAGTTTCAGACGAGTTGATATTGTCGATATATATGATGTCGCAACCGTCGAATGCTTTCGCTTCGGGGTCGACGGCAAGGAGCGATACTGCTTTCACAGCCTTACAGCTGCGTAAACTGTCGACAGTGGGTTTTATACGGCTTTCATCTGAGAAAGGGATGAAACAATGGACAGAATTTTTCATTTGGTGTGTTTTATGGAATAATTTATTTAGAGAAGAAGTCGAGGACCTGTTTCATGAGTTTGTCGCGGCTTTTTTCATCAGTTATTGTCTCGAATGGAAATCCGATCACAGCGACTCTCGATTCGCCGTTGCGGTAAAGGGTACCAGCGACGAGATTGTTCTCGGAATAGCGCATGAAAGTGCAGCCTTTTTCAGAATCTGTCGCATAAAAGGAATCCGGTGACTCGACAACATAACAGTCCTGATTGGGTGTACATGAGAATGAGTATTCTCCATGCCCGAATTCACGGTATGGAGTCGCAACCTCATATGCCTGACCGGTAATCGATGCCTGTCCAGACCTCCAGGTAAAACCGAGAATATCCTGTGCGAATTTCTTGTCAGCTGCGGCAACTTCATCGTTCGAATTGGGATTGTCCCAGATGTCGGTGGCGACAAAAGCGCCGCTCACGAAGAAATCCGTACCTTCGGTTGCAAGTGCCGCCATACGGTTCTGAAGTTCCGACGGGAAAGCCTTGAATTTTGTACCGTAGGCACCGCGGCCTTGTTTGATTTCTTTCTGTTTTCCGAGTATGAGGTCGACTGCCGCCGGAGTATCGGCAGCCTTGCAGAATGCCTCTACCGAAGAACTGATGAACGAGTAACCGGCTTTGCGGACAGCCTCTCCATGAAGAGCGACGAAGTCGAATGTGTTTCCTGCAATTACTTTGTCTTCGTAGTTGGACCGGGAATGGCCGAAGCCGGCAGCGTCATCATCCATCCAAGGGATATCACGGCGGAATTCAAACTGACTTCCGATATAATTTATGTCGGAAACATATGGCACACCGTGATCTTTGGCATCATAGAAACCGGCTATTTTCCCTGCATCAAACCAATCCGGAGCACTGACGCGAGTAAAGCCGTTGACAATGGTGACTGTGCCTTTGCTTTGAGGCTGGTAACATAATGCGAGTACTTCGGATGGGAAAGCGACGCCTCCGTCATTGCCTGCGATGACACGGTAGGAATGTATTTCGGAGTCATCGACCGCGAGGTCGAATGTCGTACCATTCACTTTGGCGACAGGCGTGAAGGCTCCGTTGCCAAGGCGCTCTTCAATGATATAGTACGTCGGAGTTGCCGTAGGCTCAGTCTTATCTTCGGTCGGTTCCCACTGAAGACGATAGTTGCCCGGGGCAGTCTGACCGATGGCGAAGCCGTGGACAGGTAATGGCTGGACAACGTATTTCCGACCGTCGCGGTGAGCCAGGAACTTCAACATTCCTTTGTAGACGGCGCGGGAAACGACGAAACGGAAAGCCGGATCTAGTCCGTACTTCATATCGGCGAAATTCTGGTGGGAGAGAAGCTCGAGGAGCATGGCCGGAACCTCCGGAACCCGGGCTTCAAAGTAGCTCTCGTCCCACATGCCACGACGTGTCCAGTTCGGTTCGAATGTAGCCCTGACATCGTCGACTATATTCGTCATAACCTCGTTGGTCAGATCGCGCGAAACGAGGGCGTCTGTGCCGTTGGCTTTTTTAGGACCGCCTGCGGTACTATATATGCCCAGCGTTCCGATAATTGAATCATTCATTGTTGTCCCTGCATCTGAATGGAAAGCAAAACTGAGATCTACCGGAATGCCGAGACCATCACGGTTCGGCAGAACGGACGAGCCGCCGGCAAGCCAGTTTACCCAAAGTCCGCGACACCGGTAATCGTCGGTATAGTCATTGACATAATCGGATGGGGTGAAAACGCTGTCCGGAGCTCCGGCCCACTGCAGGAAATAACGGGCCCCCTCGGTAAAACGGGGATATCCACTGGTCGCATATTCATAATCGATACCGTCCTTCCGTGGTTCTTTGACGATACGCGCCACATTCCCCATGCCACCGCCAATCTTGACGGCATCGGCTGTCACAACCTCTTTCTTGTTTTTGCCGGAGTTGAACAGTTCGACAACTTTTCGTTCGCCTTTTTTTAGCGGGAAATGTCCGAGATAAATCCATGTGCCGCCACCCATCCTCTGATTGATCGTGAAATGGTGTTCTCCGTCGGCTGCGTACACTTTATAAGCGGCAGTGCGCGAACTCTGCGGGAGAGATGTGTAACTGATATAGACCGCGTAGTTGCCGTCTTCGGGAATGTCTGCATTCCATGAGGCAGTTGCCGAGGCGGACGCTTTGCCAGAGAGTCTCGTCATAAGGGACGTTCCGTCCGAGAATGGATGGTCACCGTTGCGCAACTCCTTCTTTGCCCAGGCGAAGCCTGCTTTACCGGACTGCTGCCAGTTGCCGGAAGTAGAGAAAGATCTTCCTTCCGATTGGGTATCGTTGTCAACGATGATTTCTGTCCTGTTGGTGTCGCGTTCACGTGGAGACATGACATACGCCCCGGCGTTCTCAAGCATAGGCATGAGGAAGGGAATGACATAACTTTGAGTATAGAGATCTTCCACTGTCTGGAAATCTCGTGCTCTTTGCCACTCCCAACGGTTCAGTTTGGGTTCGAAATACCATCCATGACTTTGCCAGAGAGCAATGTTTTTGCCGTCCAGACCGAAGGGGGCCTTCTGTCGGTCTTCTCTGGTGACAAACTGAAATCTTTCCTTCGGAGCCACGATCTTACCGGTTCCGTAGGCAACTAATTTGTCAAGGTTAGTTCCGTCGGCCGTGAGGATGATTTTGTATTTTTTGTATTCTGGACCAAAAGAAGAGAGGATATCGCGTTTCAGACTTTCGAGAGATTCTGCGGTAAGCGGGATATAGGCAGCAGCTTTGCTGTAGTCTACAGTAATACGTCGGTGAGAATCGTCGATGTCAATATCCTTGACGACCAGTTTGCCGATAGCATTTGTACCGGGCATATACTTCTGTAGTAGCTCCACAGCGCATTCCTCACGCTCTGCTGCGTACAGATCCGAGGCCGAAAAAGCCATAGCGAAAGCGCAAGAAAGGGCAATAGCACTTAAAGTTTTCATTGTAGGAAGGTTATTACAATTACTATGTATTATAGCGTTTACAAAGATAAGTCGTTTTTTTTAGAGTTCAAAAAGCATATAAAAGCAAATTGTTAGATTAAACAATATTTAATATTTAGATACATAATTTTGTAACAGAATA
>CABRLF010000201.1 GCA_902471685.1 uncultured Porphyromonadaceae bacterium
TATACACCGGGCGTAAAAAATCGCTTTTTTTATGTACCTTTGCGGTTTATTTGAATTCCGTAATTGATGAGCGAATTATTTTCAGGGCTGAGAAGAAAATATCAAAGTGAAGCGCCGGCATCGACGGTCTCCGATTTCCGGTTCATGATTTATTCCGGAGATACAGGAGTCGCTGTGCGTGCAGTCGATTCCAGAATGAACGATGTGGATGTTTCAGGATTTGCCGGAGATGCCACAGTACGAGCCGCCGCCAGAATGTTCTGCGATATCATGCAGCGGCAATCATGGCAGATAAGCTGGGGAAAGCCTTCAGGAAATCGGTCTGTCGCAGTGTCCGACTATCCCTATTTCCTCCAGCAGCTCATGCAATGCAGCAATCTGATAGACCGCAACGGCAATCCGCTTTCCATTCTTAAGGAACAGGGCAGTATAAAACTGTCGCTTACTAAGAATGAGGATGGCAAGTTCGTACCGCACTTTTCGGTTGTGGCCGGCGAGCGCGAATTCGGCGATATGCAGTTTCTCTCGGATTCGTTTGTCATTGCCGGCTCCACTCTGATAGCAATCAAACCGGTGGGCGAAAATTACGACCAGCTCGATGTGTTCAGCGAGCCTTTTACTGCCGAAATGCTGGAGCCATTTCTTTCCGTCACATTCTCCTACCTCGACAATCTGGAACTGGCATATGACGACTACGAGGTGAGATACTCCGATACCCCCGTTCAGACAGTGCCCGCACTCCTTTTCGACAAAGTCGATTCCGACAAGGCTCTGTTTCTACATATAGCACATACGCTCCCTGATATGTCGATGGAGTTCATCGCTCAGTTCGAGCCGTCGTGGATTGCCGAAGAACTGCCGGGGCATGTGATAGAGCTTAAACCGATAAAATATTCGTCGCTCGGCGAGTCGGGCGATACGCTGGAAAAACAGATCATGCAGTATGCCCCCGACCGGTCCGCCAAGCGTGAGATTTATCGCGAAGGCAACAGTTTTATCATACCTGCTGCTACGGCATCACCTTTTCTGCTTCAGGGCCTCGGCACATTGCTCGGTTCATACCGTCTGCTGGGAGTGGAAAAGCTGAAAGAATACAAGCTGACCGTGTCGCAGCCTAAAATGAAACTCTCGCTGTCGTCGGGTATAGATTTTCTCGAAGGCTCGCTCGCTCTGGAAGTTGGAGAACAGACATTCTCGCTACAGGAACTGCTGCGGATGTACTCAAAAAACAAATATGTGCAGCTTTCCGACGGCAACCGCGCAATTATCAATCAGGAATACGTAGACAAACTGCAGCGCCTCTTCCGCCCCGCCAAAGGCAAATCGAACAAGGTCCAGACTTCTTTCTTCGATCTTTCGGAGATAGAAGAAATGCTACCCGAAGGGCTGCCCGGTGAGATTTCTGAGAAACACCGCAGGATTTTCGGCGGATTCAACGGACTCGCGTCGCAGACGTTGCAGACCGACGAAGTCAAAGCTTCCTTGCGCAGGTATCAGATTGACGGGGTAAAATGGCTGAAATATCTTTATGACAATAATCTCGGAGGCTGTCTCGCCGATGATATGGGTCTTGGAAAAACGCTGCAGACCATTACCCTGCTTTCGAAAATCTATCCTGCCGAGACTGCGCCCACGCTGATTGTGATGCCACGCAGCCTTCTTTTCAACTGGGAAAAGGAGCTTGACCGGTTTGCACCACAGCTGAAGCACTTCACGTACTACGGCGCATCGCGCAACTATGATAACATCGAAGGCAATCAGGTGATTCTGACCACATACGCCATTGTGCGTAACGACATAGAAAAATTCAGGAAAACCGATTACCACTGCATTATTCTCGACGAGAGCCAGAGCATCAAGAATATAGGAGCACAGACCACGCAGGCTGTCTACGCTCTCCGGTCAAAGCACCGCCTTGCGCTGAGCGGAACGCCCGTCGAGAACAATCTTACCGAGCTGTACTCGCTCTTCCGCTTTCTCAATCCTTCGATGTTCGGCACTCCGGAGGAATTCAACCGCCGATACACGCTGCCTATACAGAGAGACAACGACCGCGAGTTGCTCGGCGCGCTGAGGCGCAAGATTTATCCGTTCATGTTGCGTCGCCTTAAAAAGGACGTGCTCGACGATCTGCCCGACCGTATCGACAATACACTTTACGTGGAGATGAGCGAGGAGCAGGCGCGACTCTATGAAACGCGCCGCAGTTACTTCCACAGTCAGGTCAACGCCTCGATAGCCGCCAAAGGCGTCCGGGCCTCGCGTTTCGAGCTTCTTCAGGCCATAAATGAGCTGCGTCAGATAGCTTCCGTGCCGGAGAACATGAGCGAAGGCAGGATAGCATCGCCTAAGGTGTCGGAACTTGTCGAATCGCTTGTTACAGCCGTGTCGAACAGGCATAAGGCAGTCGTTTTCTTCAATTTTCTCACCGGCATCGATCTTGTAGGCGAACGTCTGCAGGAACTTGGAATCGAATACGCCACAATGACCGGCGCGACCCACGACAGGCAGAGTGTTGTCGACCGCTTCCAGAAAGACAAGAAATGCAAAGTGCTTCTGATGACACTCAAGACGGGTGGCGTGGGTCTGAATCTCACGGCTGCCGACAATGTCTATATCTTCGAACCATGGTGGAACAAGGCTGCCGAGGAGCAGGGAATCAACCGGCTGCACCGAATCGGGCAGAAATCGACTGTGATGTGCTATTCGATGATCACACGCGGCACCATCGAAGAAAAAATCGTACAGCTCCAGCAGCAGAAATCAATACTTGTCGATGAACTCATCAGCGCCGACTCCGCAGCCGGCAAAACTTTGACTGAAGAGGATATTGACTTTATTTTAGGATGACAACCATGGCAATAAGGAATATTTTCGGTACGGGATATAAGAAAATTGAGTTCCATGAAGGGTCTGAGCGCCTTATAGCAGCCTTGTGCAACATGCTTAATCGTCAGGTTGAGCGTGATCAGCTTGCCACCATGGTGATGCATCTGAGAAAGATATTCGGGGATTGCGAATATGTGTTCTATAACTCCAACGGAGTGCTGTCTTCGGCTCCTGCGGCTTTCAACGCAATGCGTAAGACCGGTTCTGTTCTAAAAAAGGAGATGGTTGACTTTATCGCCTATTTCCTCTCGGATGCAAGGAATATAAAAGCTTATTTCAATTTGCTGGAGGAACCGGTTCAGGACCTGTGGATAGAGATTCTGCAATCATACTGGCTGCCATACGACGACGTGACAGATGTTCTTGGTAAAGGACAAATCTGGGAAAAACGGAGCAGGGCAAGCTATTATTACTATCAGAATTATGTATCCTGGGCGCCCTGGTTTTATTACTTCGATATACGCGGATACTATAGTTCCTACGGTACAGATCATATCTACTTCTCGATGCTTCCGTGGCTTCATCATGTCTTCGCCAAGGGAATACTGCCGGAGGGATGGCCTGTCGACGAATCGGAACCGACCGATGGTGAAGTTTACTTCAATGCCGAGGAAGAGATGACCGAGCTGATTCCGGGCATAAGCATGATGTTTCGGAACGGACAGCTGCAGATATCGCAGTCCAGAATCACCGACGCCACGGTGAAAAGGATATCTGCCGCCACGGGAATACATGAATTCTTCACAGATGCAGACAAAAGTTTCGCTACGTTGCGATCAACGCTATTGCTCAACTTTTTTGCCATTGCTCTGCGTGGAAACAAGCCCGACACGCCGTTGAATATGCTCTATAATTCTTTCGTGCAGGCTGCAACATACAATCCAACATACTTATTCACACTGTTCGGCCGTAATATACGTGGTCTCAGCGGAAAATACCGCAAATCACTTCCGGGACAGTTTTTCAGACTGATGACAGATGTCCTGCGGGTAGTCGGGCGCAATGAGCTGGTCACTGTCGACAAGTTCATAAAAGATCTTATCATTGCCGATTCCGATGATTCCATTTGTCTTTTTATTGCAACCGATATCTCATCATGTTATATCGAGAATAAACTGACCGATCGCATCATCAATATAGATGATTATGTGAGGGATGTAAGCACGTCGTTTGTCCGCGGATATATAGCTTTGCTGGCTTCGCTCGGCGCAGCTGAAGTTTATTTCCATCAACCTGCCAGAAACGCCTCGTCGTATTTCGGCTCCTTTACCCACTTCCGGCTTACCGAACTCGGCGAATTCATGCTCGGCTTCCGCGATAAATATACCATGAAGGTCGCATCGGATAGCAAATTCACGCTAAGTCCGGAGCATCTGATCATCTCTCTCGGCGAAGAAAAGAATCTGCTTGCCGGCGTGCTTTCATCCATGGCCGAAAATATCGGCG
>CABRLF010000202.1 GCA_902471685.1 uncultured Porphyromonadaceae bacterium
GGCGGCTGCCGCTGGCAGCATCTGCCATATGAATTCCAGTTGCAGTGCAAGCGCCAACAGGTGGTCGACGCTCTGGAACGCATCGCAAAGGTAGAGCTGCCGGAGATTCCGCAGACCTTAGGCTCTGCCAACATATGGGAGTACCGCAACAAGATGGAATACACATTCTCGAACCGCTGCTGGCTCACATTCGAACAGATGCAGAGCGGAGAAGAATTCCCCGACCGCGATGCCGCCGGATTCCATATTCCCGGGGCATTCGACAAAGTGCTTGACATCAGCCGCTGCTGGCTTCAGGATGATATCTCGAACCGTATGCGCCGGTTCGTCAAGGCATACGGCAAAGAGCACGGTCTTCCGTTCTACGATCTGAGGGCACAGCAGGGCTTCCTCCGCACAATGATGGTCCGCATTGCTTCGACAGGAGAAATCATGGTGGTGATAGTCGTGGGCGACGACCGTCCCGACGATCTGAAAGCACTTCTTGAAGCCTTCGCCGCCGAGTTCCCGCAGGTCACTTCGCTTATGTATGTCGTCAACCGGAAAGTGAACGACACAATCGGCGATCAGGAGGTGGTATTGTTCCGGGGCAAGGAATTCATCGAGGAAGAAATGGAAGGCCTGCGCTTTCGCGTAGGTCCGAAATCATTCTACCAGACCAACTCCCGACAGGCATACGAATTATATAAGGTTGTCCGCGAGTTCGCCGGACTCACCGGATCGGAAATGGTTTACGACCTCTATACCGGTACCGGTACGATTGCCAACTTTGTGAGCGGCAAAGCCCGCAAGGTTGTAGGCATCGAGTATGTCCCCGAAGCCATCGAGGACGCGAAAATCAACTCTGCCGTCAACGGTATCGACAATACTGTCTTCTATGCCGGCGATATGAAAGATGTCCTTACCGACGACTTTATCGCGTCGCATGGCAAGCCGGACGTTATGATTGTCGATCCTCCACGTGCCGGCATGCACGGCGATGTAGTCGACACCATTCTCCGGGCCGAGCCGCCGGTAATCGTCTACGTGAGCTGCAATCCTGCGACTCAGGCCCGCGATCTGGCATTGCTCGACCGGAAATACCGTGTCGAGCGCGTACAGCCGGTCGATATGTTCCCCCACACACAGCATGTGGAGAATGTAGTCCGTCTTGTCCGCAAGCCTCAGACACCCGAGAGCACCGAGTTATAATAACGTGGATCGCCGGTCACTTCCTCGCCGATGAACTCCGGCACGTCGAAGGATGTGGTTTCTGAAGGAAGCTCTATCTCGGCGACTACAAGGCCTTCGTGACGGCCGTGAAATACGTCCACTTCCCAGCGTAGACCGTTCCCGGCCGGAACGATATATCTTGTTTTCTCAATAATACGCGTGCCGCAGCAGGTATGGATCATATCAGTTGCGTCACGGGCAGGAACAGGATATTCCCATTCGTCGCGCACGGCATCGCGGTTGCGGCTTTTCACCGTAATCCATGCCTGCTCTCCGGCGACACGGACTCTCACCGTGGCATCGGCATCTGTGCTCAGATAGCCCTGGGCCATGTCGGTACGCCGGACAGCGATGGCCTTGAAACTCGTATCCCGGACAAGGAACTTGCGTTCTATTTCTTTTGCCATAGTCGATTCAGATTAATTTTCTTGTAAAGTTAGATATTTTTTGAGTACCCGGATATACATAACGCTGTTTTTCGCGCTGCTTGTCTCTGTGTTTTCACTTCATGGAGAATCGGTGCGCGTGATAGGCATTGTCCGCGACGGCGCCACACTGCAAGGCATCCCGTACGCGTCGGTCACGCTGCGACCGTCAGGCATCGCTGTGGTGACCGACAGCCGCGGCACCTTTGAGGTACTCGCGCCCGACAATACAAAATCCCTGTCGGCTACGAGTCAGGGCTATGCCGCCAAAGAAGTACAGTTCAGAACATCGGCAACCAATATCTACGACATTCATCTTCATGCCACTGCGACTCAGCTGCGCGAGGTGGTGGTGACGAAAAAGAAATACAGCAAGCGCAATAATCCCGCTGTCGATTTTGCAAAGCGCATACGCCGCGCCCGCGATCTTACAGATCCGCGACGCAATGATTTCTACAATTACGACCGCTACGAACGCATATCATACGGAGTAAACGGCTTCGACACGACAGCGAATTCAGCAGCCATCAGGCGCATGCCGTATCTGGTGGAACATGTCGACTCTTCGGAAATCGACGGAGTACCGGTTCTGACACTCTCTGTAAAGGAAACAGCCTCGGAAGTTAAGTGGCGCAAGGAGGGACACGACCAGAAAATCACCGTAACCGGACTGCGCAGCCACGGCATCGACGAATTCATGGATGTGAGCAACGTCAACGTCATGCTCTCCGACCTCGTCCCCGAGATAGAACTATACGACCGCGACATAAAGCTGCTTCGCAACCAGTTCGTCAGCCCGCTGTCGCCGCTGGCGCCCGATTTCTACCGTTTCTATCTCGTCGACTCGGCCGCAGTCATACCCGGTTCCGACCGTCCGCAGACCGCACTGGCATTCTACCCGCGCAACAAGTCCATGTTCGGTTTCTCAGGGCACATATATGTACCCACGGGCGACTCCACAATGTTCATCTCAAGAATCGAGATGTCGGTGCCGGAGGAAATCAATCTGAATTATGTGAAAAAACTCCATATTCTCCAGACCTTTGCCAAAGCCGCCGACGGTTCTCGCCTCAAGACCTCCGACGAACTCACAACTGTGATGGAAATTATTCCCGGCACGCCTCAGATATACCTCAACCGCAAGATAGCCTTTTCGGGACACAATTTCGACAGGCCGGCTGATGCGGACAGTATCTTCCGCAGAGTGGGAGCGTCATACACACTGCCGGATGCGGAGAGCCGCGACTCCATATTCTGGGAGACGCACCGCACCTTGCCGCAGCAGAACGGAGAGCGCAACATCGACCTTCTCATGGGGCGTCTGCGTACCAATAAAGTATTCCGGATCGGAGAGAAAGCGCTACGACTCATGGAAAAAGGATATGTCCGCACCGGACGGGATTCACGCTTCGACATAGGCCCGCTGAATACCTTTGCAAGCTACAACTCCTTCGAGGGGCTTCGGTTGCGTCTGGGCGGCATGACCACGGCGAATCTTTCCAAACATATATTCGCTAAAGGTTACGGCGCATATGGATTCCACGACAAACGATGGAAATACGGAGCAGAAGCCGAGTACTCCTTCGAACCGAAACGCTACCATCCACGCGAATTTCCGGTGCATTCAATCCGCGTAGGACATAAATACGATATCGACCGCCTCGGCTCCCACTATCTCTACACCAACGCCGACAATTTCGTACTCAGCCTGTCGCGAGGTTCAGACCATCTTTTCACCTACCGGCGTGACTCTTATGTGAACTATCTGCTCGAACTCAGGAATAACTGGTCGTTCGGTGCCGGAGTGCAGTATTCGCGTCAGGAAGCCACGCGGGACGTGTCTTTCCATACAACTTCTGGGCTCGAACTCAACCACTTCAACCAGCTCGCATTCACCGCATCGCTTCGTTGGGCTCCGGGAGAAAAATTCTATCAGGGCACCGGATTCAGAATACCTATCGATGACTTCGCGCCAGTATTCATGCTACGCCACAGTGTGTCGCCGGCCGGGTTCGCCGGATCGAGATACAATACAAACCGGACGGAATTCTCGTTTTCAAAACGTTTCAGTCTCTCGCCCGTCGGTGCTGTCGACGCAATACTTCTCGCAGGGCACATCTGGAGCAAGGCGCCATTCCCCGAGTTGTTCTCGTCGAATGCCAACATGTCGTACATTATCGAGCCGGAGAGTTTCGCACTTATGAATCCGCTGGAATTCCTCAATTCCTCGTATGTATCCCTCTTCGCAACCTGGAATCTGCGCGGAGCGCTCTTCAATCTCATCCCCGGTGTCCGCAACCTTGGCCTCAGGGAAGTATTTACATTCAGCAGTCTTTACGGCCGTCTGGCCGACCGGTGCCGACCTTCGACTGACAACAACCTTCTGGTTTTCCCGCAGAATGCCGGAATCACGCGCATGAACAAGCCATATATGGAAGCAGGATTCGGCATCGACAATATTCTCACTTGCATACGCATCGATTACGTCTGGCGCCTTAATTACCGCAACGTACCTTATTCAATCGACCGCAGCGGTCTCCGCGTCGCCCTGCATTTCTCGTTCTGACATGTATTTCAATCTTTAAGGTATTCCACTTTAGTAGATGACAAAATTTGAAAATGTGTTATTAAACACCTGAATATCAGCGTA
>CABRLF010000203.1 GCA_902471685.1 uncultured Porphyromonadaceae bacterium
GGAGTCGCGTCATCTTTTACCATAGAGGCTTTCTTCAGCCCTCCGATACCGGAGGGCTCCTGCCTGAAGTCCCGGATGAACTCGTCGGGATCGACATCCGAATCATAAACTTTCGCCATAGAATCAGAGTCTGAGCACAGTCATAATCTCATCCGCAAGTTCCGGCAGACGTGTTCCCTTGATTAGCGTCTTGTCCGGAGGCATGACTGTGGAGCGGAACACAGCTCTCGGCAATGTCTTTGACCCCTCGCGTCTGAACTTCTTCGTGTCTGGGATACGTGTTTTCAGCGTTATGAGTCCATATTCGGCAAAGAGTTTCTCATACTGGTCATACAGTTCGGTTTTCTCCCTCGCATCCACAAGATTCCAGAGCAGATACATCTCCTTTACCTGCGATTTACCCGTTGTGAGCCATTCGTTGATTTTCATCGCAAAAGCCAGCGAACTCTGAAGAATGACCCGGTCTGCCGCAATAGGCACAATTACGGAGTCCATGCAGTTGAGGATATTGACCACACCTCGGTTATTGATTGTGCCGGGCAGGTCGAAGAGAACTATATCAATCTCATTGCCCCCCTCCACAATCTCCCGTACTTTCTCCATTGCATTGTCTGGTGTCGCCAGCAGCATGGGCCACGGCTGGAGTTTCGTGCGCAGGACATTCTCCTTGAACGCTTTTTCAAATGCGGGATTGCAATCGACAAGATCTTTGTCGCGTTGCCGCATCTCCTCAATACTGTATTGCGGATAATCGCAGTCCACAACCAGTACCTTCATACCCTTGACGTAGTACAGGTAACTCGCCATGACCACAGTCAGGGTTGTCTTGCCGGCTCCTCCTTTCTGGGTGGAAAAGGCAACAAATTTGGGTTCTTTCATTCGGTGACGTTTGAAAGATTCTCATACCGCATAAGCTCCGTGCATAGTCCATCGACAAGTCGGGCTCACTTATCAGACCGGCATGACGGCATCAGACGATATGCTTCCGCCGGCAAGAATGCAGACGGGACGGCAACATTTTCCAGTCACATCACTGTGATTCTTCCCTCGCTGCCATAAGGGGATCATTCCGGTACTCACGCATCGGATTCAGCCGATAGCCTGACGGCCATAGGGCTATAGGTACCTATATAGATAGGTAATTAGGTCGAAAGCAATATTGATACATACTAAGAAAGATAAATCTATTGACAAGTGCATACATCGTTCGATATGAAGTTCCAAACAAACATAAATCCAAAATAAGGTTGAACTCTATGGAAGGATATACGCAGGTATCTTTATAGAAAAAACAATCTCTAAATATATTCAAAGTGCTCTCTGTCGCAATCTGACCAACTACGTGTCTAACGATGTCCATCCGTGTATATCTTCAAATTTTTATCGTGACATGAAGACAGATATTTGGGTCGAATGCTCTGCAAAGATAACAAAAAAGAAGTGTAATTACAAATCTCAAAATTTTTCAATATTTTGTATTTCAATTACTTGGCTTGATTTGGCACGCTTTGGCAAGATTATTCGCATAATTCTTGTGGGAACTTTAACATTTCGGATACGAAGATTTTTTCATGAGCTGTTCCACATTTGGCAGTCTCGGATTTTTTTGCTATCTTTATGTCAAGCTTCCACGCTCAACCAGCCCCCATCAGGAGGCCGCAAAAGAGAAAAGCGAGGTGTCGGATGTCAAGCGGGCTTAGACTTTCAAACCTCGGATCATCTCAAAGGAATCTAATGTACACGTGTACATAGCAAGGTGTCTTTACAGGGTCTGTAAAGGTTTTGAGGAACTGACCTCAAAACAACCTTGCAAGGCAGGGACTGCTCCGAAGTCGCATTCCCCATAATTCAAACTGCGTTGCCAAGGGCTAAGTGGAAGTGAAACCGTTGAATCAGACATTCAATGGCAGAAATTTTCAACAAAGGAGGGCGACCGCCGGTCGCCAACAAGTGCAGCCACTGCGTCAAGGTGCGCTTTGATGACCTCGAATGGGACACATTCATCGGGATGATGGGGAAAGCCAATCAGGATGTAAGAGCCACTTTCATCAAGCAACTGGTATTCTCTCGCCCGTTCCGGGTACTGACCACCGACCGCTCGCTTGCCGTATATTGCGCCAAACTCTCTGAATTTTTCGCCCAGTTCCGAACGGTAGGAGTGAATTATGACCTTATGGTGAAGGAATTGAAGTCGGGATTTTCAGAAAAGAAAGCGATGGCCATGCTCTACAAACTGGAAAAAGCCACGTTGGATATGGCCTCGATTATGCGTGAAGTCAAGATTCTCACAGAAAGATTCGAGACTGAATGGTCGCAAAAATATCAATAGGATCATCGTTATATGGTGCAATCAGCTACAACGGCGAAAAGATAAACGAAGCGAAAGGCCGCATCCTCGCTGCCAATAAAATCATACTTCCCCCGGACGGCAAGGTCAGTGTCAGCGGAATGGTCGAGAATTTCAAGGTTTTTATGCCCAAAATGGGGCGTACCAAGAAACCTGTACTTCACATATCTCTGAATCCGCATCCTGATGATAGACTTTCAGACCAAGACCTTGAAGTCATGGCCCGTGAGTATTTGGAAAAACTCGGATTCGGCAATCAGCCGTGGGTCATGTATAAGCATGAGGACATCGACCGTCATCATATCCACATCGTAACCGTCAATGTCAATGAGGAGGGGAAAAGGCTAAATCAGGATTTCCTGTATCGACGAAGCAAGAAGATTACCACGGAGCTGGAAGAAAAGTATAATCTTCATAAGGCACAACGAGAAAAGGTATCTCCCGACACACCGATTACCAAACTTGATCCTTCGGGTGACGTCAAACGGCAGGTTGCAAACACCGTCAAACTTGTAGGGATGCGCTGGAAATTCCAGACATTGGGTGAGTATAACGCTATTCTCGGGTTATACAATATTAGATGTGAGGAAACCGACGGCAGGGTAAACGGCCGTGAGTATCATGGACTGGTATATTTTGCGCTCAATGATAATGGCGAACCGATTGCCAATCCGTTCAAGGCTTCAAGACTGGGTAAGTTTGCGAGCAGGACTGCGGTTGAAGGACGCTTCGAGAGAAGCAAGGAGAAGATTAACCTTCATCCTCTCAAACGTAAGGTCGCGACTTCGAGAGCGCAGTCACGAGACCTTAATGATTTCATTGCCAAACTTAAAGAACAGGGAATCAACCTTATCCTAAGATACACTGAAACCGGACGAATCTATGGTGCCACCTTCGTTGACCACGAATCGGCGACTGCGGCGAATGGCTCCCGTCTTGGCAGAGAGTTCTCAGCCAATGCCCTTGAGCAATGGAAAAACAATCCTGCGGAAATGCCCGATGTGGCTGTTACTCCAATAAATAATCCTGGAGGCAATACACATTCGGAACCGGATACTCAGTCTGCGCCATACGACAAACATTCTACCAATCATCATCAGACAGTCGGGAGACATTCTGACGAAGATAACTCAATCACAATTCCCGACCTTGGTGGTCTGTTCAGTGTCGGACCGGCATTTGATGCCGAGGAAGAGGCGTTCTATCGGGCTATGCAACGGCGCAAGAAGAAGAATCGTCGCGGCCCCAAACTATGAGAAACCATAACAACTAAATTCTTATTGAAATATGAGTCAACAGGAAGATGACCTCCGGGCACTGGCTAAAATAATGGACTTTTTGCGGGCGGTCAGCATCATTCTCGTAGTGACCAATATTTATTGGTTCACGAGGGTGGAGGCCGTTGACAGCGGATGGTTCAATGCCACCGCCGCCAAGATATGCGGCAATTTCAACCGCACGTGTGGTTTGTTTCAGACCACCTTCAACAGCAAACTGTTTTCTCTCTTGCTCCTTGCCGTATCATGTTTTGGCATTCGGGGAGTCAAGAACGAGAAGATAACGCCCAAGCATATAGCCATTGCCATATCCGCCGGAGCAGTCATGTTCCTGTTGAACTGGTGGATGGTTCCGGACTTGAAGTTCGCATATATCGTAACTACCATTGCAGGTTACTCATGTCTGCTTATGGGCGGTATCTGGGTCAGCCGAATGCTGAAGAATAATATGATGGATGACCGCTTCAACGATGAGAATGAATCATTCCAGCAAGAGACGGAAAAGATGACCAATGAATATTCGGTCAACCTACCTACCAAATTCTATTATAAAAAGAAGTGGCATAGAGGATGGATAAACGTGGTGAATCCTTTCAGG
>CABRLF010000204.1 GCA_902471685.1 uncultured Porphyromonadaceae bacterium
TTTTTAACAGATTAAACACTTGGCTCCTCGGAGCCGTTAACAAATTCTCAAAAAACAACCGAAGTATTGATTAAAACATCTGACGTAAACACAAATCCACCGAAAGAAGCGGTTTTCTCTCGGTGGATTTTTTAGATTAGTGCAGTCTCGGACCTTTACGTAGTTGCTTGGCTTTCTGCTCGTCACGGAAGCGATGTTTGGCTTCCTCGAAGCTCATGCCGGGGTGCATTTCAAGGAAGTGCTTGAAGTCGTCCGGCACTCCGCCTCCGAGAGCGAAGCCTTGTTCTTCGGGTACGCTTCCACCGAGAGAAGGCGATGAGAACCGTATCCCGGCACCTTGAGAGATATTGACGGAGGCTGCACGTGGAGTTGTCATCTGCTGTTTGAAAGCCTCAGGGATATAACGGTCTGCGGGTGGCGGTGTAGGCTCACATCGAGGCTGGGCTGTCTTGAAATCATACCAGATCCAGTAATGTTTGCCGACAATTTCATCGGGCTTGCATATGTAGGCACAAACGGCATCGCCTTTTTGGTAGCGGGCGAGTTCGTGAGGCGCAATCCGCGCTCCCATATACCCATCCGGCAATGGCGGTATGACAATCGGTTTCGGTTGCTCCTTTGGCTTTGGTACAACAGATGGACCTGTAGCCTCGGACGTTTGAGGCACATGCTTCGGCGCCGGTTCCTGGACTGGTTGCTGTCCCCCTTTGGGTCTGGGCGTTGCCTCCTGCAGTTTCTCTCTCCGAGCCTTGAATTTCAATTCAAGATTCTCGCGGCTGAAAAAGGGGTCAAGCTTCCTGTACCAGAATTCCTGCCCGCCAACTCCGAAATAAAGATTGACACGCCCTGACTTTCCGGTTTTCTCTCTCACGGTTATGCCGTTCCGATGTAACCAGTCAACGAAAGAATCCCAGTCGGTGACTGATGGAGAAAGATAGACTCTCGCAATGTCATGGACAAGCTGATAACGGACTTTCTCTTTGCCACGGAGTTTTGACACATCCGTGTTGAGCTTGCTCTTGCCCTGCATCAGACGGTGTTTCAGATTTAGAGCCTTGCAGACGCGCTCGTTCTTCTTGAAGTTGGTTGTCTGCGTCAGAATCTTGCCTTCATAGTCAACACGGCTGAAAACGATGTGACAGTGCGGATGAGCCTTGTCAAAGTGACGCACCACTATGTATGGTGTGTTGACAAGTCCCATCTGCCTCATATAGTCCTGCGCCACCTCTGCCATAAGTTCATCAGTCATTCGCGGTTTGTCTTCGGGATGGAAGTCGAGGGATATGTGACCGACAGGGTCTTTGATTGGCTTACGCTGTCGCGACGGACGGGCGATGTCGTCAGCCATAGCCTTGCGTCCTTCATATATCCTTATGTCGCCGGAGGAGGATATGAGCTTCCAGTCTTTGGAAAGATGGTCGATTATATCCTCACCTCTATTGCTCTCATATTTTTTCTCATCGGCTTTCAGCCCCATTGACTGTTCCTTCTGAAGCTTCTCTTCAAGCTTGCGACGGGTGACGTAATCGACACACCCTCCAAAACCGGAGCCGCCTATTATATATGCTATCATAGGGAATCAAGAGCTTAATTTCGCAAAGAGTTCGCGGAATTGACTAAGGTAATATTGCACTTCACGGGTCATTGCATCAAGTCCGCGCTGATGGCAGAGGCGCAGAAGCTGGTTGAAGTTGTTGCTCATCCCGGAGAGATTCCGGACGAGTCTCATTTCGGAATCATTGAGCCGTGGAACAATGTTGGGATTTAACGTCACCGAGCGGATATATTCGCTGACATTTTTCATACCGGCTCGCCTGACGTTGGCAAGCAGGAGGGCATTTTCAGCTTCGTTATACCGTGTGTGTCGGACATAGGATTGACGCTCCTCTTCGGGCAAGGAGGGACGACCGTTACGGTGTCCTGCCTTGATATTCGACTTACGGGTCGGGGATTTGGGTTTCATTGGCTGGGGGGATTGAGGGGGTTGAACATGGAGGGGCAAGGCGGCTTCGGTACACCGGTGTACCGCTCCACCCGGTGTAACGGAGGGTGGCGAGGGGAGCAACAGGGTTGCGACGATTTTTGTGTCACAAAAATCTAACCTCGCTTTGCCCCTCCATTACCCTTGTGGAAAGATACCGCCACGCCCTGAATAACACTGTTTTCAGATGCTTAATTTCACACCTGAGAGTTTGCGGTTGATCAGTTCGCGGTTATCGTCAAAGAACGCTTTGAGAATGTTGATGACGATATGGGACGGAGCAAGATTCGGTACACCGCTCAACTGGGCGAGGGTTTCCAGAGCCTTGCGGAGTTCAAGAGGAAGAAACACCGGCTTCTTCTCGCCGAGACTGACGATGCGGAGAAAGGTGTGGCTTAACTCGTCGAAATCAGCATCCACCTTTTTGGCACTGACGCGCGACTTCTTTGGCTGTTCCACGGTCATGGTCTGCTCAGCCGCTATCGGTATATCCGAGTTGTTTCCGATTGCCATATCCTCGGATGCAGTCTTGTGTTCGCTCTTTGAGTCGCCGGGCGGTGTATCCTTCGGCATGGCCTCCGGCTTTCCCTCCGCTTCGTTTTTCGATGGGGACTTTTCTTTCTTCGGTGGCGTAACTGTTGTATCGGTACACTGGTGTTCCGGTTCTACCATGACTTCCGGCTTTTGGGTCCCTGATGACTTGCCTCGATGATGCTCTGACTGGTCAGAGTCTCGATTACCTGACTGATTAGTCAGCTCGGCATTATCGGGAATCTTCTTTCCTGTTATCGAATAGCCGGGGCGTCTGATTTCCGGCGCTTTATCCGGATTACAGTTGAGGTTATCCTTTTTCTCAACACTGGCAGCAGGAACCCATTTCCAAATGCCGGCGTTAAAAGTCATACCGGGTGCGGGAGGCTCATCCCACGGATTCCCATCGATTGAGCCTTCGGGAATAATTTTGCGTTTTCTGATTTCTTCCTGCTGTTCTCTCTCGTAGTTATCTAAAAATTCTTCTGCATTGAACTTTGGGGCACGATTTGATCTAATTTGTTTAGCCATATTGATTCGGGATTGTGGCCGCTAAGAGAAAATCCCTTCGACCGGGTGAGACGTTGAATTTGATAAACTGATGAATCGGATATGTATCTGCTATTATATCAGAGCATTATCCTTTCATCAATATTTCATCGCTATTTATCGGGCAATGAGAAGAAAATTTTGGCGATGGAAAAGGAAAATTTGCTTTTCTCTCGGTGCCACTATCTTTTCTTTCATTGCCTTTCATCCTTTGATGAAGTGTTGATGAATAACCGATGAGAAGAAAATGTGCTGAAAGACAATAGCCTGTCTCTCTTTTCATCAGTTCATCAAATTTCAACGAGAAAAAATTATAAATTCTCCAACATCTGCCGAGTGACGGTGTAGTAGCGTCCGCAACGGCGTGTTTCGACGTATGTTTCTTCGTTGAGGAACATCCCTACGGTGTAGGTCGTGTAGCAGAATGAGTTGGATGCCGGTTTGAGCTTCCAGCAGTCCTGCACTACCTTTCGGAGCTGACCACGGTCTGCCTTAACCTGGCGGTAGCCGAACAGACTCAGGATGTCGTTGAAGCAGAAATCAACCTCGTCGATTTTGCGGGAGTCCATTATCTCGGTCAGCAGCTCGGCAAGTTCCAGCTCAACACGGTTGCGGTTGGCACGGATGATTCTCTGCAAGGCATCGGTGTCGAGCAGCGAGGGATTGAACCACATACGGCTTTCCTCTGCGGTTGACAGTTGCCGATAGGTCAGGGCATGGAGAAAGGCCGGTATCTCGTAACGGATTTTCTCCAGAAACGTGGTGTCGTCCGTGGCGAGCCTCGGAACCTTCCGTACCCAGTAGCGTGTCTCGCCGGGGTCAATGACCACGGGGAGATACTCGTTGTTGGAGCATAGCACGAACTTGGCGAAGAAACTCACCTCCTCGCGGTCGCGCCCTTTTGCCTCCATCTTGTAGTTGTAGGTAGTGCTGAGATTTTTCAGACGCTCGGAGTCCTCGCGTTTGTTGAGAAGCACCTCGTCAACAACGATGACGAGTTTGCCGTTCCAGTCGTCGTTTGTAATCGGTAATTTTGCATCCTCAGAAATCGGCATTGTAAAATCCCCAGTTTAGGGGCAAATGAAAAGGCATCCATTAATTTTGTGGGTG
>CABRLF010000205.1 GCA_902471685.1 uncultured Porphyromonadaceae bacterium
CTTTCCCTACACGACGCTCTTCCGATCTAGGATGCTGTCGAAAAGACGCTTTCGCGAATGACTCTCGACGAGAAAATCGGTCAGATGACCGAGCTGTCGATCGATGTCCTCGGTTATTGGCAGGACGGTGAATTTTTCCTCGATCACGACAAGGTCCATGAGGCCATTGCAGTATATAAAGTAGGCTCTGTCCTCAACGCCCCGGGTGGTCCTACGGCGCAGACTCCTGCCAAATGGGAGGAGATTATTGGCTACCTTCAGCAGGTATCCATGAAAGAGATCGGAATTCCCTGCATCTACGGACTCGATCAGAACCATGGGACAACTTATACCCTCGGCGGCATCCTGTTCCCGCAGAATATCAATGTAGGAGCGTCGTTCAATGCGGAAATGGCACGT
This sequence comes from uncultured Porphyromonadaceae bacterium, assembly GCA_902471685.1. Lineage (GTDB taxonomy): Bacteria > Bacteroidota > Bacteroidia > Bacteroidales > Muribaculaceae > CAG-873. The sequence goes on from CABRLF010000205.1 coordinate 400, forward strand.
GAGGCTGCTGCGGTCACAGCCTACGAGACCCGCGCTGCCGACTGCCCCTGGACATATTCGCCCACTGTCGACCTGACCCGAGATCCCCGTTGGCCACGCGTATGGGAGAACTTCGGCGAAGATCCTCTGGTCAATGCAGTAATGGGTTCGCAGCAGATACGCGGATTTCAGGGTGAAGACCCGAATCATGTAGGACCACGGCACATCGCAGCCTGCGTGAAGCATTACCTCGGCTATGGTGCGCCACGGACCGGCAAGGACCGCACTCCCGCGTATATCGCTCCTTCCGACTTGCGCGAGAAATTCTTCGAGCCTTTCCGCGCATGTATCGAAGCCGGAGCGCTCAGCCTTATGGTCAATAGCGGCTCCATTAACGGTATGCCGGTGCACGCAAGCTATGAATGGCTTACAAAATGGCTCAAGGATGACCTCGGATGGGACGGCATGATTGTCACCGACTGGGCCGACATAAACAATCTCTACACCCGCGAGCATGTCGCCGCAGACAAGAAAGAGGCCATCGAAATGGCTATCAACGCGGGTATTGATATGTCGATGGAGCCTTACGATCTCAACTTCTGCACGCTTCTCAAAGAACTGGTTCAGGAAAACCGTGTAAGTATGGACCGCATAGACGATGCCACACGCCGTATTCTCCGGCTCAAGTATCGCCTCGGTCTCTTCAAGACTCCCGACACATATTTCAAGGATTATCCTCAGTTCGACAGCCGGGAGCACCGCGAGCTCGCCATCCGGGCAGCCGAGGAATCGGAAGTCCTGCTCAAGAACGACAGTGCGCTTCTTCCGCTTAAGAAGGGAACCCGCATCCTTGTCTCAGGTCCGAATGCCAACTCCATGCGCTGCCTTAACGGTGGCTGGAGCTATTCGTGGCAGGGTCATCTCACCGACCGCTTTGCCGGTGAATACAACACTATCTATGAGGCGCTCTCGAATAAGTTCGGAGCCGCGAACGTAATCCTCGAGCAAGGTGTAACCTATCCCGCCGAAGGGGGCTACATAGAGGAAAATGAGCCTGAAATCGGTAAGGCTGTCGCAGCCGCCGCGGATGTAGATGTCATTGTCGCCTGCATCGGAGAGAATTCTTACTGCGAGACGCCCGGCAACCTCGTCGACAATCTCGCACTCTCTGTAAATCAGCGTGAACTTGTCAAGGCTCTTGCAGCTACAGGCAAACCGCTTGTGCTTATTCTCAATGGTGGCCGTCCGCGCATAATCAGCGATATCGAGCCGCTTGCTCAGGCTATAGTCAATATCCTGCTGCCCGGAAACTTCGGCGCAGACGCCCTCGCCAACATTCTGGCCGGTGACGCATGTCCGAGCGCACGGATGCCTTATACCTATCCGCGGCATGAGGCGTCGCTCACCACCTACGACTTCCGCGTGAGTGAGGAATCGGCTAAGATGGAAGGAGCCTACGATTATACCGCCGACGTATCGGTCCAGTGGCCGTTCGGCTTCGGTCTCAGCTATACTACATTCGAGTACAGAAATCTGCGGGTCGACAAAACCGAATTTATGCCCGGCGAAGAAATCTCAGTATCCGTAGATGTCACCAACTCCGGCAGCCGACCCGGCAAGGAAGCCGTTCTGCTGTATAGCCGCGATATGGTTGCCTCACTCGTTCCTGACAACCGCCGTCTGCGTGCTTTCTGCAAAATCGAACTTGAGCCGGGACAGACGCAGACCGTCACTTTCCGCATCGATGCCTCCGACCTCGCCTTTGTCGGGCCTGACGGCAACTGGGTGATTGAAAAAGGTCAGTTCCGACTCCAGATCGCCGGTCTCACAGCCATGATCTCCTGCAAGGAAACAGCAAAACTATCTACGCACAAGCGCTGACCGAAAAACATTTAAATCATACAAAATGCCGGAGATCTTGCTATGGACCTCCGGCATTTTTATAAATATACTAATTGTCTTTCTTCAATAGTCCGTTAAAAAAAATAAATATCGGCTACGCGGCATTAACCACAAGGCCAAGGAGTTCATTGACAAGTTTAGCATTTAAAGTTCTGTTCGGTTTCAGGCCGGACCTTGCTAAAAATCGTCTGAGCATATAAATATTGCTCAGATAGGACTTTAGCAGGCCGATTGAAAGCGGCGGATAATATTCGCTACGGATTACCTTTGCGACGTTGACTGATGCAAGCGAGGCATTGAAAGCGAAGTCAAGTTTGTTCAGGTCTCGTGCCTGGCAATGGTTAAGTCCGGTAAACTGCCTGGAGTCGCGGAAACAGAATTCTATCTGAAAGCGTGTGCGGTAGAATTCGATGATGTCGCGTCCGGTCATTTCAAGATCGGTCGAGAAATATATCTTACGACCTGCCGCGTCAGGATAGTGTACGACAATGCGGATATTGCGCTTCATGGCAGTCGAATAGGCATTGAGCACACAGGCTTTGCCGCCTTCGATGTCGAGAGACTCACAGCGGGTGAAATCGAGATTTTCAAAATCGATTTTCTCGCCCTTAATCCGTGGCCGTCCTCTTTTGCCTGTTCGCACACCGTCATGGGCATATCAGAGAGCGGCATCGTCACGCAGACGGCTTATGAGGTGGAATCCCATGTTGCACAGTTTGTTGACAAAACGCGCTTTGGAGAACCATGCGTCGGCAACTACATATCGCGTTATCCCGAACAACCGCTCCCTGTGCTTGCGCAGCACGTCAAGATACCAGTCCACAAGATTGTAGTCATCTCCCTTGTCCTGCAACACGGTTTTATCGGGTGTCTGCTCGTCGCGCAACATCATGCAGTCGCGCATATCAACATCGACAATGCCGATACCGAGTATCTCAAGACCCCGCTTCATCGCTCCGGCGCAGCCCGACCAGAACTTGCCGATATAGGGAGTCTTCTTTCCCGCTTTCGAGATATAGCTTGCGTCTATCGCAATCGCTTTCCGCTCGCCGTCGCCCAACCGTCGCCACATAAGGTGAGTGTTGATCCAGTCGAAGTCACGCTCATAAAGCTGGCGGAACCGCTGCTCGCAACTGTCTGAGTAGTGTCCCATCTGCTTGAAATTTATCTTTTTTGGCAAAACCATATATAAAACCATCGTCTGGATGAAGGCTGTTTGAAAACTTTTGCGTAACTTCGCCGAGCAACATCTCAAGGCTTCGATTACGATTTCCTCATATCGGTCAAGTGCTGTTTTCTGCATCGCTTTAATGTGTGGTCGAATACCATTAAAGGTACTGAAAATCAGTTGCTTGACCTATTTTATTATGCTAAACTTTGTTAATCAACTCATTTATTTTCAACGGATTAGATGAAATTTTAACGAAGTATTGTTTAAAGTCTTAGGTGTAAAAATAATCTGCTGTAAGTCAACGACTTGCAGCGAATTTGATTGTTTTGTTTTGCGGAAAGAGAGGGATTCTTTCTCCGCTGCGCTACGAAAGCGCTTCGCGATAACGAACCCCTGGGTTCTCATCCCCCCTCTCCCTTAAACAACAAAAGCAAGCCGTGGGGGCTTGCTTCGTTGTTCTGCGGAAAGAGAGGGATTCGAACCCCCGGAGGTGTGACCCTCAGCGGTTTTCAAGACCGTCGCAATCGACCACTCTGCCATCTTTCCGGGTCATTTGCGGTTGCAAAGGTAGGGATTTAATTTGAGAGTAGCAAATTTTCTATGCGAAAATGCTTCACAATGGACAAAACGAAGACAAAGCAACAACAAGCAGGCCCTCCGAGGCTTATTTCGGAGAGCCTGCTTAATGCTTCTTTTGGGGTTAT
>CABRLF010000206.1 GCA_902471685.1 uncultured Porphyromonadaceae bacterium
ATGAAATTATACTGTTTTTCATCTGGTCATAATTGTTTTATAAGATTTGGCGTTTAGGTTTTATTCAAAAGTTTTCATGGCTATGACTCAAGAATTCGAATCACGGCCTCAAAATTACACATATTTTATAAATTCACAAATATTTTTTTAGTTAAAATTATCGCCGCACGCCAACATAAATAAAAAAGAACTCAAGCCTGATTCACGACTAAAAAATCTACTCTCCTCTACCACATTATTAGTTACGAAGTAATAGTGACGAGTGACGAGGTAAGAGGTACAGGCAAACGAGACTAAGATCCGGCGAACGGGTCCGGATTACTGTCCTTTGCTATGTTTCATATTGTTGATAAACATTTATTTCGATGTGAGCGAAGCCCGGTAGCGTTTGGGCGACATTCCGAGATATCGCGATGCATAACGGGTGAAGCTGGCCGGATTGCCGAACCTCAATTCCTCCGCTATCTGGGCAATGGACATCTCCGGATTATTGAGGTATTCCTTTATTATCGGCATGCTGTAGCGGGCGATAAAATAGGTTACATTATGACCGGTCTGACGGCGTACTGTGTCAGAAAGATATTTTGGCGTCACATTCAGCTGCGCCGCATAATAATTCACGCTTCGGTAATATTTGGGCTTGCCGGTTTCGAGCATGGCCATGAGTCCCTTAACGACATACATGCTCCGGCTCGAGGCATAGAACGACGATCTGTCGTGAGAGTGGAAAGCGAACAGATCATACATCATCGTCAGCGCGAGACTTCCGAGCAGTTCGTGATAAAAGGGATGTCCGGTATCATTTATCCTGCGTCTTATGGCATGCATGTCGTCAAGCAGAATCTCCCTGTCGGCATCCGTCAGGTGGATAACCGGATTGTCGAAGAGACTTATGGCACCTCCGATGCCGAAATTATTGGCCGGGAGCTGAATGTTCAGGAATTCGCCGGGAGCCGCGATAATCTCAACACTCAGGCCATCGCATTGTCCGATTTCAGTAACTTTTCGCGGCTGTGTGATGATTACAACATCGTTACGCCGGACAGTGAATTTTCTGCCGTCGTATACAAACCATCCCTCTCCGTCAAGGCATATCAGATGTATTACCCAGCCGTCGAAATCGACCGACCCGATAAGATGATACAGGGTCGAATACACTATTTTTGCTTCCGCCTTCTCGTTCATGCGGCAAATATACGGAGTATTCGGAATAATGACGCAAAACTGATAAGTTTATGCGCAAAAAAGATAAGAAAGCTTTATCCTATTATATATAATTTTGCTGCATAAAACCTAACAGCATAATCCATTCGCCATATGAGACCATATATAATCTGCCATATGATGTCGTCGGTCGACGGACGCATCGACTGCTCTATGACAGCCGCAATCGATAAAACGGATGTCTATATACTGTCGACAGATAACACAGATAACGCGGAATGGGAAAGATTCTGATAGCATATTTCTCGCGTCGCGGACAGAACTATGTCAACGGTTCCATCCGCAACCTCGCGATCGGGAATACCGAAGTCATTGCACGCAGACTCGCTGACGAAACCGGAGGCGTACTTTTCCATATAGACACCGTTGAGCCATACCCCTCAGACTACAACGAAACTACCCGTCAGGCCATGACCGAACTGCAGAATGATTCCTGTCCGCAGCTGACGGCGAAAGTAACCGATATGGGCGCCTTCGATACAGTCATTCTCGGCTTCCCAAACTGGTGGGGAACCATGCCGATGGCGGTACACTCCTTCCTTGAGCAATATGACTTCTCAGGGAAACGGATAATTCCGTTCTGTACCCACGGAGGCAGCGGTGCCGGACACAGCGAAACCGACATACACCGTCTCTGCCCCACCGCCGTATGTCTGCATTGCGAAGCCATAAAAGGAAGCGCGGTCCATTCGGCCGACTACTTCATCAATAAAATTTGCAATTTAGTAAAGTAACCACTGATATTGAATACGTTACTTTCCCTAAAAGTCTAATATTAACTACATATAAACAATGAAACGAGCACTGGCCTTCATCGCCATTCTACTCACACTAACAACCCCGCATATCGTCATGGCACAGCAGAAGATAACCCAGACAGCAGGCCATCAGGCCCTTGGAGATTTCGCTCCCAAATTCGCAGAACTCAACGACAACGTTCTTTTCGGCGAAGCCGTATGGAACGACACCACTCTTTCGCTTCACGACCACAGCATGATCACAATCTCCATTCTGCTCGGCAAAGGTCTCATCGATTCATCGTTCCGCTCCCACCTCGAGATGGGAAAGAAACACGGAATCTCCCGCAAGGAAATCGCCGCTCTTCTCACTCAGGCAGCATTCTATGCCGGCTGGCCAAATGCATGGGCCGGATTCCGCATCGCAAAAGAAGTGTGGGCAGACGATACATCTGCCGAGGATGCCAAAGCGGAATTCCAGCGCGAAATGATTTTCCCCATCGGAGAACCCAACACAGCCTACGCCAAGTACTTCATCGGCAACAGCTATCTTGCTCCGATTTCAAACGAGCAGGTAAATGTCGCCAATGTCACTTTTGAGCCACGATGCCGCAACAACTGGCATATCCACCATGCAGAGAAAGGCGGCGGACAGATGCTTATCGGAGTTGCCGGCCGCGGCTGGTATCAGGAAGAGGGCAAGCCGGCAGTCGAGATTCTGCCGGGCACTGTAATCCATATCCCGGCAAACGTGAAGCACTGGCACGGCGCTGCCGCCGACAGCTGGTTCGCTCACCTCGCATTTGACGTTCCCGGCGAAAAGACTTCAAACGAATGGCTTGAGCCGGTATCCGACGAAGAATACGACAAGCTGAAATAAAACCGAGTATCTTCCCGATAACCAATCACAGTAAAAGAGCGGCCCCAGACCGCTCTTTTGCTTTCCCCGCGCTCCCGTTTTATAAACTGAAGCACTCACTATTGCGTAAACAATCTCACGAAAGGGCTTCGTAATTCGCGAATTCTTCGTAATTTTGCCCTCGCAATGGCAAATTTCCTTAACATAGAGAATCTTACAAAGAGCTACGGCGACCACGTGCTCTTTCGCGACATAACTTTTGGAGTCGATCAAGGTGAAAAAATTGGAATCGTAGCCCGCAACGGTACGGGAAAAAGTACTCTGCTGCGGCTTCTGGCGGACGAGGAGTCGGCCGACAGCGGAACAATAGTCTATCGGAATGACATCCGCGTGGGCTATCTCCCTCAGGAACCGGTATTTCCCGACGGCGCCACAGTGATTGAAGCCGCCCTTGACAACGATGATCCGGTATCGGCTATCGTGGTCCGATATACCCGGGCTCTCGCATCCGGCGACAGCGCGGAAAGTGAAAAGGCGGTCCACGAAATGGATCAGGCCGGCGCATGGGACTATGAAGACCGCCTGCGCCAGTTGCTGACGCGTTTCGGCCTCAGCGATTTTTCCGCTCCGGTCTCGACTCTGAGCGGAGGCCAGCGCAAACGTCTTGCCATTGCCCGTACGGTGATGGCCGAACCCGATTTCCTCATCCTCGACGAGCCAACCAACCACCTCGACATATCCACTATCGAATGGCTTGAGAATTATCTCAAACGCTCGAGGGCCACCCTGCTGATGGTGACTCACGACCGTTATTTTCTCGACCGCGTCTGCAACCGCATCATCGAGATGGACAGCCAGTCTGTTTTTTCCGTCAACGGAAATTACGACATGTATCTGCGTCGCCGTGCCGAGCGAATCGAGGCGGCGACTGCCGAGCTGGCCCGCGTAAAAAACACACTGCGTCGCGAGCAGGAATGGATGAGCCGCCAGCCTCAGGCCCGCGCCGGAAAGGCAAAATTCAGAATCGACAATTTTTATGATCTCAAGGAGCGCAGCCGCGTGGATCTGAGGCAGGACAATGTGAAGTTCGATGCCGAAAGCTCGCGCATTGGGTCAAAAATTTTCGAGGCCGCGCATATTTCAAAGCGGTTCGGCGACAAGATTATTCTCGATGACTTCTCATATACCTTCGCTCGAGGCGAAAAGCTCGGCATAGTAGG
>CABRLF010000207.1 GCA_902471685.1 uncultured Porphyromonadaceae bacterium
GCCGGTATTAAGTTTATTTTTAGCACCTTAAAGTTAATGCTTTTCTTGCAAATATACAAGAAGGGCGTTCTCTTTTTTGTGGAGACTATGAATTATTCAGGATAAATTCTGGGAATCCAAATTTTGATTAGAATCATTCATTTAAGTAAGTTCTTGCTCTTTTCCATATTATTAGCAATTAGAAGTAGCTTATGATCTATAATGCCATGTTGATCTTTCGGAAGTTAAAGTTGTGATTGAGGATGTCTCGGAATATAAGAACTTGAATATTAACTTAATTAATAAAAAAGATGAGAAAGTACGGTTTGTGACCGTACTTTCTCTATGCTGTAATTCTATGCACATTTTTGGATATAGAATTTTGGTTAACGCACATTCGAACTTTGTATCATCTAAAACTTAAGCCTATCATTAGAAGCTCCTATATAAGTAATTATGCAATTTCTCTCTCAACGGATAATGAAGCATTATACATTATCGGTGAAGTTTTAACTGAAAAAAGACTGTGAAAAACAATAAATATTTGGAGATATTCAAAATATTTGCGTATTTTTGCTCCTAAAGTAAGCATTTTTTAAGATTTGCCCTAAACTCATGTCAATTCTCAACCGTATAATAATACTTGTATTAACTTCTTTCATGCTTGTCGGATGCTCCGGCAAGAAAGATGAAGCACTTCTTATGCAGTTGTCGGAGAAGTGTGCAGAGGTGTTGCTTAACAAAAAAGAAGTAAAGCCAGATGCAACCAATGCATTCGCTGCTCTGGATTATCTTCAGAACGCGTTGAAGGATTTGTCAGCCGAGAAGAAAAATCGTGAACTTCGGGCAAAGATAATGGATCAGGCCGCGCATCTGCTCGTATCCAAAAAGATGTATAAGGAGGCCATGCCGTATATCGAAGGGGTGATGAATTTTTTCTCCGATAGAAAAGACACCATGAGCACGGTCGCTACTCTTCATGAACTCGGTGGCGCCTATGCCCATGCGGGAGGCCTTTCGAAAGCAGAAGAATGTTTTTTGAGGTCGCTGGATCTCAGCAGCCGTTTTTCTCCAAAGCAGTCGGCGGTTTCGAGAATGTATCTCGGAGAGGTCAAGCACCGTCTGGGACAGATCGATTCTGCACTCTATTATATCCGCAATACGCCGTCAGAGGTGCCTGTGCAGGCCCGCAACAGTGCTCTGGCGTATGCATCCGGCATATATCTCGATGCCGGGATCCCGGACACTGCCTATGCCTACTCATGCGAATTGCTCAGGAGCAGCGATAAACGAGCCGTCCGGAAAGGCTATGAGGTTATTCTTGATCCGCGTCTGCGTGCGTATACTCCTCATGATTCTGTAGATGCGTATATGAGCCGCTATAAAGACGTGCTTGAAGACATATATGGCGAGGATCAGAGTCATCTTGCCATGACTCAGGAAGACCTGTATGATCAGATTGACAGTCGGCGCCAAGAAGATGCATCGTTATGGTCGCGGATTTTCGCATTGTGGCCTTTGGGTCTCATTGCGGTGTTCTTTGTCATGCTCGCTTCGAGTCTCTATCTTAAAATTAGGAATCGGGATAGATTGCGAGAGTTGCATATTGCTGTTGAAAGCCTCAATAGCGGTTCCGCTCAGCAGATGAATTTTCAGATGCCGGAGCCTGTGTCCGCAGTCACTTCCGATAAAGACGAAGGAAAGGAAATGCAGGAGACTCTGCGGGAGCGCCTTCTTGCTGAGGTCGAAAAAGGCGCTGATCCGGTGCTGAGTCCTGCCATCGCGCAGTCGGAAGCTTATGAGGCAGTCCAGACTATGATTCAGGAAGGCCGCTGCGTGCCGTTCGACGACAGCATATGGTCGGGGCTTGAGGAGGCGGTACTGGCCGCATCGCCCGACTTCAAAAAGAAGCTTCAGATACTTACCGGAAACCGCTTCACAACGGTCGACTATCATACAGCTCTGATGATAAAATGCCAGATCGCGCCTATCCAGATGGCAACGCTGACGGGCCGCTCGAAAGGCGCGATAATGTCGCGGCGCGAGGCGTTGTGCTCGAAGATCTACGACCGTAAACTTCCAACCAAAATCTTCGATACGGTAATCAGGCTTCTGTAGGCCTATATCCCCTTTTATGTGCCCGTACATGCCCGTGCGGGCTATTTTTGTTCCCTGCAGTATCAACTTTCACGGCGGAATTAAAAAGCATGGCATATTTTGGCGGGTATGTGGATAAAATTTAGTATATTTGCGAGCCAAATCACAAATTGAAAATATTTATTAATAATTTAACCATACTATCTACATGCAAAGCAAAGGAAAATTAGGCAGCATCGTGGCCGGTGTAATTGCTGTTTTCTTGGTATTGGTTTGCCTGTTCTACCTCTCGTTTACTTTCATTTCGAATAAGTATGAGACACAGGCAGCAGACTATGCCACAGCGGAATCCGGCAACAGCGACGAAGCCTACAACCGTGCCTACAAGCACTACATGGACTCGCTTGGCGAGGAAAAAGTGTACATGGGCTATTACACTCTCAATGATGTACGCAAATGGGGCGTAGGCCTCGGTCTCGACCTCAAGGGCGGTATGAACGTCATCCTTCAGGTCGACATGCCCGATATGCTCCGCTCGATGAAGTCCGGCGCCACCGACTCCACTTTCGAGGCAGCTCTCGCCGGGGCCGACAAGATGGTGACATCGCATCAGAGCGATGACTTTGTCAGCTCCTTCATCAACCTCTACCGCCAGGCCAAACCTCAGGCCGACTTCTCGGTGGTATTCCAGGATATAGTAACAGCCGGTCAGAGCGACGACGCAGTCCGCGCCACTCTCAAGGCTCAGGTCAAGGACCGCGTAGACAACTCCGCTACCAATGTGCTCCGCAACCGTATCGACCAGTTCGGTGTGGTTTCGCCCAACATTCAGGTTCTTCAGGGCAAGGACGGTCAGATCCTTCTCGAACTTCCGGGTGTGAAGGACCATGAGCGTGTACGCGACCTTCTCCAGCGCTCCGCCAACCTCGAATTTTACGAGACATATCGTGCAGAAGAGCTTCAGGGCTCGTTCAACTCTCTGCTGAACGCCCTCGCACAGGATTCCACCGTGAATGCCGCACCTCTTGCCGCTCTTCTGAGTCAGGGTGCCGGTCACGGCGCTACTATTGGCTACGCGCCCGATGCCAAGGCTATGGCCGCTATCGACGAGGTTCTCGCCAGCCCGCGTGCCAAAAGCCTTCTGCCTTCCGACCTCCGTCTCCGTTGGGAGGTGAAGCCCACCGTCCAGACAGACGCCAGCGGCAAGGAATATAACTATGGCTATGCACTCTATGCACTCCGCGCAAACGGCGGCAAAGCAGTCCTCGACGGCAAGGTAGTGACCGATGCCTCGACCAACTACGATCCTCTCCGCGGCAACGAAGTGTCGATGCGCATGAACTCCGAAGGAGCCCGCAACTGGGCCCGCATCACAGGTCAGAACATCAACAAGCAGATCGCTGTCGTTCTTGATGACAAAGTATACTCCGCTCCTAACGTTAACAGCAAGATTGAAGGCGGCCAGTCTTCGATCACCGGCAGCTTCACCATTGAAGAAGCCCGCGACCTTGCAAACGTGCTCAAGAGCGGTAAGATGGATGCCAAGGTTCACATCATCTCCGATATGGTTGTCGGTCCTTCGCTCGGCAAGCAGGCTATCCACGATGGTTTCGTTTCGTTCATCGTGGCACTCGTGCTCCTGTTCATCTTCATGATCGCCTTCTACGGCTTCATCCCCGGCCTTATCGCCAACCTCTGTCTTATCTGCAACCTCTTCTTTACCGTAGGTATCCTCGCGTCCTTCCAGGCCGTGCTCACCATGTCCGGTATCGCCGGTATCGTGCTGTCGCTCGGTATGGCTGTCGACGCCAACGTGCTTATCTTCGAGCGTACCAAGGAAGAGCTTCGCGCCGGCAAGAACGTGCGTAACGCCCTCGCCGACGGTTACAGCAATGCGTTCTCCGCTATCTTCGACTCGAACCTCCCCTCGGTTATCACAGGTG
>CABRLF010000208.1 GCA_902471685.1 uncultured Porphyromonadaceae bacterium
CAATTATCCGTCGGCTCACCGGCCGACGCGACCTGCTCCAGTTCGGAGTTGCAGCCTCAATCGCGCTCTATTTCACCCTCGACAATATCGACGAAACACCACGCACGCTTATGCTTGCGTTGATGATTCTCTTAGGAGCCTGGATTATAGTTCTTATCCTCGGACGATGGTTGCCCGCACGGACACCGGACAGCAAACTTCCGTTATGGAAAACGATACTTCCTTTTGCGCTGGCAGCCGTATATTTCATAGCCGGTTATACATGGATGACTAAAAATTATGACCGGCGAGAACGGGCGATGCTTCTCATCTCCAAAGATGTTGCAGACAAAAACTGGGACGATGCCATAAAACGCGCAGACGCATACCTCTCGACGGGAAATCCAAACAAACTTGTGCTTTATCTGCGCAATTTCTCACTTGCACACAAAGGCGAACTTATCGACCATCTTTTCGACTATCCTATGCCATTTGGCGCAGACGCCCTTGTTTTCCCCTGGAATGGCAAAAGCATCGATGCCGAATACGGACATCTTGTGCGCGAAGCTGTCGGCGACCTCAATGGCGCCCATTGCTGGGCTTTCGAATCAATGGCGATATGGGGCGAGACGGCACCGCACGTCACCGATCTGGCGAGATACAATATAGCGATCGGGCGTCCGCTTGCGGCGCAGAAGTTTGTCAATATTCTTTCCAAAACGCTGTTTTACAGAAATGAAGCCCGAAAACTTCAGCGACAGATCGACGGCGAGGAACCTGGCGATATCCATTATGCCTTCGGCAACAGAGAGGAAACGACTACACGGTTCATCGACATGACAGTAGCAGTAAACGACATTATGGAAATCGTAAAAGCAGATCCGGAAAACGATATGGCACGTCAGTATCTTGTAGCGCTGCTTCTTGCATACAATGACCTTGACGGTCTGATGAAATATCTCTCCCGGAATCCAATCAAATCGCATGTGATCGAAGAAGCGATGTTCTCGTACACGACATATCCCGACTCGCAGCCACTCGATTCTCTGGGTCTGAAATTGGCCGAAGACACACGGGATCGCGCCAAGAGGCTGACAGAACTTGTCAACAGCCATAACCGTGCCGGAGCAACCCGCGAATTCGGCCGGACATTCTGGAATTATCTGTACAACATATGCCCTTACGGCAAAGCAAAAAATAATACGCTTGAAGCTCAGCGAAGCAATGCAGGAGGAATTGTAGAATGAAGAACAAAATGATTTATATGGCTGCTGCCGCATATATGCTGCTTTCGGCCTCATGCGTAAGCCGTCCTGCCGAAAGCAAGCCGACGGGACACGAACCGATCCTCAAACCTGAACTATCGGGCGCCACAATGCCCGGCAATATCGCTGCGCCGACTTTCATTGTCAATGAAAAAGCCGACAATTACTACGTCGAAATAGGAATTTCAGGCGAGGAACCGGCCATTGTCGAATCCGGCTCTTCTGCTGTTGTAAGACCGCCACTTGACAAATGGCATTCGTTGCTGAAAGAGGCTGCGGGCAAAGAAATCAGCATAAAAGTCTTTACCGGGACCGATGGAAAATGGAAGGAGTTCGATGATGTTCGATGCAATATTTCAGACCAGCCTATCGACGAATATCTTGTCTACCGACTGATATATCCCGGCTACCAGATATGGAATGAAGTGGGCATCTACCAACGCAACCTGACCAATTACACCGAGACAGCTGTGCTGGAAAACCAGTCGATCGGTACCGATCACTGTGTCAACTGCCACTCGTTTGCCGGGGGCGCTCCCGAGACAATGATGATTCATGTACGAGGCAAAAACGGCGGTACTCTGCTGCGCCGCAACGGGGAGACTGTCAGGATAGATCCCAAATGCCCTGATCTTGAGAACGGAGCAACATATCCCTCATGGCATCCCTCGGGAAAATATATAGCCTTTTCGGCGAATAAAATCCGACAGTTCTTCCATACCTCGGGAACGAAAACTATCGAGGTATCGGATCTTGAAGCCGATATGATACTTTATGATATCGAAAAAGGACAATCAGCCCCCATACCCGGACTCAACGGCAAAGAATGGATGGAAACCTTCCCCACATGGTCGCCAGACGGACGCACGCTATATTTCTGCCGCGCGGCGGAATATATTCAGCCGGAGCCTCTGGACAGCATCAGATACGGATTGTGCTCCATTTCTTTCGATGAGAAAACCGGAGCATGGGGAGAAGTGGAAACTGTAATCGATGCTCCTGCGGAAGGACATTCCATATCATTCCCACGTGTATCGCCAGACGGCCGCTACCTCCTTTATACCCTTTCAGATTACGGCAATTTTTCTATCTGGCATCCGGAAAGCGACATATGGCTACTCGACCTGACAACCGGCAAGACCAGAGCTCTTGATGAAATCAACTCATCGGATGTCGAAAGTTACCATTCATGGTCATCAAACGGACGGTGGATTGTATTCAGTTCCAAACGCATGGACGGACTATGGGCAAGGCCATATATAGCTTCTTTCGATCCGGCCACTGGCAAAGCCGGGAAGCCTTTTGTACTGCCACAGAGCGATCCGCTCTTCTACGACAGCTTCATGAAAACCTATAATATTCCCGAACTGGCCCGGAGCGAAATAACCGATACCCAAGCCTTCACAGAGGCGGTTAACAAATAAAACAAATTTTGCTAAAGCAAAAGACTAAAACAAAAACATATGTTTTTGTCCAGGCAATGAGCTTTAGCGAATAAATAAGCACAAGAATGAGCCAGATATATCGCGCACCATGGCATGATTACCGGAGCAGGTGCATCTACATGGTCACACTTTCCAAAAGTCCCGAAATTGAATGTTTCGGCCATTTGGCTGGAGATGCGAGTATTTGCTCAGGAGTGGCCGGCAGTCCATATATTATCCATAACAAAATAGGCAATGCAATAAAGACTATACTACGGAATTTTCATGAAATAGAGCCTTCTGCAAGAGTACTTCAGTATTGCATTATGCCTGACCACGTGCACATTCTCCTCTTCATTCAAGATAATACAGATGAAACATTAGGCTCGACTATCGCCAGATTCAAAGTAAAAGTCAATAAGTGCTCCGGCATACAGTCAGTTTTCGCCAAAGGTTTCAATGACCAGATCCTAAAAACTAACCGCAACCTCGACACACTATTCAACTATATTCGGTGCAATCCATATCGTCTGGCAGTGCGACGTGCATTGCCGGACTTTTTCAGAAGAATAAACAATTTGACGATCGGTGGAAAAACTGTGCAGGCATACGGCAATCTTCAACTGCTCGACAATCCTTTTAAAGAACAAGTTATCGTCCATAGAGCCGATACGCCGGAACAGCGTTATCGAAACAGGCTTCAATGGCTTTATACGGCATCCAACGGAGGAGTGCTCGTATCTCCATTCATTTCTCCGGCAGAGAAAGCCATACGCTCAGAAGCAGAAAATGTCAACGGTCGATTTATTCTTATCTCTGCCGAGCCATTCGGCGACAGATACAAACCGGCAGCCCATAATTTCGAACTTTGCGAGACAGGACGTATGCTCATTATCTCCGATCCTTCTGTCAGTTTCTCGCAATCCATCTCACGCCAGCAATGCATGACGCTCAACGAACTGGCAACATCTGTCACAAACTTTCAAAGCAAATAACTATGATATTATCCATATTTCAGACTGTAGAATTCTATATCATCGCCGCATTCATAGCGGCGGCAGTGGTTGCGGCAGCCGCTTTGCCTTCACGACGCGGAGCCGCACGCACCTTTCTTTTCGGAGGCGAACTATCGGAGCATCTTGCTACCGGAGGTTCGGAAATAGTATTTACTGTAGAAGACAACGGCAATGTTTCCGTCGTCCGGACAGGATTTGAAGGGATGACCGAGTCGGGGGCCTACAGCCTCGCAGTCACAATCATAGGATTCGATGTCACTAT
>CABRLF010000209.1 GCA_902471685.1 uncultured Porphyromonadaceae bacterium
CCGATCTCGAGTCGGGGGCCTACAGCCTCGCAGTCACAATCATAGGATTCGATGTCACTATCGAAGAAAGACTCATGCCAGGCAAAATATCTGACGCATCGGTCAACACGGGATATGCCACAATGAACTGCTTCGGCCGCGAACGCTACCACTTCCAGTACAAAAGCGAAGTCACCGGCCGAAGCGCAGCTTTCTCGCTAAATATAAGACCGGGAAACACTATCAGCCGCCCGCTTTCCTAAATGGTTATATGGGCGATTGTGCGGAGGAAGAAGGTGGAAATCCACACATAGATAAGGATGCCGATAAGGTCGTTCATAATCTGTATGAACGGGCCCGTAGCAAGCGCAGGATTGATATGCACCTTTTCCAGTGTAAGGGGTACAATGGTTCCCAGAATCGAAGCGAACATCACTACAATAAACAGCGATACCGCCACCGAAAGAGTGACCGCAAGATCGCCTGGCATCGTAATAAGATTATATACGAGAACCACAGCTGTTATCACGGTTGCGTTAAGGAGTCCTATCAGCGTTTCCTTGACAAGTTGCTTGCCGAATTCCTTGATATCGAGAGAGCCGTTGGCAAGACCCTGCACAACTATGGCAGAGGCCTGAACGCCGACATTACCGCCCGTACCTCCGATTATGGGGATGAACAGAGCCAAAGCAGTGACAGCCTGCAACTGGGCCTCGAATGTGCCGAGAATAACAGAAGCAAGAATACCGGAAGCAATACCTATGAGTAGCCATGGAATACGGGCTTTGGTCTGCGCGAAAATGGAGTCGTCGGCATCTACATCCGAGGAGATACCGGAAGCCAGCTGATAGTCGCGTTCGTTCGACTCGCGGACCTGGTCCATGACGTCGTCGACCGTGATCTGTCCCAGAAGACGTCCGATAGAGTCCACAACAGGCATCGCGACAAGATTATATTTTTCGAAATCAAGAGCGACCTCGTCGATCGGCGTCTCGGCTTTCACGCTTGGAGGATCTATTTCCATGACGTGCTTGATTTTCGAGACAGAGGGATGCGTGAGCATCATCTTAAGCGGAAGAGTGCCTCGCAGTTTATTGTCGTTGTCGACGACATAGACGTAGTATATATCGTCCATATCCTCGGCCTGATGACGCATCTGGCGGATACATTCGGGCATCGACCAATTCTCGTTCACGACGATCATCTCGGTACCCATAAGGCCGCCGGCAGTATCCTCGTCGTATTTCAGAAGATCGATGATGTCGCCCGCCTGCTCCACGTCATCGATATGCGAGAGAATCTCGTCGCGTTCCTCCTCATCGAGCTGCTGAATAAGGTCGACGGCGTCATCGGTATCGAGATGGTCGATCTGCTTGGCGATCTCCTCGGCAGGCATCTCGCTGAGAATATTGAGACGGTCGTCCTCGTCCAGCTCCATGAGAACATCCGCCTTCTTTTCTTCGTCAAGAAGACGGTAGAGGAACTCAAACTCCGGTAATTCGAGATTCTTGTAAAGCTCGGCAATATCGGCAGGATGCATCTCGGCAAGCTCCTGTCTTGCCGTGTCTTCATCATGATGCTCGGCCAGCTCTTTGATATGCTGCAGATCCTCCTCGCTAAATTCCCTCATAATCACTCAGTTTTACGCAGCGCCTCGATACGGCGTGTGAGTTCTACAAATTGTTCGACCGTAAGCTGCTCAGGTCTCAGACCGGCAAATACATCACTATCCGACAGATTTCTGCCGGGAGGAAGAAGCGGACGCACGGAATTGCGGAGAGTCTTGCGCCGCTGTCCGAACGTAGTCTTGACGACAAGCTTGAACAAAGCCTCGTCAACACCGAGATCCGTGACGGAGTTACGCACCATACGGATAACTCCGGATTTTACTTTTGGGGGTGGATTGAAAACATGCTCGGAAACAGTGAAAAGGTATTCCACATCGTACCAAGCCTGCAGGAGTACACTCAGTATACCACGGGCTTTTGTTCCAGGCTTTGCGGCAAGACGCTCGGCCACTTCGCGCTGAAGCATACCCGAACAACAGATTATTCTGTCCTTGTAATCGAGGACCCGGAAGAAGATCTGCGATGATATATTGTAGGGATAGTTACCGATAACGCAGAAATTACCCTGCGGAAAAATTTCGGCAAGATCCATGTTCAGGAAATCGCCTTCTATAATTCTGGGCTGAGGCTGCGGCAGATGATTTTTCAGCCAGACAACGCTCTCGGAATCGATCTCAATCAGAGTAATATTTTCCGCCGGATGCTTCTGAATCAGAAACTCAGTGAGCACACCCATTCCCGGACCGATTTCCAATATCGGCAACTCACGATAGGCGTCGAGAGTGGAAGCTATGCGTTCCGCCACCGACAGATCGGTGAGGAAGTGCTGTCCGAGGGCTTTTTTGGGCTTTACTCCTGCCATGGATAAATATGCTTAGAAGATGTATCCGAATCCCACATTGAGATAGATGGGATACATATTGAACGACACAGTCTTGAACGAAGAGACGAAAATATTATTGCAGCCCCATGTGAGGTTGGCATTCACAGCCAGATGGTTATAGGCCATCCAGGAAACACCACCCTGAATGCCCCACTGGAATTTGCGGACATTATCGCTGAAATCATATGTGGCTTTCGAATCCCCTTCGAAGACATATTTATCACCCGTAGGATCTCCTTCGCGGAGATAGCCTTCGTAGACATATCCGCTGAAATCGTTGTCGAAAGCATACGACAGATAAGGACCGAAATTGACTCTCAGACGTTTATTGACCTTCCAGACCGCCGTGATAGGGATGACAAGCTGCTGGGTATGATATTTTGTCTGCACTTTGCCTGTCCAGCGACCACTGAGGATATTGCCGTCATCAAGAATTTCCATTCCGTAGTTCTTAACAGTGGCTTTGGTCTTCATGCCTTTTGTTCCCACACGGGCACCGACAGCTACACCCCATTTCTTTTCCACTCCCAGCCACTTGGTCACAGTGGCACCGAGCAGAAGATTGAGATTCGGGGAATAGGAATTGATCTCCCTGATTTCGCGGGGCAGAGGAATCGGCGACGCACCGCCTATATTGGTACCGGCATTGACCTCGTACTGAAGATCCGAAAAGAAATTTCCTTCGGCGTGAGCCATGAAAGGAATGACTAAAGCGACGGCCAGTAAGGCCAGTTTAATACGTTTGTTCATAGCTTAATCTTCCGTGCTGCAGGTTAATAGAAGTTCATCAATCATGAGAGTACTGCCGACTGCTCCGGCGAAACGGTCGCCATCCATACTCGAGGAAGCGACGATAGCAAGATTATAGAGACCTGCGGCGAGTTTGTCCTTATCGATGGATTTACCCGGACGGTACAGGAACGGAACCTTAAAAGGTACCCATTCCTCGCTCGCGTGGCGATCGGGAATTTCGGCAGTGCAGATTATATTCGGATTGCTGAGAGAGAGAACATTCGAACCGTCGAGATAGGGCATATCGGCTGTCACCTCATACATCACCGCATAGAGATTGAAGATATCTGTCTTTCCAGGAACTTCAGTAAACTGATGATTGGAATTGTATTCCTGGAAAACATCTCCCGGACGGAACTTATAATATCCGCTGAAATACGTGGGAATATTGACAAAGGGAATACCGAAATGGGTAGCGCCGAGCGGATTAGTCATTGCGTTCGTGCCGTCGAAAGTTCCGAAGAAAAGGTTACCGGCAGCTATCGGTTTTCCAGCAGCCGATCCGAAACGACCGGTAGAACGTGTTACAAGAACAGCACATTTGCCCTTCACGCCGTTATCGCCCTGATAGGTTGGAAACTGATCGGGCTCAGTACCCTGAAGAGTAAGCACGAATGCGGAGTTGGCCGACGCCCATGTCACAGTGTTTTCTCCGTTTTCACCTTTCTGATAGAACTCATCGTAATGGGAGATC
>CABRLF010000210.1 GCA_902471685.1 uncultured Porphyromonadaceae bacterium
TAAGGTGGGGAATTAACACTGCCGAAAATTGAGGAATTAAAATTTGCTTATTACACCTGTGTATTCCGTGAATAATCAGGTATAAGTTGACACTCCCTCTATATCAACCGGAGGTATCTTTGTGTGCCTCCGAAAGTATTAACTTATACGCATATTCATGACACTAATATTATTATATCTCTTTGGAGCCCTTGGAGTATCCTTCCTTTGCTCCGTACTCGAAGCCGTGCTGCTCTCTACTCCCGTATCATTCATATCGATGAAAGAAAGTCAGGGAGTGAAGGCAGCGTCTCTGTTGATGAAGTACAAAACAAACATTGACCGTCCTGTCGCAGCAATCCTAACGCTCAATACTGTTGCACATACCGTAGGCGCAGCCGGCGTAGGATCGGAATCGGTCAAGGTGTTCGGCGAGGCCTATTTTGGTATTATTTCCGCGATTCTTACACTGCTTATTCTTGTGCTGTCGGAAATCATACCAAAGACAATAGGCGCATCATATTGGCGTACTCTCGCCATGCCATCGGCGAAGATTATCAAAGTTATGATAGTCGTAACATATCCACTGGTCTGGCTTTCGGAATTGCTTACCCGTTGCGTATCACCTAAAATACAGCCCTTGACTGTAAGTCGCGAGGAAGTGGCGGCAATGGTCAATGTAGGTACCGACGAAGGCGTTATCGAGGATGCTGAGAACAAAATCATACAGAATTTTCTGAAACTCTCTAATGTGAAAGCCGAGGATATAATGACTCCTTATGTGGTCGTTGCCTCTGTTCCGACCAGCACTACAATGAAAGATTTTTACGATAACAAGGCTCTTGCGCCCTTCTCCCGCATTCCTGTTTTTGAATCAGGTCGTGAATTCATTGTCGGTTACGTTCTCAGAACGAATGTGCTTGAAATGCTGACGCAGGATAAGTTTGCAATGCAACTGAAAGACATTGTACGTCCGATTCTATTTTCTATGGAAGATACAAAAGTCTCGGATATATGGCAGAGAATGCTGCAAAAGAAAGAACACATTTCGGTAATAACCGATGAATATGGCTGTATGCGCGGTATCGTGACTATGGAAGATGTAATCGAGACTATGCTCGGCGTTGAAATAGTGGATGAATGCGACACAACGGATAATCTTCAGGCTATGGCCCGTAAGAAATTCACACCGGAAGCTGCGCAATATATGTAAAGTAATATCCGGAGGCCAGGGAGGTTTGGCACATGATATTTGTCGTCTGCCAAGCCTTTACCCTCACTCCGTCTGCAAACCCTCATAGGTTTTGCGGTGCGTCATTACTTTTTTCATATTAGTCTGCGCCCATTCCGTCAGCTGCTGGATCAGCGGGAGAAGTGATTTCCCGACCTCTGTAAGACGGTATTCAACTTTAGGCGGCACTACGGCATATACCTTGCGGTCGATAAAGCCATCGGCCTCCAGCGTTCGCAGTGTGGAGGATAGAACCCTCGATGACACATCGGGAATCAGGCGGCTGAGTTCATTGAACCTGACAACGCCCTGCTCGCCGATGATAAGCACGGTAAGAAGAGCCCACTTGTTTCCAAAACGGGCTATAACGTTTCTGATTGGGCACATCTCTATGATGGAACCTGTTTCTTCTTTCTTTTTCATATATCGGGATACTTACTTTTAATTGCAAAGTTAGTAATTTGTTTTGATATACCATCGAAAAAAAATCACCGTCAATCTGTATGATTGAAAAAACTGTGTGACAATGAAAATTTTTCTCTCTGACAATCAGCAAAACCGATAAATAGGTTACTATGGGCTGAAAATGTAACTTCTTGACAAGCAGGCGTTATCGTTGTATCTTTGCAGTGCGTAAACAAAAACAAACACAAATGATATGAAACAGATTCAGACAATCGAAAAAGGCGAGAATTTCAGCGCCGCCAACTTCGGCAAGCTCGCCGACATCAAGGATTACGTTCTCGAACTCGGTCCGGAAATCAAGATACCTGGAAAAGTGTTCGGCGGTCAGGCTGTCGGTGCGACAGGTGGCGATTTCTCATTTCAGGTTTTCGCTCCCGGTCAGGAAACAGGCTTCCTCCACACCCACAAGAACCATGAGGAACTCTACTTCTTCCTCTCGGGCAAAGGCGAGTTCCAGGTTGACGGCGACGTCTTCCCGGTTGAGGAAGGTTCCGTAGTGCGCGTGGCTCCCGACGGACGCCGCAGCGTGCGAAACAACGGCACCGAACCTCTTGTGATGCTCTGCGTGCAGTATCGCGGCAATACATTCTCCGCCGAGGATGCTGCTGACGGAAACATTCTCAATGAACCCGTTAAATGGTAATAGACATAACGGTCAGGAGTTGTGCTCAGTAAGCGCAGCTCTTGACCGGCTTTTCAAAGGACCAAAATTGCCGGTAAAAGACACAGAAATAGTCTTTAGTGTCAGGCATGACGATTTAACACTGATGGCTATACAAAACCGGAGAGGACTGGAAGTCATAATCGGCAAATAATGCTTAACACTCCCCTCTTCAGCGTCGATGGCCGGCAAGATGGTAAGGTTGAACAGAGAACTGTGAATATGAAAGATGCTGCAAATTTTGCGACTCCGCGCAGGTTTGCAACATCTTTAAAAAGTGTCGTTATGGGTAGTGTGTTACTCGATTGTAATCAGAACGTATTTCTGGGTGCCCATGCCCAGCTCTTCGGCATAGTCAAGCAGGTGTGTTGCATTGCGCGATGCCATACGCTCTTCGAGATGGATTCTGCCGTGGTCGGGGGAAGCCTTGACTGCGTCGACACAGGCACGGTCGACTGCCACGGGATCGAGGGATGCAAAGATACCGATATCGGCCATCTGTACGGGCGCCGGATGTGCCACGCAGTCGCAGTCGACCGACAGATTGTTGGCTACGTTTATATACAGAATATGGTCGCCGGCATGGTCGGTAATGGCTTTGGCTGCTTCGGCCATTGTTTCAAGGAAGTCATCCTGAGCGGGCATACCTTCGCCCCAGAGTTTGTTGGGATCGTCGTGTTTGCCGGCGGAGTGTACCCATGCCTTGCCTTCGCGTGACTGGAGCCCGATGCCCATGTTTTTCAATGCGCCGCCGAATCCTGCCATCGGGTGACCTTTGAAATGAGAGAGTACGATAGTGAAGTTATAGTTGAGCCAGTCCTTGCCTATGAGAGCATAGTTGATGTGCCGTCCGTTGACAACGGGTAGTGCCGTCGAGGCAACACTGTCGAGCAGATGGAACGGTGCTATTGCGGTGAAGCCATGCTCGCGTGCCACTTCCATGTGGTCTTTGTCGTTGGTGCGTGCACCCGGGTATGCCGTGTTGCACTCTACAATGTCGGCGTGTAGACCCTCTACGAGCGGTGCTATAAGGGCGGGTGAGAGATGGTTGGGATTCCCCTTTTCGCCGGAAGAGAGTTTGACGCAGATTCTGCCGGTAGTTTTGCGGTCGAGAGCGTCGTATATTTTCAGAAGATTCTCCTGCGTGATGTTCTTGATGAAATAGACGGTCGCTACGGAGTCGGATGTCGTCGGTGCAACTTGTTGAGCGGCTGCTTTACCCATTCCGAATATGGCGAGCGCCGTCATCAGCATTACTTTTGAAATTATTCCTATCATAGTTGTTTGGCTTTAAATACCTTATTGTTTTATCGGTTTTGGAAAAACCGATTACCGAACTACAAAGATAGTCATTTGCCGGCTAAAAAAGATTACCAGAATTGCGGAGATGCTAACCTCGAATTCGGTTATGCGGCATTTAACTAATGAAAACGGCTGAATTTTGGCCTTTTCAAAAGAATAAGCTAACTTTACGCAGAAAACGCAGATGGTTCTTTATATAAGCTTTTAGTAGATGACAAAATTTGAAAATGTGTTATTAAACACCTGAATATCAGCGTA
>CABRLF010000211.1 GCA_902471685.1 uncultured Porphyromonadaceae bacterium
CCCAACAACAAGACCAAGTCTCTGATGGGCATGGCACGCAAACTGGTCGACGATTTCGGCGGCGAAGTGCCGGACGATATCGACAGTCTCATGTCGCTGCCCGGTGTCGGCCGCAAGACGGCCAACGTCATTCTCTCGGTAGTGTTCAATCAGGCTGCTATGGCGGTCGACACGCATGTATTCCGCGTTGCCGAGCGTATAGGCCTGACTACCCGCAGCAAGAATGTGCGCAAGACGGAGGAGACCCTTACCGACAAGATTCCCGATGAAGTGCTTGCAAAGGCCCATCACTGGCTTATCCTTCACGGCCGCTATGTCTGCAAGGCACGCAAGCCTCTGTGCGAGGGCTGTTTCCTCGCCGATGTCTGCCGTTATCACACCCGCGAGAAGGCCAGAGAAGACCGTGCTGTGGCAAAACTCCGTGCCATGGCCGACGAGACTCATCAGAAAAAGGACTGACCGATGGGACAGAACGAGCTTTTCCTTTTTATCGTCGAGGTATTAGGCACGATTGCTTTTGCCATATCGGGCATACGTCTTGCTGCTGCGAAGCGTTTCGACTGGTTCGGCGCATATGTCGTCGGCCTTGTCACAGCTATCGGCGGCGGTACTCTCCGCGATCTGCTGCTTGGCATCCCTGTGTTCTGGATGCAGTCGCCGATGTATCTTTCTGTAACTTTTCTTTCGCTCGTCACTGTGATTGTCTTCCGTCAGGCACTGGTGAAAGGAATGCGGACAATATTTATTTTCGATGCCATAGGTCTGGCGCTGTTTGTTGTCGTGGGTATAGAAAAAAGTTTCAGCGCAGGGTTCCCGTCGTGGGTGGCAATCGCCATGGGCATGATTACCGGATCATTCGGCGGGGTAATCCGTGATATTCTCATCAATGAAGAGCCTCTTTTCTTCCGCAAGGATATTTATGCTACTGCCTGCATCGCCGGAGGTCTTGTATATTGGATCGCGATGAATATACCGGGTATAGGGCAGGTCATACCGCAGCTGGCATGTGCCTTCACTGTTGTGGGACTACGTGTGGCGGCTGTGCATTATCATTGGTCGCTGCCCGTATTGAAAGTAGACCCTAAAGATTTACCTGAAGACTGAATCCATGAACTTATCGGAATTTCTGTCCTCTGCACGCGGCGAAAAGATGCTGCAGTTCGTCAAATACTGCATTGTGGGTGTCCTTAACACTCTTGTCACACTCGGCGTGATCTATATATGCAAGTCGTTTCTGGGCTGGAATCTCTATCTGAGCAATGTTCTCGGTTATATAGCCGGTGTGGTGAATTCTTTCCTCTGCAACAAAAGCTGGGTGTTCAAATCCGACGGCAGCTATATGCGTGAGGCCGTACGGTTCATCGTCGGTTTCCTTGTCTGCTATCTTCTTCAGCTGTGGGTAGTATGGGCCATAACGGCGAAGAGTATCATCGGCCAATATGATTTCGGAATAG
The DNA here is from genome assembly GCA_902471685.1 of uncultured Porphyromonadaceae bacterium. GTDB lineage: Bacteria > Bacteroidota > Bacteroidia > Bacteroidales > Muribaculaceae > CAG-873. The sequence continues at coordinate 1,455 of CABRLF010000211.1, forward strand.
CCGGTGTTGTCATATCCGGCTACGGCATCGCGACACTGGTGGGAAATGTGGTGTATACGCTTGCGAATTTCGTTTACAACCGCATGGTTACGTTCCGTTAAATACAGCGAACGGACGGCTTGCATATTCCGCCGATAATTAGTAATTTTGCGGTACCAAACCCCAACACGTTTTCTATGCAGGAAAAGATTGTAATCCTTGACTTCGGCTCGCAGACAACGCAGCTTATCGGCCGTCGCGTGCGCGAGCTGAGCATCTACAGTGAAATCATTCCGTATAATAAATATCCTTTCGGCCGCGAAGCCGAGGAGGGTATTATCGGCGTTATTCTTTCCGGCAGCCCGCTGTCGGTCTACGACAAAGACGCCTTCAAGGTTGATATTGCCCGTATCAATGCCGCGGTGCCTGTGCTTGGCATCTGCTATGGCGCACAGCTTATGGCCCTCACTTTCGGAGGCTCGGTCGAGCCGGCGCCCTCAAGGGAATATGGACGCGCAAATCTCACCTATATCGACCATGAGTGCAAACTTTTCGACAGGATTGAAGAAGGCGCTCAGGTGTGGATGAGCCATGGCGACACTATTACCTCTATCCCTCCGACATTCCGCCGTGTGGCATCGACCGCCGACGTACATCTGGCAGCTTTTCAGGCCGGACCTACAATGTGGGGAGTACAGTTCCATCCCGAAGTATTCCATTCCACCTGCGGCATGCAGCTGCTGGAGAATTTTACCGTAGGAATATGCGGCGCATCCCGTTCCTGGAGCGCCGAATCATTTATCGACACAACGGTTGCAGAACTGAAAGCAAAACTCGGCAACGACCGTGTAATCCTCGGCCTCAGTGGCGGAGTCGATTCGTCGGTAGCCGCAGTTCTTCTCAACCGTGCCATCGGCCGTAACCTGACATGTATCTTCGTTGACCACGGCATGCTCCGCAAGAATGAATTCAAGGATGTGCTTCGCGACTACGAAGGTCTCGGACTTAATGTTATCGGCGTGGATGCTTCCGAAAAATTCTTCACCGACCTTGCCGGCGTGACCGATCCCGAGCGCAAGCGCAAGATTATCGGTGCCGATTTTATCAAGGTATTCGACGAGGAAGCCGGAAAAATCACCGATGCCAAGTGGCTTGCACAGGGCACCATCTACCCCGACTGTATCGAGTCGCTCTCCATCACCGGCACCACCATCAAGAGTCATCACAATGTGGGCGGTCTGCCGAAGAATATGAATCTTAAGCTTTGCGAGCCGCTCCGTCTTCTTTTCAAGGACGAAGTACGTGCCGTGGGCCGTGCCCTCGGAATGCCCGAGCATCTTATTACCCGTCATCCCTTCCCTGGCCCGGGTCTTGCAGTCCGCATTCTCGGCGAAGTCACCCGCGAGAAAGTGAGCGTTCTTCAGGAAGCCGACCATATCTTCATTCAGGGTCTCCGCGATGCAGGTCTGTACAACGATGTTTGGCAGGCAGGTGTGATTCTGCTGCCGGTTCAGAGTGTCGGCGTTATGGGCGATGAACGCACCTACGAGCGTGCCGTCGCACTCCGCGCTGTAACTTCCACCGATGCCATGACTGCCGACTGGGCACATCTTCCTTATGAATTCCTTGCTAAGGTTTCGAATGAAATCATCAACAAGGTTCGCGGTGTAAACCGCGTTTGCTACGACATTTCCTCCAAGCCGCCAGCCACTATCGAGTGGGAATAATCAAGCTCCCTTGCAACCCCTCTGAACTTTAGCCAAATACGCCCCTTTGGAACAATCCACACGGATTGATACCAAATACTTACAAGCAATCCACGGTTAACTCGCTGAGTCAGCCGTGGATTCTCTTTTTGCCCGCTTTGGAAGAAACGTCCCCGCTATTCATCCCTGATGAGCGAAAATGACCCCGAGATAGTCCGAGATAGTCCGAAAATGACTTTATAATTTTTATACATGAGTTATATTGCGTAAATTTGCGTATGAATTTTAAAGAGGCAAATATTCGACTAATAGAGCATTGGAAAACTGATTCATGGAAATCGGTTGAATGTTATAATAATTGGTTTACGACTTTTGCGCCTAAAGCATTTTTAGAAGCGCGCAAAGGTTCAATGGACAAGGTATTACTTACTTTATCCATAACTGATGATTTACGCAAAATTACAGTAGATAATATATTGCAGAAGCCTCAGGTTTTGGAAGTTCTAAGAATGGTTACAGCTCCGCCATTAGCTCAAGACCGCTTAGTAGGATTATCATATACAAAGAAATCATTGTTAAAGACCTTGGAAGGTGGTAGAATTCCCAAAGGCGGAATTTCTTTAGAAATCCGTGAATCAATTGCAAGAATGGCTGAAATATTCGAGAAAATGCTTGACAAAGAATTATTTCCATGGCTTCTATCAA
>CABRLF010000212.1 GCA_902471685.1 uncultured Porphyromonadaceae bacterium
ACGCGCGTCGGATGGCCTTCCTGCTTGTTTTATGTTTTGTTATCTAATCGTTACCATTCGTAGGAGAATGTGAAGCCGAGACCATTGAGGGTCGCTGAATCAGAGTAGCGGGTATAGAAGTTATTGGATGTTATGAGCTGATAGGTGAAGCCAATGTTGAATGCCCGGTTGGGATGATCGGTGTCGAATGGAATTCTGAGTCCCATCTGAGGTCGCAGATAGAATTGCGCTCCATGTCCCATGTGTGCGCCGTCCAGAAGCAGGTCATTGTTCCCGATGAGCCATGATGCACCGACTTTGATGTCAATGAAGAAAGACGGAGTATTAGGGCTGCCGGAGGGGATAATAAAGCGGAAATCGGAGAATACCGGAATCATGGCCATGGTTGAGGACGTCTTACGGCCCATCCACGGATACTCTTCCGGATCTTCGTGTATATTACCGGGCTTCTGTGTCATGGCCAGATCGACACCCATGCCGGCGCCCATGAAGAACCAGTCGGCGTATTTGAAGCCCTGGACTGTGGATATTCCGAAGAAATTTGCCCGTGCGGTGCCGAGCCCGGCAATACCGGAGAAATCGACATAACCTTTATAGTTGAACGAGCCTGAGAGGGCAGGGGATATTAGGTTGGTCAACTGATTGGCCATCTGGTAGTATTGGGCCGAAGCAGCGGTCGAGCATCCCAGTAGCACGACGGCTAAAAGCAGGCGGTATATACGTTTCATGTCGGGTGAATTGTTTTTAATTAAAACATCTGCTGACCATTAAAGTTCGAAGTAAGAAATGAAATGGAAATGAAAAGGCCGCGTCGATGAGGCGCGGCCTTTATTAATCTATTGAAAAATCCGTTTAGATTTTTTCGTTGCTCTTTTCGATGTCGGCGATACCGGGATCGACACCCCACTGCTGCTGGGCGAGACGCTTGTAGTTGTTGTAGCGCCACTGAGCATTAGACTTGGCTGCAGCGAAGAGTTCGCCTGCTTCTGCGGGATACTGCTTGAGAACCGAAGCATAGCGCACTTCGCCCTTGAGGAAGTCTTCGAAGAGATCCCAGTCGGGTTCCTTGCTGTCGAGAGTGAAGGGGTTCTGGCCCTGTTCCTCGGCTGCGGGGTTGTAGCGCCAGAGGTGCCAGTAACCGCACTTGACAGCCTTTTCTTCTTCCTGCTGAGAGTGACCCATACCGGCCTTGATGCCGTGGTTGATACAGGGAGCGTAGGCGATGATGAGCGAAGGACCGTCGTAAGCTTCGGCTTCGCGGATAGCCTTGAGAGTCTGAGCCTGATCGGCGCCCATAGCTATCTGAGCTACATATACGTAGCCGTAGGTGGTAGCGATGAGGCCGAGGTCTTTCTTGCGGATACGCTTGCCGGCGGAAGCGAATTTGGCGATAGCACCCAGAGGAGTTGCTTTCGACGACTGGCCGCCGGTGTTGGAGTATACTTCGGTGTCGACAACGAGGACGTTGACATTCTTGCCGGAAGCGAGAACATGGTCGAGACCGCCGAAGCCGATATCATATGCGGCACCGTCGCCGGCGATGATCCACTGGCTGCGTTCTGCGATGTATCCCTTCAGGTCGAGAAGAGCCTTGCAGATATCGCATCCGCAAGCTTCGCACATGGGCACTATCTTGTCGGCCACTTCCATGGTGACAGCTGCGCTGTGAGGAGCGTCGAGCCACTGCTGTGCGAGAGCCTTCATATCGGCGGAGCACTTGTCGCATTCGAGCATCTTACGGAAGAGATCGGCAACACGGTCGCGCATCTTTTCGGTGGCGATCTTCATGCCGAGGCCGAATTCTGCGAAGTCTTCGAAGAGGGAGTTGCCCCATGCCGGACCCTTGCCTGCTTTGTTGGTGGTGTAGGGAGTGGAGGGTACAGAACCCGAGTAGATCGAGGAGCAGCCTGTTGCGTTGGCGATGAGTTCGTGGTCGCCGTAGAGCTGCGAAATGAGTTTCACGTAGGGTGTTTCGCCGCAGCCGGAGCATGCGCCGGAGAACTCGAAGAGCGGAGTGGCGAACTGGCTGTTCTTGACGTTTGCCTTGGTGTCGACGAGGTTCTGCTTCGATTCTACTTCGGCAACGCAGTAATCCCAGGAGGGCTGCTTGTCGAGCTGGGTTTCGAGCGGTTTCATCTGGAGAGCCTTCACGCCCTTCTTGCCGGGACATACGTCAACGCAGTTGCCGCAGCCGAGACAGTCGAGAACGTCGACACTCTGGATGAAGTGCATGCCCTTGAACGAAGGACCGAGTGCGGGAATGGTTCCTGCAACGCCGAAGGGAGCCTTCTCAGCCTCTGCGTCGGTGAGGACGAAGGGACGGATTGAGGCGTGGGGACATACATATGCGCACTTGTTGCACTGGATACAGTTTTCTTCGAGCCATTCGGGAACGAAAGCGGCCACACCGCGTTTCTCATATGCTGCGGTGCCCTGCTGCCATGTACCGTCGGGAATAGCTGCAAAGTCGGACACCTTCAGGAGGTCGCCGTTCTGGGCGTTGATGGGACGGACGATGTCGTTGATGAATGCGGGATCGTTGTTGGGTGCCTTTTCGTCGTCGGGGAGCTGTGCCCATGCGGGATCGACGGCGAGCTGCTTGTATTCGCCGCCGCGGTCTACTGCCTGATTGTTTTTATCGACAACATCCTGGCCCTTCTTGCCGTAGCTCTTGACGATGAATTTCTTCATCTGCTCGATAGCGAGGTCTACGGGGATCACGCCTGTGATGCGGAAGAATGCACTCTGGAGAATGGTGTTGGTACGGTTGCCAAGGCCGATTTCCTGAGCGATCTTGGTAGCGTTGATGTAGTAGACGGTAATGTTATGCTGGGCGAAATAGCGCTTCACATTGTTGGGGAGATTCTTTGCGAGTTCGTCGCCTTCCCAGATGGTGTTGAGGAGGAATGTACCGCCATCGCGGAGACCGCGGGTAACGTCGTACATGTGGAGGTAAGCCTGAACGTGGCAAGCCACGAAGTTAGGCGTGTTCACCAGATAAGTGGAGCGGATGGGCTTGTCTCCGAAACGGAGGTGCGAGCATGTGAAGCCGCCCGACTTCTTGGAGTCGTATGCGAAGTATGCCTGGCAGTATTTGTTGGTGTTCCCACCGATAATCTTCACGGAGTTCTTGTTCGCACCCACAGTACCGTCGGCACCGAGGCCGTAGAATTTTGCTTCGAAAGTCGAGGGATCGCCGAGAGCGATTTCGGGAAGCATCGGGAGGGATGTGAAGGTAACGTCGTCGACAATGCCGAGAGTGAAGTGGTCTTTCGGCATGGGGAGTGCGAGATTCTCATATACGCTGAGAATCATGGCCGGAGTGGTGTCTTTCGATGCCAGACCGTAGCGTCCGCCAACGATAATGGGGGCGTCGGCTTTGCCGTAGAATGCTTCCTTGACGTCGAGGTAGAGGGGTTCGGCGTTAGCTCCGGGTTCTTTGGTGCGGTCGAGCACAGCAATACGTTTTGCAGTTGCGGGGATCGCCGCCATAAGATGCTTCACTGAGAACGGACGGAAGAGGTGGACGTTGACGAGACCCACTTTTTCGCCCTTGGCGGTCAGGTAGTCGATAGCTTCTTCGATAGCCTGGCTTACAGAACCCATTGCGATGATTACGCGGTCGGCGTCGGGAGCACCGTAGTAGTTGAAAAGGTGATATTCACGACCGGTGATCTTGGTGATTTCGGCCATGTAGTTCTCGACGATTTCGGGAACTGCCTCATAGTGCTGGTTGCAGGCTTCGCGGTGCTGGAAGAAAACGTCACCGTTCTCAGCCATACCGCGGGCTACGGGAGCCTCCGGTGTGAGGGCGCGGGCG
>CABRLF010000213.1 GCA_902471685.1 uncultured Porphyromonadaceae bacterium
CGGTGGCGGCTTCTTCTACGATTCCGGAAAACATGGATGACAGGATTTTTCGTTATTGGTCTTCTTCGTCCTTTTCAAGATCTACGTATGCGCGCCATATGCTGCCGAGAACCATCTTGATGCAGTTCTCCACAATATATTCCTTGCTTACTTCCTCATCGAGAAGGAAGGAGTACTCCATGCGGATCTGGTCGTCGCGCACCACTGCTACGGGAAGGACTTTGCGGCAGTTATGCCTGTTGGCAAGGAAATAGAGGTCCTGACCGGGCTCATAATCGCGGGCTGAGGCGATATATGACAGACGGTTGTTGCGGACTATGATGAATATGACTACATCGTGCCCGAACTCTTCATCTGCGCTCTGGACGAGCATAAGGTCGCCGTCTTCGTCGATTGTTGTCGATATATGGAGCTCGTCGAGATACTGACGTATCTGGCTGGTTGAGATTGTCATTGTCTAACAGTTTTAATATGTTTGCAGATCATATCGACCATTCCACGCCGTCCTTGGTGTCCTTGACTGTGAAACCGATTTCAGCCATACGGTTGCGGATAAGATCGGAAGTAGCCCAGTCTTTCTTTGCCTTGGCTTCGGAGCGGATAGACAGAAGGAGATCGACAGCATCGCGGTAAGGCTTGAGAGTAGCTTCGCCGGAAGCGGTGCCTTCAGGAAGGATGCCGAGAATCTCTATCAGGAATGTATCCATCACCTTGCGAAGCGTGTCTATATCGGCCTGAGTCGCTGTTGCTTTGCCGTCTTTGACGGCATTGATCATACGTACAGCCTCGAAGAGCACGCCGATGAGAACCGGGGTATTGAGGTCGTCGTCCATGGCTGCATAAGCGTCCTGTTCGAGATGGCTTACATCTATGGTCGAGGTTGCGGACGGTTTCAGTTCGCCGAGACGGCGGTATCCGTCGAGCATTCGACCAAGGGCCGTTTCGGCGGCTTTGAGTGCTTCGTTGGAGAAATCGACGGTTCCGCGATAGTGAGCCTGCAGGATGAAGAAACGGATTGTCATCGGCGAGTACGCCTGATCGAGAAGCGGATGGTTGCCGGTAAAGAATTCGTCGAGAGTGATGAAGTTGCCCAGCGACTTGCCCATCTTCTTGCCGTTGATGGTAATCATGTTGTTGTGCATCCAGTAGTGTACGGCCGGGGCATGGTTGTGGGCTACCGACTGCGCTATCTCGCACTCATGATGCGGGAATTTGAGGTCCATGCCGCCGCCGTGGATGTCAAACTGGCGGCCGAGATACTTCTCGCTCATGGTCGAGCATTCCAGATGCCAGCCGGGGAAGCCTTCGCTCCAAGGCGACGGCCAGTGCATGATATGCTCTGGCGCCGCTTTCTTCCAGAGGGCGAAATCGGCGGGATTGTGTTTTTCCGTCTGGCCGTCGAGCTCGCGTGTGGTGCTCAGAAGCTCGTCGATATTGCGTCCGGAAAGCTTGCCGTAGCCGTAGTCGCGGTTGAATTTGGGGACGTCGAAATACACCGAGCCTTCGCTTTCGTAGGCATAGCCCGATTCGAGAATGCCTTTGATATACTCGATCTGCTCGATGATATGCCCGGAAGCATGCGGCTCGATCGAAGGCGGAAGCACATTGAGACGCTCCATGGCCTTGTGATAGCGCAGCAGATAGTGCTGCACCACTTCCATTGGCTCAAGCTGTTCCAGGCGTGCTTTCTTTGCTATCTTGTCCTCTCCTTCGTCCGCATCATGCTCGAGATGGCCGACATCGGTGATGTTGCGCACGTAGCGCACCTTGTATCCCAGATGGGTAAGGTAGCGGAATACGATATCGAAGGTGATTGCGGGTCGGGCATGCCCGAGGTGGCCGTCGCCATAGACGGTAGGACCGCACACATACATTCCGACCATAGGCGCGTGAAGAGGCTGGAAGAGCTCTTTCTCGCGGCTCATGGAGTTGTAGATGGTCAGTTGATGGTCTTTCATTGCGGCAACGCGGGTGAAAAATTAGGCTTCGAAAGGATTAGGAATGCCACCGTTGCCGGGTTTCTTGGCGGCGATGGGTGTCTTGTGCTTGATTTCGCCGAAGGTAGCCTCGTACTGGGCCACGTTCTGCTGGAGAAGGAAAAGGAGGTTCTTCACATTCTCCGGTGTCATGATGATGCGGCTCTGCACTTTTGCCTGAGGCATGTTGGGAGCCACGGAGATGAAATCAAGGAAGAATTCGTTGCCGGAGTGTGAGATTACGGCAAGGTTGGAGTAGAGGCCGGTGGCCACTTCGGGAGGGAGATTTATCTGAAGTTCCTGCTGTTTGGGAGCGTTGTTGTCCATTTCTGTATGTATTTTATTATAGATTTGAAGGCATAGCGATGTCTACGGTTTTCGTCGAACCCTGATAGTCGTAGAATACTTTCACGCCGGTGGCGTTGGTTGCGCCCTGGTTGGTTTTGAGAGCTGAAAGGTCGTAGCTCAGGAAGAAGATGTAGCCGTTGTTTACAGAGGCATAATCAGCCTCATAGATGAGATGAACCTCGGGAGTGTCGGAGGTCAGCGTGGCTTCATCGACGGTAAAGTTGCATTTCAGGGGAGAGATAGTGCCATATGCCAGAATCATGGCGTTGAGGTATTTGCCTGTGCGCCATATGGCTGCATCGGAGATGCGTTCGGTGCGCCAGTTGTTGGTGTCGTCGGCTTTGCTTATGGGCATTTCCTTGCCGTCGCCGTAGCATCCGGAGATACCGGTGAGGCGGATGACGCCGCTCTGCCACTGCTTTGCATCTGCTTCTATCTGATATTCGATGCCCATGCGCATGCCGGCCTTCACTTTATCCGTGTTGAGTGTCTGGGTTGTTGTGTATACGATTTCGGGCATGTCGTCTTTTTCGCATGCGGTGAACGTTGTGCCGGTCGAGGTGGCCGAGGCAACTGTGACGATGGTGCGGTAGATCGGGAGAATCTCGGTGCCGTTATCGTTGCTCGTGCTGTTGCAGGAGGTGAAGGCAGCCATCAGGGCCGCGGAAATAAAGGGAATTGCTAATTTTTTTAATGTCATGATGATAAAGATTTTTATTTGTTGATATGGAGAGAACCGGCCGGTCGTTCCACTGCTTTGACAGTGCCGTCGGCCATGCGGATGATTACGTCCGAGTCTGCAGCGAGGGTCTCGTCGTGGGTCACAATGACAAATGTGGCGCCTATCGAGTCGCGGAGGCTGAAAAAGAGCCGGTGAAGTTCGCTGCGGTTGTGCGAGTCCAGGCTGCCCGACGGTTCGTCGGCGAGGATTACCTTAGGTCCGTTTATCAACGCACGTGCCACAGCAGCTCGCTGGCATTCGCCGCCTGAAAGCTCGTTGGGACGGTGATTGTCGCGGTTCTCGAGGCCGAGGCGCACGAGAAGGTCGCGGGCCTTTGAGAATGCTTCCTTGCGGTTCACGCCGGCGATAAGAGCCGGCATGGCTACATTCTCGACAAGGGTAAACTCCGGAAGGAGCTGGTGGAACTGGAAGATGAAGCCTATGTTGAGATTGCGGAACCGCGACAATGCCGAGTCGGCGAGCGACGTCACCTCAACTCCGTCGTAAAGCACTTCGCCGCCGCGATCGGGCGACAGTATGGTGCCGAGGATCTGTAGTAAGGTCGACTTGCCGGCTCCGCTGGGGCCGACAATCGTTGTCACCTTTCCCGGCTCGATGTCGAGACTTATATCCTTGAGCACACGAAGGTTGCCGAAGGTCTTGCTTATGTTCCGCGCCTTGAGCATTGGTCGGCTATCAGTTGCAGCATCCTCCTTCGCATCCGCCGCCGTTACATCCGCCGTCATGGCATCCGCCACCGCAGCAACCACC
>CABRLF010000214.1 GCA_902471685.1 uncultured Porphyromonadaceae bacterium
GGCAGCCGGACGGCTGCCGGCGACATTATTTACCAGAAGTAGATGTAAAATGCAGCGGTTATACCGAGGATAATCACGGAGTGGATAACATCCCAGTGATTCCAGCTTGCACGGGTTGCGGCACGCTGTTCGGGAGTCGAGGTTCCGAATACGAGACCCTGGATCTTGGAGGCATCCGGAGCCTTGGTCAGGAACGATACGACAACACCTACAGCGAGGCAGAATACGAGCATCCAGCCGCAGAAGAAGAGCCAGTTCTCGTCGAAGAATATCGTCTGGAAGAAACTCGGATCTGCGTTGTGATGAAGCTCCGGATTCTTGGCAAGGTCGGCTGGCGAGATCGCTACGCCTGTGGCTACTACGTCGTGGGATGTATAGTAAATCTTGGCGCAGAGGCGCGTAAGACCTACAACCAGACCGGACAGGAGTGCCCACATACCGCCCTGAGCGGATGCACGCTTCCAGAGGATACCGATGAGGAAGGCGGCTGCGATACCCGGTGCGAGTACCGACTGTACGTCCTGGAGGTAGAGATAGAGCACATCGCCGATCGAACGCATAACAGGTATCCAGAGGATGCCGAGAAGCACGATTACAACAGTAGCAACCTGACCGATGCGGACGAGTTTCTTAGGATCGGTATTGGGTTTATAGCGCTGGTAGAAGTCGATGGTGAAGAGGGCCGACGATGAGTTGAACAGAGAAGCAAGCGAGCTCATGAGGGCTGCGAGGATACCGCAGACGATAAGACCCTTGACACCGGCAGGAAGCAGTTTTGCAACCAGAGTGGGGAATGCGGCGTCGGGAGTGGAGAGACGGAATACTTCGCCGTTTACGACGATCCCCTCATGCGAGAGTGCGAAGGCAATCATGCCGGGGATAAGGAAGAGGAATACAGGGAGCAGCTTGAGGTAAGCGCCGAAGATGGTACCGCGGCGGCTTTCTTTCTCATTTTTACCCGAGAGGACGCGCTGAACGATGAACTGGTCGGTACACCAGTACCAGAAACCGATTACAGCCGAGCCTATGAGAGCTCCCAGCCAGGGATACTGCGGGTCGCGGTTATCGCGGATGAGGTTGACCATAGTGTCGCCGTAGTCGTTGACCTTGACCTGCTCGCAGATACGCATCATTTCATCCCAGCCGCCAAGTTCCTTGAGGCCGAGCACAAGGATGATGAGCGATCCCAGCAGAAGGATAGGTGTCTGGAGTACAGAGGTATAGAGCACTGATTTCATACCGCCGAAGATGGTGTAGATGGCGGTAAGTATGACAAGGCCGATGGCTGCGATCCAGAAGAAGTCGATACCCCAGAGAGTTTCGATTCCGAATACCTGCTGGAATACAAGACCGCCGGCATAGACTGTCACGGCAACTTTTGTAAGCACATAGCTGATGAGCGAGATAGTTGCCAGAATTGTACGCGATGCACCGTTGAAGCGGCGTTCGAGGAACTCAGGCATGGTGTAGACCATCGAGCGGGAATAGAACGGAACGAATACCCAGCCCAGAAGAAGGATCATCCAGCCCTGGATCTCCCAGTGGGCCATGGCCATACCGGATGCCGCACCGGAGCCGGCAAGTCCGATAAGGTGTTCCGATCCGATGTTCGAAGCGAAGATCGAGGCGCCGATGGCTATCCATGTGGCGTCCTTGCCGCCAAGGAAGTAGTCGGCGGCATTGTTCTGTTTTTGGCGCATTACCCACACTATGATGCCTATCAGGGCAACGAAGAATAGGGCAATGACAATCCAGTCAGGTAATTGCATGTGGATTCGGTATTAGATTGGTTTATTATTTGGTTGAGAATTTGTAGACGCAATGGCTGTTGTATGTTTCGCCCGGACGAAGCACTGCCGAAGGCCATTCAGGCTTGTTGGGGGTGTCGGGATAGTGCTGGGTCTCGAGGCAGATACCCGTGCGCTGGTTGTATTTGATGCCGTGCTTGCCGGTGACAGTTCCGTCAAGGAAGTTGCCGGTATATACCTGAACACCAGGCTCGTTGGTATAGACCTGCATAAGGATGCCTGTCGCGGGACAATAGACCGATGCAGCCTCGACGGTGTCGTCGCCCTTGGTGTCGAGAACCCAGTTGTGGTCATAGCCGTTGCCGTTCTTGAGCTGCTCATACTCGAATTTCTCAATCTCTGCGCCAACCAGTTTGGCGTTGCGGAAGTCCATCGGGGTACCTTCGACAGGAATAATCTCGCCCGTGGTCATATAGGTGCTGTCGACGGGAGTAAACTGCGAAGCGTTGATGGTCAGCTCGGAGTCTGTGACAGGCTTTGTGGGATCGCCGCTGAGGTTGAAATAAGAGTGATTGGTCATATTGATGATAGTCGGAGCCTCGGAATATGCCGTATAGGCGATATCGATGGCATTGTCGGCCGTTACGGTATATGTCACAGCGGCGTGTACCGCTCCGGGGAATCCGTTGTCGCCGTCGGGAGAATCGATGGAGATGGTAAGGCTCGAATCGGTGGATGCCTCTACATTATATAATCTGTACTGCCATCCGAGGGTCCCCATATTGGTGCCACCGTGGAGACAGTGGCCGAAATTATTCTGGGGTAGCTGATACTCTACACTGTCGAGTGTGAAGCGACCCTGATTGATGCGGTTTGCATAGCGGCCTATGGCTGCGCCGAAGTCGCTCTGGTTGTTTTCAGGATAGTAAGCCTGCACACTGTCGAATCCGAGAACGACATCGCGCATGTTGCCCTCGCGGTCAGGCACCGAAACCGATACGATTCGGCCGCCGTAGTTGGTGACGCAGACTTCCATGCCGGCTGCATTTTTCAGCACATAAAGCGCTGTGCTGTCGGTTTTAAAGTTTTCAGGATTCAGTCCGGACTCTGTGAGTGCCGGAGCATTGTTCTTGGGAGCGCAGGCGGGCAGAAGGGCTGCCGTAGCCGCTGCAGCGAACAGAATTTTCAGGACTTTCATCTTTCTGGTTTTAGAATAGGATTATTTTTGGGTGTAAAATTAACACCCATTTTTTATACGGCAAAATAAATATATATGTTATGCAACATATTATTGAACATTTTTGCTGTTTTTTCAGTTTGAAATTAATATATCAGCGGAGCAGCCCTGTCATGACTGTCCGTCAAGCACATAAAAACAGTAGATATGAAAGATCTAAAAGGAACCAAAACCGAAGATAACCTCAGAAAAGCATTCGCCGGAGAGTCTCAGGCCTACAACCGCTACACCTTCTTCGCAAAGAAAGCACAGAAAGACGGCTATGAACAGATTGCAGCCATTTTCCAGGAAACGGCGCACAACGAACAGGCCCACGCCAAGATATGGTTTAAATATCTCGAAGTAGGCGATCTTCACGATACACTCACGAATCTGGCAGAAGCCGCTGCCGGAGAGCACTACGAATGGAGCGATATGTACGAGACCATGGCCCGCGACGCCGAAGAAGAAGGCTTCCCCGAACTGGCCTTCAAATTTCGCTCTGTCGGCGCCATTGAGAAAACCCACGAAGAACGCTACCGCCAGCTGATCAACAACATGAACGACGGAATCGTTTTCTCTCGCGACGGCGACTGCATATGGGTATGCCGCAACTGCGGCCACATCGTAATCGGACCGAAAGCTCCCGACGTTTGCCCCGTCTGCAACCATCCTCAGGCATTCTTCGAGATTCAGGCTGACAACTATTGACCATCTATTCAATACCCCAACAAAAAAATATTCCGCAAGTATTGCAAAGTGCAAAACTTGCGGAATATTTAGTGTCCAAGAGGAGATTCGAACTCCCACAGCCTTTCGGCCACTACCCCCTCAAAG
>CABRLF010000215.1 GCA_902471685.1 uncultured Porphyromonadaceae bacterium
CCGTCAGAGCTATACACCTAAATTCGATGTTTTCAAATTTTTGTCATGTACTTAAAAAAATACATGAAAAACAAGGTAACTATTCAGCCAAAGCAAAAGTCATAAAGAGTCGCCTCGTCTTATCAGACGATTTTCAATATTGCATCAAGAGGGGATTGCCCGTTCTTCCATGCAGTGTCTGCGATGGAGTGCAGCGCATGGAAGGCATCGGCACCGGTGTCCGATCGGAAGCAGCCTGATATTTTCTGTTTGACCTTGAGTTTGCGTATCCCTCGCTCCGAAGCGTTGTTGTCCGAGGGTATGGGCGGGTTCTCAAGGAAGTTGAAGATGTAGTCCCGGCATCTGATTATGCCCCGTTTCAGCTCATTGAACTCTTTGCGCAGATTATCGAGATTCTTTTTGAGCAGGTCATCAAGCCGGGAGAGCCAGTTCTCTTTGGGGATTATCTCCGTTGGTCTTTCGTTTCTCAAATGGATTGCCTCACGCAGAAGTTCCTGCACTTCCTTTGCCCATGTCTGCTCCCTGTCTATGTCGTTGAGATATTCGAGATTCCGTAAAAGATGGGCCAGACATATCTGGTTGTCGAGAAAGTCTATGGCGAAGTAGGCGCTGTGGCGGTCAGTGACTGCAATCATGTTTTTCAGCGAGTCGCCGAAGCGTTCTTCAAGGATTTTCGCACCACGTCCCGCGCCACGGAACACAAGCGTCAGATATGTGGTCTGCGCGATCCACGACCAGTTGAGTCTTCCGTTGACATAGCAGCCTGACTCATCAAAACCGACTACGGCGGATTCCTTTATCAGCCGCTCTATAAGGTCTATCGCCGGACGGGACTTGTCAAGCATCTCACGGACGATATTGGCCAGGGTCCCCTGACTGATTCTGACATTGAACATCGTCTCGAACAACGACTGCAACCGCTCATACGGCATACACTGCACCACGCTCAGATAAGTTGCAACAGCCCGGATGTTCTTGCCGAACATTATGGCATTGCCGCCTCTCCTGCGCGGAGCATAATCACGGTTGCAACAGCCGCAGGCACAGACCTTTTTATAAAATCTGCGTTCCCGATATATTGGCGTTATCGGCGGCAGGTCAATCTCTTGCATGACATAATCAAGTTCTCCTTCGACATCCGACAGGTCTCTGCCACATTCACTACAGAACTGCGATGCTATGTTTTCTATCTCATCGGGAGTCTCCACCATTTTACGGGTTGTTCCCTCATGGCCCGGCTGACCGCCGACAGCCTTGTCCGACTTTTTCCTCAGCGACTTGGTACGCCGTTCAACCTCAGACTTTATCGGCTCTTTTGATGGAGGTGTACTGCTGTTGCCGGAGTCTTTGGGCGGCTTCTCATATTTTTCCAGCCGCTTGCGCAGTTCTCGGTTCTCTTTCAGCAGTCTGTCGACATTACGATTGAGAGTGCATATCTCGGCATGCTGTGAATCAACCGTTTTTCTCAACGATTGAAGTTCGGATAATAGTCCGATCAAAGCCGAATTTATGTCGTTAATCTGCTGTTTCACAGATACAAAGATAGCGGTTTTGTTTGATATATGCAAATAAAATCGCTATTAATTTTATGATATTCAGTTGATTAAATTGAATTATCAACCTAAACACCTCTATTGCCGATTCGCTGAATAGTTACAAAACAAGACTGATTAGTGAAAATATGTTTAATATTTTGAATCGATGCGGCTTTTGCTCCCTACGGGACTTTTTGCGAGGAAGATAAATCGGTTTGCGATAATGTCGAGGACGTTGGGTCACCCCTAACGGGGTGCGGATTAGATAGTTATGTGGATATGCCATGGTAACGAGCCCTACAGGCTCTCACCATGGCCTAAACAATTCGTAATGCCGCTACGCGGCTTTTGGTCCCTACGGGACTTTTGCGAGGTGATAGTAATTGTTTTGCGACAACCTTATTTGAGATACGTTCTGATGTGGTCTTGGCAGAGGCGTAAAAAAATCGCTCCCGCTTCGGCGGACCGATGCGGGAACGACTACTTGAAGAGGAGAGATGGAGAATGAAAACTGTAATAATATCAAATTATTCAGTATAGACTTCTTTGTGGAAACGAGGCTGGATGATTTCGGAAGCGACACGGCGGGGGTAATCGTTCTCGGTTGAGATAAATACCCAGTCGATGTCGTCGATGCGCTTGAGTTCCGTAACGAAAAATGCTTCGGAATCGGGCGAACCGACAATGATGACACGAGCAACCCCGGCTTCCCGGGCGGCGGTGAGGGTGTCGACGAAGTATTTCAGGGTCAGGTCGTTGGTATATGCATCTGAAAGATCGTCGTTATATGTGAGGACTACGTCGTGGTAGCCTTCAAGGTCTTCTTTGACGCGGTCGTGTTCTTCGACAGGTAAGTGTTTTACAGTCAGACGAGTTTCGTCGATCATCACCTTTGTGGGATAGTCGACCATGGCACTGACGGTGAGCTCTTTTTCGAGAAGTGCCGACAGGACGTCGGCGAATACCTGGCAAGTTGTTCCAAGCAAAGCTATTTCTTTCATAGTTCGGCGGTTTTATTCTTTAGTCTGTATTTGAAACACTTTGGAGAGTGTCATGGTTCGTCGCATCGAAATAAAAATATCAGAACGAGAATGCGGCGAGCATCCCGAATCGGCGAGCCCATCCGGTCTGACCACTGAAATTCTCCCTGCGTCCGAGATTGAATTCCGCGCCGAAGGAGATTCGCGGAGTGAGGTAATAATATGCGTTATAGGCCATATATAGGCCGGAGCGGTATTCGTCGGGAGCGGGATTGTGGCGCGGAGCGTAGCGAGCTCCGCTAACGGTGGCCGAGACAAAGAAATCGGAGGAGAAATTGTACTGAATGCTTCCCCATCCGCCGAATGCGAAGGGGGCGAAGAGCCGTCCTTCTTCGGTGGGATCGGGGACGAGGTCATATGCTCCGAAAAGCCAGTCTCCACCGAGACTCGTATATCCGTGCCCGCAGTTGGCGGCTCCGTAGATTGTGATCTCGGGTATGGGATGAAGCGTCGTGGATGCCTGAAGGCCCCAGCCCCATGTTGTGTTGTTGCGTTGCGCAATCAAATCACGGTATGGCAGTGCGCGGAGGATGCCCGCGAGACGGATATGATTTGAGGCGCCCCAGTCGATCTGTCCGAAAGCTGCGAAATCGGGAATCCACTGATTCACTTTCTCGGTTATGCCTTCCTGAGTCTGAATGGCATCAGAGGGGGTCTCGACGGACAACGCCAGTGTATACTTCTGCTTAAAACTATGCATCCACCTCACTAAGACAGGTGTGGCGGCCATCTTTGCGTTAGGCCCGGAAGCGTCGATGACAGGCGGAAGGGCTGTATTGTCGCCGAATGTCGAGCTGGCGAGACCTATAGTCCAGTCGTTGATTCTGGCATATGATTTCTTGAGGTGGCAGTCTCGGCTCTGGTAGCCGTTGAAATTCATCTCGATATAAAGCTGGAAATCTCCGATTCTGTTATTCTTGCCAAGGAGGCGGAAATACAGAGCGGTGCCGGCAGGGGTTGTGCCGAGATACTTGTCGCGGGCAGGATCCTTTTCCATTGGAATCAGAGCCGGAGCGAAAGCTGGCTGTCCGATAGCTCCGCCCCAGTCGAGGTAGCCACGCATACGGACCATGCCGCCCATTCCCATTGCCATATGGCTGTCTTTCGACATGAAAAGAAAATAGGGAGCTTCGGGATCCTGAAAATGATGGAACTGATCCTGATAAAATTTCATGTAAAGCGCGCGAACGGAGTCGG
>CABRLF010000216.1 GCA_902471685.1 uncultured Porphyromonadaceae bacterium
AACACTTGGCTCCTCGGAGCCGTTAACAAATTCTCAAAAAATAACCGAAGTATTGTAATTAAATTCAACGCATGAAAATGATAAGGACGTTTTTATCGTTTCTCCTGTCTGTCTTAGCATTATCCGCCTGGGCATGGGAACCGGTCGAAGGGCATATATCAACACGCTGGGTGGCCGACGTCTCGCCGGAAAAACCATGGGACGTATACCCTCGCCCGATTATGGAACGCTCCCGGTGGGAAAACCTCAACGGGCTATGGAAATATGCGATTGTGTCCGGGAACTCGGCTCGCCCGACTCAGTGGCAGGGTGAGATTTTAGTGCCGTTTGCTGTGGAATCAAGTCTTTCCGGTGTCGGGCGCCCCGTTACGCCCGATGAGGCACTATGGTACGAGCGTACTTTTACTGTTCCGTCCTCATGGAAAGGAAAAGATGTGATTCTCAATTTCGGTGCAGTCGATTGGTCTTGCGAAATATGGATTAATGACATCAAAGCAGGAAGCCATAAAGGCGGATACTCCCCGTTTTCGCTCAATATCACACCGGCATTGAATCCGCGAGGAGAGAACAAGCTCACCGTTCGTGTCACAGATCCTTCGAAGACCGGGCCGCAGCCGCTTGGCAAGCAGACCGACAAGCCGGAAGGTTGTTTTTACACCAACGTCACCGGCATCTGGCAGACGGTTTGGCTCGAACCGGTCGATAAAGTAAATCATATTGCCTCGCTGAACATAGTGCCTGATATCGATACACGCCGGCTCACAGTCGATGTAACCACAGCTAAATCGGACCCTTCGCTGAAGACCACCGTCCGTGTAAACGATGGAAGCCGGACTGTTGCCACAGCGAGCAGTATTGCAGGACAGCCGGTAGAACTGATGATGCCTGCCGACATGAAGCTATGGTCTCCCGAAAGCCCCGCCATCTATGACCTCGATATCGAAATAAGCTCAGATGGCAAATCTGTCGACCACGTGCGCAGCTATGTCGCCATGCGCAAGATTTCGACTGCACGCGGAGCAGACGGCATTGTCAGGATAGAACTCAACAACGAACCGGTGTTCCACTTCGGCCCTCTCGATCAGGGCTGGTGGCCGGACGGACTGTATACAGCTCCGACATATGAGGCAATGATCTACGATATCGACAAGACTAAGGATCTTGGTTTCAATATGATACGTAAACATGTAAAGGTTGAGCCTGCAACCTGGTACACTTATTGCGACCGGAAAGGCATACTCGTATGGCAGGACATGCCTAACGGCGACCGATGGGCCGACTGGAACAAATTTGAGTATTTCGACGGCATAGAGAAGCCACGCAGCGCCGAAAGCGAGGATATATACCGCCGCGAATGGAAGGAGATTATCGACGCACTGAAAAATTATCAGTCCATAGTCGTCTGGGTACCGTTCAACGAAGGTTGGGGCCAGTTCAAGACCCCCGAAATAGTCAGCTGGACCAAGAAATACGATCCGACACGTCTTGTCAACCCAGCCAGCGGAGGCAATCATTACCCTGTGGGCGATATGCTCGACATTCACCATTATCCCGATCCGCAGATGTTGCTCATTGATCCGGGCCGGGCAAATGTACTCGGTGAATACGGAGGAATAGGCATGGCTGTGAAAGACCATGTATGGAACAATAACCGCAACTGGGGATATGTGGAATACAATTCAATCAAGGACGCGACCGACAAATATGTCGAATATATCGATACTTTGCTCAAACTCGCACGCACCGGCTATTCCGCGGCGGTATATACTCAGACAACTGATGTTGAGAACGAAGTCAACGGCCTGATGACCTACGACAGGGAACTGTTGAAATTTGATGAAGACCGACTGCGGAAAGCCAATTCGGAATTATCCCATTGTCTGGACAATAAATGATAACTCAAATAAATAAACCATGAAAAAAATCAGAATGTTTCTTGCTGCATTAGGCATACTTTCTCTTGCCGGTTGCACAAGCCCCGCATCCGGAGATTCGGAAATGGACAGCTTCATCACAGACTTGATGAGCCGTATGTCGCTTCATCAGAAGATAGGACAGCTAAATCTGCCCACCGGCGGAGACATGGTCACAGGATCTGTCCAGAGTACAGACCTTGCCAACCTCATCCGGAACGACGAAATAGGCGGTTTTTTCAATGTCCGGGATGTTGAAAAAATCCACGAACTGCAGCGTATTGCTGTAGAAGAGACTGAACTTAAAATACCTTTGCTCATCGGGGCGGATATCATACACGGTTTTGAAACGATTTTCCCGATTCCACTGGCACTATCATGCAGCTGGGATACCGTAGCCGTCGAGACGGCCGCACGTATAGCAGCGGAAGAATCAAGTATCAACGGAATCAACTGGACGTTCAGCCCGATGGTCGATATATGTCGTGATCCCAGATGGGGCCGCATTGCCGAGGGCAACGGCGAGGATCCCTATCTCGGCGGCGTGATGGCCGCTGCCTACGTGCGTGGATATCAGGGCGACCTCCGCGGAAAGAACAATATCCTCGCATGTGTGAAACACTTCGCACTCTATGGCGCTTCTGAAGCCGGACGCGATTATAATACTGTCGATATGAGCAGGGTACGTATGTACAACGAATATCTGCCGCCGTATAAAGCCGCCGTCGAGGCCGGCGTAGGCTCGGTGATGAGCTCGTTCAATGTTATCGACGGTACTCCGGCCACAGCCCATAAATGGCTCCTCACAGACCTGCTCAGAAATCAATGGGGTTTCAAAGGCTTTGTAGTGACCGATTATGAATCTATCCACGAAATGAAGTTCCATGGTGTGGCAGAACTTAAAGAAGCTGCCGCGCGCGCATTGGCCGCAGGAACGGACATGGATATGGTTTCGGAAGGATTCCTCAAAACTTTAGAAGCCTCAGTCGCCGACGGCTCTGTCTCCGAAGATATAATCGACCGGGCTTGCCGCCGTATTCTGGAAGCCAAGTATAAACTCGGACTATTCTCCGACCCATACAAGAACTGCAATCCCGAAAAGGCCGCAGAGGTTACATACTCTGCCGAATACCGGGCTGAAGCGCGTCGAATTGCCGCCGAAACTTTTGTTCTCCTGAAAAATGAGAGCAATCTTCTCCCCCTGCAGAAAAAGGGCAGCAAGATTGCACTTATAGGTCCGATGGCCGATGCCGGCGGAAATATGTGCGGGTGCTGGACCCCGACATGCAAACCCGAGAACCACAAATCACTTCTGCAGGCAATGCGCGAGGCTGCCGGCAACGACTCCCAAATCCTATATGCTCCGGGGGCTAATCTGTATTATGACCCTAAATTACATGAAACCGCAGCCGGCTGGCGCAAAATAGAATACCGCACCGACAAGAATCTGCTCAGCCAGGCTCTTGCTGTGGCACGTCAGGCTGATGTTATCGTGGCAGCACTCGGCGAAAGTGCGGAAATGTCGGGCGAGTCAGTATCGCGTACGGATCTTGAGATGCCTGATGCACAGAAAGATTTGCTCAAAGCTCTCGCAGCGACAGGCAAACCAGTTGTTCTCCTTTTGTTCTCCGGTCGTCCAGTAATCCTGAATTGGGAATCTGAAAATATTCCCGCCATACTGAATGTCTGGCAGGG
>CABRLF010000217.1 GCA_902471685.1 uncultured Porphyromonadaceae bacterium
GCCATGCAGGAGCAGGTACTTGAACCGCTCCGCGCCCAGAACTATGTGACGGTGGTACACGGCAAGCAGTCGGAGCGCACGGTCTTCGCTCTGGAGAAATTCACAATCCCCGACGATAAGCAGCTCATTATTGAGGTCGCCGAGAAAGAAGGCGGTCGCCATCAGTCCTTCGTGGTCGATAACGAGGACATCGTGAGAGCCAACGTAATCGATGAGTTATCAATCCAATAATCCAAAAGTCCATGAAGAAGATTCTTTCAATCTTCGCTGTGGCGGTGCTTTCCCTGTTCGCAGGGGAAGCATTTGCCCAGCGATGCCTCCCCGGAATGTCGGCAGTCGAAGTTCGTACCGATATGGTAAACGGTTTCTACACTGGCAACTCCCGCAACTGTGGCTATAATTTGGGTTTGTTCTACTCCGTAATCAAGGGCGATAACGCCAACACTTGGTCTTTCGGTGGCGAATATCTCCAGACCTACAAGCCCTACGGAGAGAAAGGTCGCATTCCCATTGCTCAGTTCACCGGCGAAGTTGGCTACAATCTCCATATTGTCAGCGACTATTCGCAGACATTCCACCTCTATGGCGGTGTGTCAGCCCTCGGTGGCTATGAGACAGTCAACTGGGGCAAACAGGTACTGAAAGACGGTGCCACAATCGGAGCCGATGATGCCTTCATCTATGGCGGCGCAGTAACGCTGTCAGCCGATTTCTATCTCTCTGACCATGTGGTACTCGGTGCGCACATCAAGGAGCGTTTCGTGTTCGGTAATGACACCGGTCATTTCCTGTTCCAGTATGGCGTTCACCTCAAATACCAGTTTTAGCCTATGCGATACACAAAGAATGACATCAGGAATATCCCGCTGACGGAGTTCATGGCGGCTCTCGGCGAGAAACCTGTAAAGGCTTTTGGGGACATGAAGCTCTACTATGCACCCCAGCGCGACGACCCCGAACCGATGTTAGTGATTGATACCAAGATAAACCGATGGTATGATCATGCCACTGACCAAAGCGGTGACATTATCGACCTTGCCGCCCTGAAGATGAATCCCAATCTCTATATTGATCCACGCGATTTCATACTCAAATACATGAATGAATTTGAGAAAGGCAAGGAACTTTCGGCAATGGCACGTCGTCCTCATCCTTCGACGGTTATCAGCCTCGATATAAAGAAGGTGAAACTCACTGACTTTATGAAGGCTCTTGGTCAGGAACACCCGGTAGCTGCCGACGGCAATCTCCGCATATACAATGCTCCCTACGATGACAAGCCGGGGCCGACAATGGTAATCAATACGGAGACAAATCTCTGGCGTGATACCAAGTCCGGCGCATACGGCGGTATCTACGACCTCGCTTATGAGCTGACAGGCTCTTGCAATATGTCGGAGTTGAATCATTACATCGCAGGGCAAATGTCGGGTTTGGAGAAGCCTCAGAAGGTAGAGCCGGCTAAACTGGAACAGGAGCCAGACAAACCCAAACGGAAGATGCGCCTATGAATATCGACGAAATACGTAAAATCTCGCTTGTCGAGTTCCTCAATCAGTTAGGCTATCAACCTACAGGACGCGACAGTAAAGGTCTGTGGTTTTACGCTCCGTATCGCTGTGAGAGAAAACCGTCGTTCCATGTCAATCCACGAAGAAATCTGTGGTTTGACTTCGGAACGGGCGCGGGTGGTGACATCTTCTCGCTTGCCGGAGAAATGTCCGGTGAAACGGACTTTTTGAGGCAAGCCGATTACATCGCGGAGAAGATGCGCCTCCCGGTCGCTAAGCCCTATAAGCCAACACCGTTTGTCGAAGAGCCCACCTTTGAGAACATCGAAGTGTCGCGTTTGGAGTCGCCTGTTTTGCTGCGCTATCTTGCCGACCGAGGTATACCGAAAGAGATAGCACAACGCTACTGTGTGCAGGTTGACTATGAGCTTTATGGCAAGCGATATTATGCCGTCGGCTTCCCCAATAACGCCAATGGTTTAGAGTTGAGGAATCCCTTTTTTAAGGGTTCTTACCCGCCAAAGCACATCACTATAATTGCCAACGGCAACGCCCGATGTAATGTGTTTGAAGGCTTCATTGACTTTCTTTCAGCGGAACGCCTCGGCTATAATGACGGACTCGACACTATCGTGCTAAACTCTGTATCCAATCTCCAGAAGGCAATACCTGCCCTCGGCGACTACACTGTAATCCAGTGCTATGTTGACAATGACACCGCAGGACGTGCGGCACTTGCCAGACTCCAAAGAGAGTTCGGCGACAAGGTCATGGACAAGTCGGCACTTTATCCCAACCACAAGGATCTGAACGATTATCTCATGTCGCTCTATCCGAAAAAATCAACAAAACTCAAACTCTGAAAATCGTGAAAACAATCATCAACAAAATCGGCGAAACCCGCCTCACTCCCGCCCGTTTCTTCGGGTTCTGGATTGCACTCTTCGCAATCGTTATATCCCTGACCTCATGTTCCGACGACCTCGACGTGCAGCAGTCCTATCCGTTCACGGTGGAAGTCATGCCCTACGGCGACAAAATCACAAAGGGACAGACAGTAGAGCTGCGCTTCGAGATCAAACCGGAAGGGAACTACGCCAACACCCTCTACACCATCCGCTACTTCCAGTATGACGGCGAAGGCACCCTCAAGCTCGCTGACGGCCCCGTGCTGGTCAACAACGACCGTGTGCTTCTGGAGAGCAAGGCTTTCCGTCTGAACTATACCGCCCGCACTTCGGAGGCTCACAAATTACTCATCGTGATCGAGGACAACTTCGGTTCGATGCCGTGGGAGCAGACCTTCGAGTTCAACGGTAAGAGCGGCGACGATGACGGCGGCGAGACTCCCGGAATCATCGGACCGATTGTAGGACCCGTAACCCCGATCATCCGATGAGAAAACTCCTGATATTCTTAATGGCGATAGTGGCCGTCACGGTCACTTCGCCGGCTTTCGCCGCCAAGCGAAGTATCATGGAGCTGCCGCTCTTTGAGCGGGCAGTTCTGATCATCAAGCATTTTGAGACGCTCCATAAGCCACGCCACTGGCCCTACGTTGGATATGGTCACCAAGTCCAGCCGGGAGAACCATACCGCAGAGGCGTACAGCTCTCCGAAAAACAGGCAGAAGCCCTCCTGCGCAAAGACCTCCGAAAGTTCTGCGCTATGTATTCCAAATACGGCAAAGATTCAGTCCTTCTCGGCGCACTTGCCTACAACTGCGGCCCCGGCGTCGTCAACAAATCCACCGTCCTGAAAAAACTGAAATCAGGCAACCGCGACATCTTCAAGTCCTACGTTTCTCACTGCCGCTACAAAGGCAAGAAACATAAAGGCTTATACACTCGCAGATTGACAGAACTTGCCGCATTATATCTTCCTTAACAGAAAACTCCCGAATGAGACATCTGCTTCATTCGGGAGTTTTTATGTATAGAACATTGAACAATAGTTCGTTAAAAAATTATTCATAGGCTAAGCGGCATCTACCGCCAAGCCA
>CABRLF010000218.1 GCA_902471685.1 uncultured Porphyromonadaceae bacterium
CCCCCAAGAGCGGATGGCGTAGACTATACAGGCAATACAAAATAAAAAAGGAGACCGAAGTCTCCCTGAGATTAATTAATTTTGTGTTGCGATGTATAAACAATTAACCTCACAGCAAAGATCGCAAATTTTTGCGTATCTACAAGACGGAATCGCAAGAAAAATTATCTGCGAACGCGTCGGCATCTCACAGTCAACGCTTTGCCGCGAACTTAAACGCAATAGCGGCAGGCACGGCAAATACACCTGGCAGCTGGCCCATCAGAAAGCCATGGAGCGTCGTGAACGTATCTGCGTTAACCGGCGTACACCCAAATGGATTATTGATAAAGCGTTGCGTCTCCTAAAAGAGAACGACTGGTCTCCCGAACAGATCTCGGGATACCTCAGGCAGGAGGACATCCACATCAGCCACGAACGCATATATCAGGAAATACGTGCTGATGGATCAGGGGAACTGAAGAAACACTGCCGCCATAAAATGAAGTATCGTCATCATAAAGAACGAAAGCGTAAGACTGCCGGCCGCACTCTCATCCCCGACCGTATATCGATTCATGAACGCCCGTCCGAGGCAGACGGAACAAGGTTCGGCGACTGGGAGATGGATCTGGTGATCGGCAAAGGGCAGAAAAGTGCCGTTCTTACGATGGTTGAACGCAAGACCAATATGTTCCTACAGACAAAACTATCCTCCAAGAAACCGGATGTCGTCGCCCTCGCAGCCTGGCGTCTACTGTTGCCGTACAAGGCTCATGTTCTAACAATTACGACCGACAACGGCATTGAATTCATGGATCACCGATGGCTGGCGAAACGGATAGGAGCTACGGTCTATTTCGCAGACCCGTTCTGTTCAGGGCAGAAAGGTGCTGTCGAAAATGCCAACAAACTTCTTCGTCAGTATTTCCCTAAGGGGACCGATTTCAGAGATGTCGAACAGGCGGATCTGGACAGAATACAGATCAAAATCAACAGCAGGCCCAGAAAGAAACTCAACTTCTTATCTCCAAAGATTGAGTTCTTCAAACACTTTCACTAATTTTGCACTTGCTTGTTGAGTCTACACTTTCGCGAAAAGCAATAATAAATTTGCATATTCCATTTTTTGTCGCTAAATTCGTGGCATAAGTTCTGCACAAAGCAGACCCACGATTTATGCTATACAACGCTTTCTACGACTTCATACGGTGTGAGACGACTCATTCGCCTCACACCGTTTTGGCTTATAAGCGTGATATTGAGCAGTTCAGACGGTTTCTTACTGCCGAACTGATGCATGACGACGATGATCCGCGCCATGTATCGTTCGGCGATTTGCGTCTATGGGTGGCGTCGCTCACATCGCAGGGCCTCGCCGTGACAACTGTACTCCGCAAGATTTCGGCAGTGAAGAATCTTTTCTCCTATCTTGTGCGGCATCATGGTCTGGAGGTGAATCCTACTTCCCGTCTTGTGGCGCCACGCAAGCCGCATGTACTTCCTCCTTTTATCCCTGAGGCAGAAATGGAAGCCACTATCGACAGTATGAATGCGGAGACTTCCGATTTCGAACAGACCCGCGACGCTCTGATTGTGGATATGCTTTATTCTACCGGGATGCGTGAATCGGAGCTGATCGGGCTCAAAAATGGAGACGTAGATATACGGAAGGGCGAACTAAAAGTGCTCGGAAAGCGTAATAAAGAAAGAGTGATACCTTTCGGTGCAGAACTAAGCAACATGATAACTCACTATCGTGAATTACGCAACGGAATAGAAGAAGCCTGCGACGCGTTTTTCGTCAGGCCGGACGGGCAGCCGCTTTACCGCATGCTGGTCTACCGCGTGGTGCATACGGCGCTTACCGAAGCCGGTGTTTCGACTTCGAAGCGCTCGCCGCACATGCTCCGTCACTCTTTCGCTACCGATATGCTCAATAACGGCGCCGACCTGACAGCAGTTCAGCGCCTGCTGGGACATGAATCTCTTGAAACGACTCAAAGATATACTCATCTTACATATCGAGAACTTCAACAGAATTACAAACTCGCACATCCCCGTGCACAAAAAATGGAGGATTAAACTATGGATGTAAGAATTCAGCCTATCCACTTCGAAGTGGCATCTCATCTTGTTGAGTTCATCAACAAGAAAGCCGACAAACTCGCACGTCGCTATCCGTCGATGTCAGATTTCGACGTAACACTCAAAGTGGTGAAACCCGAAACTGCAATGAATAAAGAAATAGTGCTTCGTGTAACAATTCCTCAGAATCCCGATTCGGTAGCCACAAAGACTGCCGATACTTTCGAGGAGGCTCTCGACCTCGCTATTGAAGCAGTTGAGCGTCAGCTCGAAAAGAACAAGGACAAGAAATAGAATCTGAATAATCGCCTTGCGCCCGCATTAATAATAAGTTATGCGGGCGCATTGGTGTGTAAATAATATAATCCAATCATAATAAAGATGAAAAAAGCATTGCTTTTATTTACTGTTGCGGCAGCAGCACTCTCTGTTTCCGCCCAGCTACCCTACAAGGTGATTGTCCCGACTACTCCCGAGTCAGAGGGAAAAATCGCCAGACTCATAAACTACGATACTAAGGCAGTGGTCGACAGTGTGGTGGTGAAAGATCAGGCTGCCCGTTTCGAAGGCAAAACAGACGAAGGCATGATTGCAACAATCTCTCTGGAAGGTATGCGTTTCCCTGTCTTCATTCTTGAACCGGGAACTGTCTCTTTCGGAAAGAACGGAGCTGCATTCGGAACCATGCTCAATGACCAGATGCGGGAATTCAATGTCAAATCGAGAGAAATCCGCACGGCATTCCGCAGCGCTACCACAGAAGAAGAAAAAAAGGCACTCGCCGACAGATACGATGCTCTTTCGGACAGTATTCTCAATGCCAACGCCGACAATATGCTGGGATATTATTTCCTTATGGCCGGTCCGTTGAGCGGCAATCTTACTATGGCCGACGTCCAGAACCTTCAGCAGAAGTATCCCGCTCTCACCAAAGGCGCTCTGGCACAGAAGACGTTCGCCGGTGTTGTTAATAAGGAAGCTACAAGCCCCGGACATAAATTTGTCGACTTCACTATCACCGAGCCGGACGGTAAAGTTCAGAAACTGAGCGACTACGTAGGTAAAGGCAAATACACCTTGGTCGATTTCTGGGCAAGCTGGTGCGGTCCCTGCATCCGTCAGACCAAAGTCCTGAAAGAAATACGCGAAAAATACAAGGATGATCCGCGTCTCGACTTCCTCGGCGTCGCCGTATGGGATAAGCCGGAGGATACTAAAGGCGCTATCCAGAAACATGAACTGCCCTGGCCCTGCATCATTGATGCACAGAGCATTCCGACCGATCTTTATGGCATCCGTGGAATTCCCTGTATTCTCCTTATTGGCCCCGACGGTACAATCCTGAGCCGAGACAAGCAGAGTGATGCGCTCAAGAGCGATGTCGATCGCGCTTTGGCCGGCGAGTTTATCTTGTTAAGATAATTGGTCAGTAAAGTGATGAGAT
>CABRLF010000219.1 GCA_902471685.1 uncultured Porphyromonadaceae bacterium
TATGTGTGTTCTGCTCGTAATATTGGCGCACCAGATGGTTGGTGAAGAACGACTTACCGCTACCGGATGGACCGAGAATGAACTTGTTTCGGTTGGTCGTTACACCTTTTTTCATCGGCTCATCCGATATGTCAAGATGTATCGGTTTCCCAGTCAGTCTATCTACCATCTTCATCCCGAATGGAGACAACGATGAACGATAGTTTGTCTCGGCAGTGAAGAAGCAGACAGCCGGCTCAATGAAAGTATAGAAACTTTCCTCGGCAGGGAAGTCCGCCTCGTTACCGGGCATTGCCGACCAGAACAGTGTCGGGCAGTCGATGGTGTTATGCCGTGGCATACAACCCATTGTCGCCAACTGGCCCCCGACATCATTCTTGATACGCCGCAGTTCCTCGGTATCGTCGCTCCATGCCATGATATTGACATGGCAGCGGACGGAGGTAAGGCCGTATGAGTGAGCCTCGTTGAGATAGCGGTCAATCCACTCCTTGTTAATGGCATTACTTCGGCTATACCTCGAAAGGCTATTCATATTACGGGCGGTCTTCTCGAACTTTGCCAAGTTCTCATCGTGGTCATCAATCAGCACATACTGATTGACTATGTGGTTGCATGGCAACAGCAACCCGATGGGACTTGCGAAGCTCAATCGGCAGTCGCTCCGGTCAGTCGATAACCGCTCATAACGGTTATCGGTGCTAACTTTTGCAGGAAGATCGTCGGTGTCAGACAGTGTGTGCAGACAGAGCATCTTGTCTCCAATCCGCATCTGGCGGGCATCGAGGTCAATGTCTTCTAAGCAGGTTACATCGTCCATCGTCAGCGACATATACTTCTCGATAAGTCCGGAAGTATGCTCTGTTCCCACTAGTTCATCATCCGAGAGGCGACGCAGCTTGATATAGCCGGTGTCATTGATGATACGCTCGAACTGTTCCACACTCTCCATGAACTTTACTACCATCTCGTGATTGAGTTCCTTCGGAGTGATTCGCCCTCGGCATAGAGTGGAGAAGTTGCTCTGCTGACGCGCCCTTTCCTTCGTGGTCTTTGTCAGGAACAGGTAGCATCGGTGAGATAGGTATGGCCTCTCGTTGAAGTGGCGTTCAAAGCTCCTATCCAAAAAGGATAAATCATCCTTCTGAAGGTCCGGCTTATACCTCTCCGACACGAACCAGTCCTGTTTATGCACCACCGAGTAATGCGGCAACACCTTGATTGCCTTGCACCATGCTCCGTGCATTGCCTCGTATTCGGCAGAGGTAACAGTGAAAAGTTCCGGCAGGCTAACCTCAAAGGCGACTGTAATGTCGGCGTCTTTCGATATGATGCAGCCATGTTCCACCGCCAACAGTGGCAGCTTAGATTCCAAAGTTGTGGCTTTTAACGTGTTTCTCATTTTGTTTTTCCTTTAATCAGTCGGTTAAGGCGCAGACGGTTGATGATATAGCGAGGATGGTATTTGACAGCAGCCAACTTCATCAGACCGTATTGCCCGTACTTGGCATTGAGGTGGAAGGTGAGCCACACAAGGGCTGAGGCGGCAGTAACGCCGAATCCGATACATATCCATTGGGATACTCCGGCGATATACATGATGACGAACACCACGAACAGGGCGAGAAGGCCGCCGGCGAAAATGAACAGATACTGCGCCTTCAGTCCCTTGTACTCCACCGACCGTCCTATGCCTTTGTTGATAGCATACTCGGCCATGTCGTCGAATCAAAGGAAGAACGAGCGGAGGATTGTGGCGGCGACAATAAGGAAAATGCACGCTCCGAACCACGATGCGGCGGTCTTGCTCGTGTCGGGGTCTCCGCTCGACCACTTGGAATAGACCTTGATGCCTCCGATAAGACCCACCACTGCACCGATGGCATAGATGAGCTTGGTGCCCGGGTCAAAGTAGCTGGTTACCATAGAAGTAGCCTCATTGATGCCGCTCAGACCATTCCCGGCTGCGAAGGCTGCCTGTGACGCAAAAAACAGGGTGACGACTGCCAGAGTCGCTTTGCCGATAATATCTCGGCGAGAAGGAGCGTTACACCATGCAACAGCCTTGTTGTAAAGATTCTTGAAAAAATTAAGCATTAGAGTAATAGATTAAGGTTAGATTGGTTAGCGATAAATATTGAAGTCAATACCATCAAATCCGGTCGTGTCAATATCTGCGTGAAACACGATTTTCTTTGCCGGATTCTTGTCCACAGCATCTTTACCTGTCTCAGGTTCAAACACCATTACCGGCAACTGACATTCAATCATAAGAATCCGCTTACGCACGATAGGGTCGAGAGCGATACGCTCAATTATCTCTGTGCCGGATACTTCGGGGAGCGTTCTTCTGGCAACTGCCATATCTTCATCAGACGAAGAATTTCCTTTGAGGACATTGACTGTCTTCTGCATAGCCTCGAAATCAAGACCCTCAGCTTTTGGAGCAAGTACTTCCTGCTCTTCTTCATCAAGATCGGAAGCGGTGACGGCAGAATGGGTGAATACGTCATCCAGCTTGTCATTGGGAACTATCGCCGGGTGTTCATCATCAGCATCTTCCGTCTCCTCAATGTCGGCAGGGTCTGCATCGCAAAAACGGCCCATGACTTTCAAGACCTCCGGAACAGTCTCTTTGACTGCTACCTTTACGATTTTCACAATGTCATTGTCCTCTTCTCTGACAGTATCGTCAGATACCGAAGGTTGCTCTTCTTCCTTGTCATTTCCCGGAGATTGGGATGGTCTGACCAAAAGCACACCCACCATAAATACATTGCACAAGAGCAATGCACATAAAAAGAATGTCGTCATCCGAACAGTTCTTGAAGATTGTCGTCATAGACACCCTTCATGGCTGTGGCATTCTCACGGATATGTTCGATAATGATTGAGGTGACGTATGATGATAGGGAGACCCCGGGAATATCCACTGTCCTTATCAGACGCTGGAGTGTCGCATGAAGGCCGGAAGGTATGTAAACCTTCGAGTTTGAGCATATCTCCATTGGAGACAGGAACTTTTCAGTGTACTTGTCCTTCTCGGATTTTCCACATGGAGGCAGTGAGCCACCGGATATGACCTGAATGGTCACAGTGGGATTGTTGTTTTTCATTCAGATAAATAATGTTGCGATTATAGGCGTTTTTCAATGTATGCCGCATATTGCTCGAAATGTGCGGCAAGGACATTATTGACGTATGCCTTGACGGTGCAAGGCCGTTTCTTCTCATAGGAAATGATGCGTCTTATCTTCTGCACGAACTCCGGGTCTATCTCCACCGGCTGAAACTTTTCCTGCGGCCACATATATGTCGGGGCAAGAAGAAATCTCCGGCGATAAGCCTCGTCCCCGTCATCAATTTCTTCACAGACATTACGTTTTGGTCGATTGGGAACAGTTTTTCCTTTCGGCAGTTCGGATATGGGCGTAGGAGTCGCGTCATCTTTTACCATAGAGGCTTTCTTCAGCCCTCCGATACCGGAGAGATCGGA
>CABRLF010000220.1 GCA_902471685.1 uncultured Porphyromonadaceae bacterium
CCGCTCTTCCGATCTCTGATTCTGCCTTTATAAAATAATCGTGATGTAATATCAACGCTTCTGCATTGCTGCGAGAGCCTTGCTTTGAGCTTTGCGGTAAGCCTTCTCGGCTTTGGCACGTGCTTTAGGTGTGGCGGCGTTCTGCATAGCGTCGTAGAGAGCCCAGAGGTTGTATTTTGCAGTGATTGCTTTTTGGTTCTGGGTTGAAGCTGCAGCGGCAGCAGCGGCGGCAGCCTCGTCGTCGGCAGCGGCATAGGCGTGGCGGTATCCCTTCTGATCGTTCCAGTGCCCGCGTGTGAAGTCGGGGAATGTCACTGCGGCACAGTTGTTATCCATCGAAAGTGTTCCTAACTCGCCGAGACAGCACCATTCGGCAAGGTCATAGACGTCCATGTCCAGCGGCAGCCCGTTCTGGAGGCAATAGACGAGACGCGCGTCCATCATGAAGTCCATACCGCCGTGTCCCATCTCGCGGCCCAGTTCACCGTATTTCCTGATGATAGGATGAGTGTAGCGAGCCATGAGGGTGTCGTACTCGGCCTTGGGCAGGAATCCGTGGCTTGAAAGGTCGTCTACAGAGGGTTTTACGCCGCTTGCCTCGAGCTGAGCCTTGTCGAGGGCGATATTGGGTTCGGGATATTTGGTGGCATAGCCCTTTGTACCCGTGAGTTTGAATAGGCGGTTATAGGGCTGAGGAGTCATCACGTTATGTTGGATTTCGACTACTTTGCCGTTCTCGGTGCGCATGAGGGTTGTGGTGTGGTCGCCGTTGCGGTATTCCTTGCAAGGCTTTCCGGTGATTTTCTCCACATACTCCTTGCCGTGGACGGACTTGGTATCCATAGCTACGAGGGTCTTGAAGCGATCGCCGCGGTGAATGTCCATGCACTGTGCTACCGGACCGAGGCCATGGGTGGCGTAGAGGTCGCCGCGGTTTTCCATGTTGTATTTCATGCGCCAGCCGAGCTTGTCGGGGTCATCGGAGGGATTCGACCAGTAATAGGGCCAGAATGGGTCGAGATTATGGATATATGCGCCTTCCGCGCGAAGCACTTCGCCGAAAACGCCGGCCTGTGCCATTGCCAGGGCGTTTAGTTCATAGTAATCATAGCAGCAGTTTTCGAGAATCATGCAGTGCTTGCGGTTCTTCTCCGAAAGGTCAATGAGAGCCCAGCACTGTTCGAGATTCATTGCTGACGGAACTTCGATTGCGGTGTGTTTGCCGTTTTCGAGAGCTGCCTTGGCAACCGGAAAATGGTGGTCCCAGTCGGTAGCTATATAAACCAGATCTACATCGGGACGCTTGCAGATGTCTTCATAAGCGTTTTCTCCGAAGTAAATATCGGCAGGAGGAAGACCGGCCTCACGCAGATATTTCTGTGGAGCTACGGCGCGGGCAGAATCATAATCACAGAGAGCCACAACCTGAATGCCAGGAATATGGGCAAAACGGTTGACAGCTCCGGGACCGCGCATGCCGAGGCCGACAAATGCAACCCGCACTGTCTCGAGTTTCGGGGTAGAGAGGCCCAGAACGTGCTCTTGCCCGGCAGGTCGTTCGGGCGTCTCGACTACAAGGGTTCCCTTGTCCCAATGTGTTTTTGTCGATGGAGAGAGGGATTGGGCGGCGGCCGGCTGGACTAAAACAGCGGCTGAGGCCAAAATAAGTCCTTTGAAGAAAAGATTCATAATTTAAGGTATAGAAACTTTGATAATTGATATGCAAATTTAGCTAAAAAAAGAGATATGGAGCAAGTCTTTTTGACATAAAAGGGTATTTATTTCTTCCCTGAGTCTAAAATCGGGCGACGGGAAGGGGGACACATATATATTTTGGCGTCGGTCCGGCATAAGAGGGACGTAAAAAACGCCAAAAAATCTTATTAAAGTTGATTTATAAAAATTTAAGTATTAATTTTGCACTTCGGAAATGGCAGAAAGTCTTTCCAAACGTTATAACGATATTATCTAACACTCAGAATAGACCATTAAATGGACGTAACACTCGAAAAGACGAACGACCTTGAAGGTTATATCGTCGTGAAAGTAGCAGAAGCCGATTACGCAGACCGCGTGAAGAAAGAACTTAAGGAAATCGGCGCCACCCGTCAGATTCCCGGCTTCCGCAAGGGTCATGTAGACATGACTCAGCTCCGCAAGCGTTTCGGTAACGAAGTGAAGGCCCATGTGCTCAACGAAGTCGCCGCAGATGCCTGCCTCAAGTATATTCAGGACAACAAGCTCGACATCCTCGGCCAGCCCATTCCTGCCGACAACGAGGCTATCGACATGCAGAAGGCCGACTATGAGTTCCGCTATGAGATCGGTTTCGCTCCTGAAGTGAATCTCGATTTCGCTAATATGACTTTGCCGTTCTATAACATCGCGGTTACCGACGAGATGATCGATGAGCAGGACAAGGCAATGCGCGCGCAGGCCGGTACTCAGGAGCCCGCTCAGGAATATGCAGAACGTGCTCTCGTCAAGGGTACTATCATGCAGCTTAATGAAGACGGTACAGTTAAGGAAGGCGAAGACGCTATTCAGGTCAACGACGGCATCATTGCTCCATTCACTTTCAAGTCGGAGACTGAAGCCAAGAAATTCGAAGGCACCAAGGTTGGCGACAAGGTTGTGTTCAATCCCTTCGACACCTGCGACGGCAACGAAGCCGAAATCGCTTCCATGCTTCATATCAACCGCGACAAGATCGAATCCGCACGCGGCAACTTCGAGATGAATATCTCTGAATTCGTAGTCAACAAACCCGCTGAGCTTGGCGAAGAATATTACAACAAAGTATTCGGCGAAGACAAGGTTCATAACGAAGAGGAATACCGCAAAGCTGTCGGCGACCTCATCGCCCGTGCTCTTCAGCCCAACAGCAACTCGCTCTTCGTCCGCAACACCGAGGATTATCTCATGGAAACCTACGGCGCCGGCATGGCACTCCCTGTTGCATTCCTCCGCAAATTCATGCTCCGCACCAATAGCGAAATCAAGCCTGAGGATGTCGAAGGTCTTGTAGAACGCAATATCCCCGGCATCAAGTGGGAAATTATCGAAAGCAAGGCTGCCGAGACTCTTCAGGTGAAAGTTGAGGAAGACGACGTAAAGGAAGCTGCCCGTCAGGTTGGTATGCAGCAGCTCCAGCAGTACGGTATGGCTCATATGGCCGACCAGCTCCTCGACTACTATGTCGACAACATGCTCAAGGACGAGAACCAGCGCCGCCGTCTCGCTCAGACAGCATTCAACAACAAGCTCTTCCAGGGTATCCACAATGTTGTGAAACTCGACGAGAAGACTGTATCTCTCGATGAATTCCGAACAATGGTTGCTGCGCTCAACAAAGCCACCGGCGCAGAAGTTGCAGCAGAAGAGACTCCCGCTGAATAATCAATAAGCGAAATAAACAAGCAGGAAGGCCATCC
>CABRLF010000221.1 GCA_902471685.1 uncultured Porphyromonadaceae bacterium
AGGCGGGACGCGGGCCTGTGAGGACTTTCTCGAATTCCGACTGCATACGTTCCGGTGTGATTATTGTCAGGCGGTTGGCGTAGCGTTTCATCGCATCGAAAACTGCCGGATTGATTTCCCAGCCATAGCGGGCAGAAAAACGGACCGTGCGGATTATCCTGACCGGGTCGTCATCGAAGGTGACGTCCGGGTCGCAGGGGGTGCTTATAACATGATTCTCAATGTCGGATATTCCTCGGCCGGAAAGGTCAAGCAGACGCTCGCGCGAGATATCATAATATAATGAATTGATTGTAAGATCGCGGCGCAGGCAGTCCTGTTCTATCGTTCCGAACGCTGTGGATGGATCTCTGGAAGTTCGGTCGGTATATTTTTCAGAGCGGGTCTGGACGAGTTCAATTTCGTCTTCGGGGAATCTTTTGAGCCTGACTCTGGCGGTTCCGAACTTCGGGAAAGTGACCGGATTCCCGATAGTAAGTTTTTTGCTCCTAAGCCATTCGGCAAAAGCAATTCCCCCGTCGGGAAGATTGACGGCAAGATCCACATCCTTGATTGGCAGACCCATCAGAGAGTCGCGGCAACATCCGCCTACAGTATAGACATTTCCTTCCCACTGCGTCCCGTCGATGAGACGCCGGAGGAAGGCACATATTACTTTGTATTCGGTGGTTGTCACAGTTTTTTGGAAAAATCAGACAACCGGATGAGAGTCGGCTTCAATAATCTGAGTGATTATTTTCTGCGTGTCAGGATCGATTCCGACAATAATCTCGTCGCCGGGTTTTACGTTGCCGCCGAGAAGAACTTCGGCAAGTTCGTCTTCAAGATATTTCTGGATCGCACGCTTGAGGGGGCGGGCGCCGAACTGAACGTCGCATCCTTTGGAGGCAATGAAGTTCTTGGCTTCATCGCTTATGGTGACAGTATAACCGAGGTCGGACATGCGGTGGAAGAAGCCTGCGAGTTCGATATCGATAATCCTGAAGATGGCATCACGATCGAGAGTCTCGAAGATAATAACGTCGTCGATACGGTTGAGGAACTCGGGCGAGAAAGCTTTGTTCAGTGCTTTGGAGAGGACATTGTGCGAATAATCGCGGTCCACTTCCTTTGTGGTGAAACCTACACCGGAGCCGAAGTCCTTGAGCTGGCGCGTGCCGATGTTCGAAGTCATGATCAGGATAGTGTTCTTGAAATCGATACGACGGCCGAGACTGTCGGTGAGGCGACCTTCGTCCATAACCTGAAGCAGAAGATTGAACACGTCGGGATGCGCTTTTTCTATCTCGTCGAGAAGCACGACAGAGTAGGGGTGACGGCGCACGCGTTCGGTGAGCTGACCGCCTTCCTCATATCCGACATAACCCGGAGGCGCACCGATAAGGCGGGAGACGCTGAATTTCTCCATATATTCCGACATGTCGATACGGATGAGGGTGTCGGCAGAATCAAATAGATATTCGGCGAGTTTCTTGGCCAGCAAAGTCTTACCTACTCCGGTAGGTCCGAGGAACATAAAAGTGCCGATGGGCTTGTTCGGATCCTTGAGGCCGAGACGGTTACGCTGGATTGCTTTCACAATCTTGGTGATAGCCTCGTTCTGACCGATAACGGCTTTCTGAAGAATAGGCTCCATCTCGAGAAGGCGGATTCCTTCGGCCTGCGCGATTCGCTGAACGGGAACACCGGTCATCATGGCAACAACTTCCGCAACCTTGTCGGCATCGACAGTGACGCGGTTTGCTTCCATCTGGGCGTCCCATTCCTTGCGGGCCTGGGTGAGCGAAGCGGAGATTTGTGCTGCCTCATCGCGCAGACGGGTAGCTTCAGCGAAGTCATGGCGCTGGGCGGCGGCAAGTTTCTCTTCGTTTGTGACTCGGAGTTTCTCTTCCATTTCCTCGATACTTGCAGGCACCACAATATTGGTGATCCGCACTCGTGCGCCGGCTTCGTCAAGCGCATCAATAGCCTTGTCGGGGAAATTGCGGTCGGAAATATAGCGGTCGGTGAGCTTTACGCAAGCCTCGAGCGCATCGTCGGTATATGTCACGCCATGATGCTTTTCGTATTTGGGCTTGATTTTATTGAGAATAACAAGAGTCTCCTCGGCGGTGGTCGGTTCGACCATCACTTTCTGGAAGCGGCGTTCGAGCGCTCCGTCTTTCTCTATATTGGTACGGTATTCATCGAGGGTGGTAGCGCCTATGCACTGGATCTCGCCGCGGGCGAGAGCGGGTTTGAGGAGATTGGCGGCATCCATGGAACCCTGTGCGTTGCCGGCGCCGACGATAGTGTGGATTTCGTCGATGAAAAGGATCACATCGCGGTTTTTCTGAAGCTCATTGAGGATAGCTTTGATTCTTTCCTCGAATTCGCCGCGATATTTTGTCCCGGCGACAATAGAAGCCATGTCGAGCGAAATGACACGTTTGCCGAAAAGAGTACGTGAAACCTTGCGCTTGACAATACGCAGGGCGAGACCTTCTACGATGGCCGATTTGCCTACGCCCGGTTCGCCTATAAGCACAGGGTTGTTTTTCTTGCGACGGCTGAGAATCTGGGCAAGGCGCTCGATTTCAACTTCTCGGCCCACAACCGGATCGAGACGGTCTTCTTCGGCGGCACGGGTCATATCGTTGCCGAATTTATCGAGCATCGGGGTGGGCGCGGCAGTGGAAGAGGCAGATCGGCTTTTACGCGCTTCGCAGCTTCCGCTGTCAGATCTTTCGCTTTCTCCGGCAGATGCACGGGGAGCCTCGTCGGCGCTGTCGGCTCCTTCGGGCATGAGGTCGGCTTTTACCTGACGCAGAAGAGAGTCATAATCTATCCCGGCAGAAAAGAAAGGCGCGAATGCCGACATTGTACGTACTTCCTTGTTGTGGAACAGGGACAGCAGGAGATGTTCCAGATCGACAAGCTGAGCCTTGAGATATCTGGCTTCAATAATAGCAAGTTTGATTACCAGTGTGACGATACGGTTGTAATAATCGGACGAACGGCCTTCGGTGACATCAGGCTCAAGAAGAGCCACGTCAAGACTTGTCCTAAGATCGTTGAGTCTGTCAGCCCCGACTACACGCTCCATGATTTCCGCCGACCGGGATCCGGGAGCAGAAAGCTCCAGCAGAATATGAGCCGGCATAATGAAAGGATTGTTGTGACTGACGCATGACGGACGGAGGCGGTCGATGAGAGCCTGAACGTCCTGAGTGTATTTTTGGTTATTTTCCATATATTCTTTAAGCAACCCGCACATAAAAAGAGAGAAAAAAGAGAGTGCGGCTGTGATGATAACGCAATAACCGTGCCAAAGATTGTCTTTTGTAAGTTATTTAATATTAAAATAAAAAAACGTGTCGATTTGTTCGTCATATTGCAA
>CABRLF010000222.1 GCA_902471685.1 uncultured Porphyromonadaceae bacterium
GGTCAGAATTCAATGCCAATATCATCTTCATTGTGTCATTTATCGCAATGTATATCATATACATTGTATTTCATGAACTGTCTGTCAAAATATTCCAGCCGATGTTTGAAATGTTTTTCAAACGAATGGGATTCAAACCACGGACAGATGAAGTCAATAACAAAGACTTGATTGTAATAGACTATGCCTCAACCCGGGAGAAGAAAAAACGAAAGCAGGACGAACGGATAATGGCTCTTGAAAGCAAGGTTGTTGAATATATAGGGAAGATAATGTCTCAATATACCGCCGGACAGGAGTTGTCTAAGCTGATAGATCGGTCATGTGAGTTCATCCACATGAAACTGGTTCCGGATTTTCAAGAGTCGGATGCTGTAACTGTTTCTGACGAACTTTCGACTACAGACCTTATGCACTATGGCTGGAACATTGCAAAACCGTTTGGGAAGCCTTGTGGTCATACCGCACTTTTCCTGAAACAGATATTTCCTGTAGCATTCCGCAATACGGAAGTATATACAATCGAGAAGAAACTGCGACATAACCCGATGCAGGGCAGAATCAAGATAGACAAAACGATTGCCATGCCAAAGGCAAATATCGAATCACAGCATCAGCCGGAGGTCGAGAAGTCTGTCTATAAAGCAAAAAGAGTCAAGCCGAAAGGCATGACTGCGCAGGAGGCGGCGATTGCAGATATGCTTGAAGATGGCTATCCCGATGTCTGCGACCTCAATGATTTGATGCTTGAAAAGTAGATACAGTCATTCAAGCTTTTGTGGGGCGGTGGTGGGAGATTTCACCTTCGCTCCACCATCTAATTTTGCATTTGATATTCGGTAGAGACCGATGCTATATTATAAATGTCCGACAATTCTTTATCTTTCGACGAACTGCCGGGTGCAGTGTTGTCGCTGACGAGTCTTGTTAAAGACTTGGCAAAGGAGGTTCTGGAATTGCGTCAGCAAATCAGGATACTGTCCGGAGAGCCAAGCAAGTCAATAGAATTTGTAGGGATAGACGAGGCAATCCGTATTCTCGGTAAAGCCAAATCTACAATTTATGGTCTTGCCCGTGAGGGCAGGTTGCCGGCATACAAGGTTCCGGGTGAGAAAGAATGGAGATTCATTCCATCCGAACTTGTCGAATTTGTCAAAGGGAATAAGCGGGAGTCATGTCTTCCGTCCTTTGAAGATATGGAGGCGATGTTGAGCCGGGGAACACGCTGCCGACATAAGGATAAATAGCGAGAGCCGACAGATTGCAGAAATGCAACTTGTCGGCTCTCTTCTTAGGGATAGGCTGCTATTTCAACGAGATTACATTCGCAGCCTCACGCTTGTTCGGGTCCATGACCTCGGCGTATATCTGAGTGTTTTTCACGTTGCGATGCGTTAGCATCTTTGCAATAGTGTAGATTGGCACACCTGCCGAAGTTAGCAGGGTGGCGTATGTGTGGCGGAAGCAGTGGAACGTGATCCGGCGGTTGATTCCAGCCTCCTTTATCCACGCCCGGAGAGGGTAGTTTATCATTGAGCGTTTGAGAGTCTTGAACACAAGTCCCTCTTCTCGTTCACCGCAAAAGGCGAGGGCTTCCTCGCTGATTGGGAGAGTGGCTTCCTCGTCGGTCTTTTCCGTGCGGATTCGCATAACATACCCGTCTTCGGTCTTGACGATATGTTCCCACCGGAGTTGCTGAATGTCGCTGATGCGGAGTCCGGTCATGCAAGAGAACAGCGACGCACGACGCAGCACCTCATGTTTGCATGGAGTCGCGGCGAGTTTCTTAACCTCGTCGAGCGAGAGAAACTCAATTTTAGTATCCTTCCACTCAATCTTTTCGAGGAAGTCATTTATGTTCTCTCGGAGGAGTTTCTCCTGATACGCCTCTTTGAGCAGAGTGCGGAATGTTGACCAGTAACCGGCGATTGAGTTATGGGCGAGCTTACTCTTGCGACCATCACGACGGCCACCTTTAAGAAGGTATGCCTGAAACTTCTTGCAGAAGTCCTCGTTGATTTCTCCGACGGTACATTTACCCTCGCAAAAATCATAGAAGTGCTGATAGACAATCTTCCACTTCTGGTATTTCTTGAAACACTTCTTGCGGAAGTATTCCAGAAAGTCGATGCGGAGTTTCTCTTTGTCGAGGAAGCCGAACTGCTCGTTGAGCAACTGCTCGAAGCGACGGCAACGGATAGCCTCCGCCTTTTCCATCATGGAGGCGTTGAACTCTCGTTCACGGGCATTTGCCGGATGTCCGTAGAGATATATTCCCAGACCCTCACGGCGGCTGAGCCTGTTGGTATGAGGATTTCGGATCGGGGGGTAGAAGTCGAGGTAGAGCGATATGCGGTCGCCCGATATTTCCTTCTTGCGGAGGAATACTTTTGTGCAGGTATTCATTGTATTTTGTCAGAGTTAAAAGTTTGGTGCAAAGTTCGGTAGTGTTTGCATGGTGGAAACAGCCACCATCGCGCCACCATCGCCGGTTTCGGCTAAATCGTAGGTGGCGCGAGCAAATCATCCAGTTCTTTGCGGGAGATGTAGGTGTATCGACCCTTTTTTACTCGTGGTATGTTGTGATATTTCACATAGTGGTGCATTTGGTCATGGGTCATTCCATATTTCTCCATCGCTTCCGCATATGTGTAATATTTAGGCTCCTCTTTTTTTATTAAGCCCTTTGCTACATCCACATGGGTTTTAGAGTATAAGGTCTCACGTCCAATCTTCATCTTCGGGATACCTTCCTTGGAGATGAAGCAATAGACAGCTGAAACAGTCATACCAAACTTACGTTGCATTTCTTCTACGGAATACCATTCAGTGATTTCCGGAGAGGGCGCTTTCTTGGCGAAGTAACGATCTACGTGTTCGCGGCTCCACATGCTTTTACCTCGATGGATTGTTTTTGGAAACTTTTCCGTTTTAAGAATCTTGTAGAACCCAGAATTAGAAATTCCGAATTTTTCGAGAATCTCTTGAGTCGTATAGAACTCTGATATTGGCTTCTTTTCACTGACTACAACAGGACGCTCTGATGAGGTCGAAAAGAGCGCATCAATATCAGCTCTGCGGATTAGTGTCTTTCGACAAAGTTTCCATGTTTTGAGTGACCCGTTATTGATGTAGTTATAGATTGTCTTGTAGCAGATGCCTATAACTCGGGCTGCTTGTCTCGGAGTCAGGAACTCCTGTTTTTCTAATTCGGGAGGACATCCTTTGACTCTCTCGAACTCCTCCTGGACCTTCTCCAGTTTGGCTTGTCGCTTTCTCTCTTTGTAAGCTGGAAAAACCGGAGCAGACTGGGACAGTGCGCCGGAGCAGACTGGGACACTTTTG
>CABRLF010000223.1 GCA_902471685.1 uncultured Porphyromonadaceae bacterium
CCCTTGTATAATAAAAGCTCAAGTAGCACGCTATCAATACTATAAGGATAGTGCATCGGCAAATGACCGGCAGTTAAAGACAGGCATCTGTAAGCAGCAATGAGTATCAAGGCGTTCAGTTTGAGCGCCTTTCTTTATGTCCGAATGTCAACGATTTAATCGGTAGAACTCGTTTCTACCTGTTTTTTACTCCATTTTTGAACCATATTTGTTGCTCGTCCACATCCGGGTCAAGTCGCTCTGCTCGGGAGTGGATGATGTATACTATGGTCTACAATGGTATACGATGGTATACATATCAGGCTCATTGAGCGGCTCATTTAATGATTCAAAAATGTCGACATCAAACATTAGAATCAAGAAAGTCTGCGAATGGTGTGGAAAAGAATTCCTTTCGCAGAAATGCAGCACACGCTTCTGCTGCAAGCGGTGTGCAGAGCATGCTTACAAGGAACGTAAGCGGCAGGAAAGAAAGAGCAATACGGAGGCTCAAGTACAGAAACATCTTCATGAAAAGGCAGAAGCCGAAATCAGTGCCAGAGAATATCTCTCTATTTCGGAGGCGGCGAAACTATTAGGCGTTACCAGAGATGGTGTATATAAACTCATCTACCGGGGTACACTGACCGCTTACAAAATCTCATCACGTTTCACCGTTATCCTGCGAAGCGATATTGATGCCATGATTCGTGCCAAGCTTTATGTAAGAACTCCAAAATCAGCAACCACCGTTAGCGATGAGAACGGCGAAGCCATCACCGAGTTCTACACGACGAAGGAGATTATCGAGAAGTTCGGGGTGAGCAATTCGTGGGTGTTCGCTCAGGGGAAAGCCCGTAATATCCCGAAAGTCTATCATCGCGGAAAGACTTTATGGAGCAAGTCGCATTGTGACCGTGTTTTTTCGACAAAGCCGGAGACACCGAAAGAAACAGACTGGATTTCATATTCGTCGGTCAGAACCGAGTATAATCTGACCCACGACCAGCTTCACAACTATGTGAAATACCACGGTCTGCGACATAAGAAGGTCGGGAAGTACAGCTATATCTTGAAATCGGAGATCGATGCGATTCTCAGACCACCAACTCTCAAATGAATGAGGTTATCGGTTATTCATTGGTTATCTATCTAAAAACCTAACGGGTCGAAGATAACCCATGAACTTTGCCGAACAAATCACTAAAAGACAACCAGCA
Organism: uncultured Porphyromonadaceae bacterium; assembly: GCA_902471685.1. GTDB lineage: Bacteria > Bacteroidota > Bacteroidia > Bacteroidales > Muribaculaceae > CAG-873. Next base: position 1,200 of record CABRLF010000223.1, read on the forward strand.
TGGATATATGCACTAAAGTCACATTGAGACAGCGTCTTCTCAAATCGGGCAAGATAACGCTGTACTTCGACTACTATCCCCCGATTAGAAACCCGAAAACAAACAAGATGCAGCGCCATGAGTATCTTGGAATCTATCTGTATGGCAACCCTACCAACAAGGTGCAGCGAGACTTCAACCAGTCGATGCTTGAAAAAGGGGAACTCATACGCTGTCGCCGCCAGGAGGCGGTGATAAACCGTCAGTTCGGTTTTATCGACCACAGTCAGCAGAAGGAGGATTTTCTGGCATATTACGAGGAATATACCAGAAAGAAGAGCAACACCAAATGGCGCATCAGTTATAAGCATTTCCACCTCTTTACCGGAGGGAAATGCACCTTCGGAGATATTACGCTGGACCTCTGCAACAAGTTTCGTGATTATCTCCTGAACGCCAAACAGCTCAAGCACACGAAGAAGAATTTGTCAAGGAACGCAGCTTCCGGGTATTTCTCGACATTCCGCGCTCTGCTTAAAAAGGCTTACAAGGAGAAATTGCTCAAAGAGAACATCAACGACTTCCTTGATTACATCGAATGGGATGATGTAGAAAAAGAGTTTCTCAATCAGAATGAACTGATCCGTCTGGCCCAGACTCCCTGCGAAAGCGATGTGTTACGCCGGGCATCTTTATTCTCATGTCTGACCGGGTTGCGTTTCAGCGACATCCTCAATCTTGAATGGAAAAATATTCAGGAAGTTGCCGGAATCGGATTGTGCGTTGTAATCCGGACGCAGAAAACAAAGACTCCAGCCACCCTTCCTCTGTGCGAGGATGCCATAGAGCTTATTGGCGAGCGAAAGGGAGGCAAAGTGTTCCCCGATTTCAAGAAGACTCTGACTTCAAAGCCATTGAGGAACTGGGTTAAGGCGGCGAACATTGACAAGCATATCACTTTCCATTGCTTCCGCCATACCTATGCAACACTGCAGATGGCTATGAGCAGCAATCCCTATGTAGTCAGTCAGGCTCTTACTCACAAGAATCTCGGTACCACCCTGCGCTATACGCATGAAGTGCCGACAGCGTTGCTTGACACCCTTGGCAAAATCACTATCAAGCCAAAATAGCATAACATCAGGACTTCTATCTGTTACGCAAAAGGACAGATTGACGTTTTCCCGTCACTATAATGGTCGTTTTATAGTCCGTTGCCTCCCGGTAACGGACTATTTTATACCCGAAAGATGAGTAATTGTTAAAAGCGAAATTCCACGATCAAGAAAAGTGTCCAACATTTCGTTTTTAGCAATCATCTCCCTGTAATTTTGTCAGACAATATCAAAATATATCAAAACTATGAACACCACCGATAACGACAATACGTTACAAATTATGACAGTGCTATTATCTGTCATGTTCTTTCTTATCGCCTTGAAATCAGCGCATGCGGATTCTGGCGGAGTAGCTTACAACGAAGATTCAGTATCGTTTTGGCTTAACGTCGCCTGGATATTCGCTTTCTATGAGATGCCTTTTCTTTTATCCGTCTATGTGGCCGGACCCATGATCAGTGATGCCATGCCGATGTTCCTCATAACAGGAAAAAAGGTTGTGGTTGCTGTCAAACGCAATATCAGGAGTAAGATCAAAAACGAAAAACATATGGGGAGCAATGCATTTTCCGAAAATTCGATAAAGCAAAGGGAGAAATCCTCAAATATGGATAAGAGACAGTCAATCACAGATTTGCCTAAGGAAATAATGAACTATACCACCGAGACATTCAGCAATTTACTATCCGACGAGCAGATTGGAAAGTTGCTCGATAATTTCAAGAAGCTGAATACCTGCGGTCCATTCGAGGTTGTAGAGAAACGAAATTTGCAGGGAGTCTTTGAATTTGACCTTATACATTTCGCCTGGAATGTATGCAAGCGTATCCATAGGCCGGATATTTGCCCGAAGATATTCGGCTTCGCCACAGCCGAACTGATAAAGGCTTCGTTTCCCCTGACACTTGGTAAATACGCTGTCGGCACGATTAAAAGCCGCCTGAAGGATTCCGATCCCACTACAAAGTTTTGTCTGAAGATAATTGAGACAGGCCAGCCGCTGGTGCCACATATTTTCTCCGATACGGAAGACATCAA
>CABRLF010000224.1 GCA_902471685.1 uncultured Porphyromonadaceae bacterium
TCGACCTTCCCTATGCCGGAACCCTCCGCGAAGGCGAAAAAATCGTAGAAATCGGTAATGGCAAGGGCCTTATCACTACCGACCTCGTAGTAAAGGCAGAAGACGTGCGCAAGCTCATCTACACTCCCGACATCTTCGCAATCGAACTCAACGTACATGGTGAAAAGCGCAACGCTGTCATCAAGGATCTCCAGTTCCACCCGGTAAGCGACAAGCTCCTCCACATCGACCTCCTCGAAGTATTCGAGAACAAGCCCGTCGTTATGGAAGTACCGGTGAAACTCGAAGGCCACGCAGCCGGTGTGAAAGCCGGTGGTAAGCTCACCCTTTCGATGAAGAAACTCAAAGTACGCGCTCCCTTCACTATCATCCCCGAACGTCTTGTAATCAACGTCGACAACCTCGGTCTTGGCAAGTCGCTCGCAGTAGGCGACATCCATATGGAAGGCCTCGAACTGGTGAACGCCAAGAACGCCGTAGTTTGCGCCGTTCAGCTCACCCGTGCCGCCCGTGGTGCCGCTCAGGCATAAGCTGAGGCAGTCCCTCTTTGATGAAATACCTTATTGTAGGGCTGGGTAACATAGGCGATGAATATCGCGACACCCGGCACAACATCGGATTTATGATATTGGACGCCTTTGCAGAGGCGTCCAATATTTCTTTTTCCACCGAGCGGTATGGCGACGTTGGCCGCGGACGGATCAAGAACCAGCAGGTTGTGCTCCTCAAGCCCTCCACATATATGAATCTCAGCGGCAATGCGGTCCGCTATTGGAAGGATCAGGAAGGCGTAGACCTCGACCATATCCTTATTCTTGTAGACGATCTTGCATTGCCTCTCGGCGCTATCAGAATCAAGGGCAGCGGCAGCGATGCCGGCCACAACGGTCTGAAGAGTATCGCGGCGATGCTGGGAACGCAGTCTTATCCCCGTCTCCGTTTCGGCATCGGCAATGATTTCCCGCGCGGCTGTCAGGTGGATTACGTTCTTGGTCATTTTCCTGCCGACAAACAAGAGTTCCTTAAGGAACGGATAGGGATAGCCTGCGAGGCGATACGTGAGTTTGTCCTTGCGGGTATCGGGAATGCAATGTGCAAGTTCAACAACAAGTAATAATAAGTACTAAGTACGAGTTACGAGTGACTAAGTTTTTTTAAGTACAAAGTACGATTGACAAGTGACGAAGTGAATGTAAGTACTAAGTCATAGTTTAAGTGACGAAATCGAACCACTTAGTAACTTGTACTTAATACCTAAGATACCTCGTAACTTGTAACTATAACCTTTTTCAAGATGGCAATACGAATCGACAAATGGCTGTGGGCCATGCGCGTATATAAGACCCGCACTATCGCCGCCGACGCGGTGAAGAACGGTCGCGTCACCATGGGCAATCCGCCGGTGGCTGTCAAGCCGAGCCGTATGATAGAGGTTGGCGACGTGATAAACGTCCGTAAGCCGCCTGTGACTTTCACTTTCCGTGTCCGAGCTCTGACTGCCAACCGTCTTGGGGCAAAGCTTGTGCCGGACTATATGGAGAATATCACGCCTAAAGAGCAGTATGATCTGCTCGAGGTGGTGAAGATTTCCGGATTTGTGAACCGCCAGAAAGGTCTGGGTCGTCCCACCAAGCGCGAGGGGCGCGAGCTCTCGAAGTTCACCGAACAGATTGGAGACGATGGCTGGGATTTTGACTTTGACTTCGATGACGACGAAGATGAAGAGTAGCGTTTTTTCTTTTTATATCTCAGAATTCCAAGTATATGCGATTTGATGAGTTTGATTTGAGCGACGACCTCCTTGATGCCCTCGATGCAATGCATTTCGAGGAATGCACTCCCATACAGGAGCAGAGTATTGGCCGTATTCTCGACGGCCGCGATCTGATAGCCTGCGCCCAGACCGGCACAGGTAAGACAGCGGCATATCTTCTGCCGGTAATCGATCTTATGGCCGATAATTCGCGACCCGACCATGCCGTGCGATGCGTGGTGATGGTTCCCACTCATGAGCTGGCTCAGCAGATCGACCGTCAGATGGAGGGTTTTTCGTATTATCTTCCCGTAAGCAGTCTCGCTATTCACGGAGGCAACGACGGCAAAGCTTTCGCGCAGCAACAACACGCCCTGCGCAGCGGCGCGGATATGGTCATAGCCACTCCCGGGCGCCTTCTGGCACACATGAAAATGGGATATGTCGACCTCTCGAAAGTGGAATTCTTCATCCTTGACGAAGCGGACCGTATGCTCGATATGGGGTTCTCGGACGATATTATGCGTATTGTTGCCGAATTGCCGCGCAACCGCCAGACACTCATGTTCTCGGCGACTATGCCGCGCAAGATCCAGCAACTGGCCAAAACAATCCTTACCGACCCCGAGGAAGTGAAGATCGCGGTTTCGAAGCCGGCCGACAAAGTGGAACAGAGTGTTTTCATCTGTAGCGAATATCAGAAGGAAAATCTTCTGAAGCGTCTTTTCGAACAGGGCTTCAACAAGCGTGTCATAGTATTTTCGGCTTCAAAGCAGAAAGTACGCGAACTGGCTCAGATCCTGCGTCGCAGCAAGTGGAAAGCCGCCGAGATGCATTCCGATCTCGACCAGGCTGCGAGAGAGCAGGTGATGCATGACTTTCGCGCCGGCCGGATAGATATTCTTGTGGCTACCGACATCATAGCCCGTGGCATTGATATCGATGATATAGCGATGGTGGTGAACTATGATGTTCCTCACGAAGCGGAAGACTATGTGCACCGCGTAGGCCGTACGGCTCGTGCTGACGCCGATGGCAAAGCCGTGACCTTCGTCGGAGAACGCGACCGTCAGCGCTGGCTCTCCATCGAGCGGTTCCTTGGCGTTACGATACGTCGTGAAGACATACCTGCCGAATTCGGTGGTGCTCCGAAAGAGCAGACTGGCGTAGAAAAGCGTCATTCCGATCGCAATCGCGGCCGCCGCGGGCAACATGGCCGCAAGGACAGACCGCGCGGCGACAGAAATAAGCCGAAATCAAGGATTCCCGGAACCGCAAAACCGACAGAAAGTCCAGAAAAAGAGCCTGAAAAACAGCCGGATGTTAAGGCTCAGGATGCCGGTAAACCTGCGGAAAAACCGAAAAGAAGGCGTTTTTACCATCGGAACAAGAAAAAGAAAGAGGGTGACGGAGCTGTAAATAATTGATAATCAACATTTATGATTGGGTTAAACAAAATGGATTCAAAATTGTTACCCATTTATAATGGATTATTAAATAAAT
>CABRLF010000225.1 GCA_902471685.1 uncultured Porphyromonadaceae bacterium
GTCAGCCGGTACGGCAGCGGTGCATCTTGCGCTGATTGCCTGCGGTGTCGGGCCGGGTGACGAGGTGCTGGTGCAGTCGTTCACGTTCTGCGCCTCGAGCCACCCTGTGACATATTTGGGCGCAACACCTGTGTTCATCGACTCGGAAAAGGAGTCGTGGAACATGGATCCCGATTTGCTCGAAGAGGCTATCAAGGATCGTATCGCTAAGACAGGCAAGAAGCCGAAGGCTATCATCCCCGTGGCCCTCTACGGTATGCCCTATAAGATTGACCGCATCATGGAGATTGCCAAACGCTATGAGATTCCCGTAATAGAGGATGCTGCCGAAGGTTTCGGATCGCGCTTCAACGGTCAGGTGCTCGGCACTTTCGGCGAATACGGCGTGCTGTCGTTCAACGGCAATAAGATGATCACCACCTCCGGCGGTGGCGCACTCATCTGCCCCGATGCCGACAAAGCCCGCGAAATCCTTTGGTACGCAACGCAGGCCCGCGAGTCGTACCCCTACTATCAGCACGAGGCCATCGGCTATAACTACCGCATGTCGAACATATGCGCCGGAATCGGCCGTGGTCAGATGACTATCGTAGACGACCACATTGCGCATCACCGCCACGTGCAGGCACTGTATCAGGAACTTCTCAAAGACGTTGAGGGCATCACCATGCACACCAATCCAAGCCCCGAGTACGACTCCAACTTCTGGCTCTGCACGGCCACACTCGACCCCGACCTCCGCATCAAAGGCCAGGAGAACGCCTACAAGCAGGTCATCACCGGTGCTGTCGGTGGTGCAGCCGGAGTTACTCACGCGACCAAGACAGCCATAACTGACTGCCAGCCTAACGACAACGTGGAGGCTCTGCGCGTGGCTCTCGACGCAGCCAATATCGAGTCGCGCCCACTATGGAAGCCCATGCACAAGCAGCCCGTCTACCGCAACGCTCCTGCCTACACCAACGGCGTATCGGAATCCCTCTTCAAAGTCGGCATCTGCCTCCCCGCCGGCCCCTGGGTGAGCGACGAGCATGTGCGCTATATCGTCGACCAGATCAAAGCCTCGATTGTCCGTTGATTTGACAATAATTTAAGTACGACAAAAATTTGAACACATCGAATTTCGGCTTGTAGAGCGGTCTTAGAAGAAGGTTTGCGATTTCTTCCAGACCATACTTGATTAGTGATTTGGCTCTCTTGCCGTGTTTCAATATTCTGATAGCTTTTACATTGATATCCTTATGTTCACCAACAAGATACGCCCACGCCAATGCAATACAGACCATCGCCGTAAGACGAGCGATGCGGTCGATGTCGCGCAGGTGGGTGTCCTCGATGTTGAAGCCGGAGGATTTCATAGCTCTGAAGCATGTCTCAATCTGCCATCGTTGTTTGTAAGTGGCAACGGCCTCTTCGGGGCGGTTATAACAAATCAGAATTTGCAGTTCAGGCAGCCATCGGAGTTTTTCAGCAAGGCTCTGGAAATATAGACATATTCCCCTTTGAGGAGAAACAGCTTGTCGTAGACACGTTCCTGTCCGGGCTTAAGACCGTGAAACAGATGCCACGCCCTGACCTCCTGGCAGGATTTGGGATTGCGCAACCAAAAATTCTGTTTAATCCGCAGATAGTATCGGATGCGTCTGTTGTTGAGATATTCGACCCATTCCTTGCCGACAAACTCGCGGTCGGCAACAAGAGAGTCGATACACTCGGCTCCGAACAACCGTATAAATCTATCAATCAGCCGCGTCCGTTCTTTCCAATTGGAATTGCCGCGTTTGTCGAGCATGGTAAAGAGCAGAGGAAAGGCAACACCCTTGTAAGTGACACCAAGCATAAGGATATTGATGTTGGCCTCACCGAATTTCCAGTTGGTGCGGTCAAGGCTCAGGACCAGTCCTGTCTTGACGGGCAGAAGAGCAAATATCACTTTGGCGATAAGGTCAAGGTTGAGGGCATATCCGGCAAGGAACCTTTGCAGACGGCGCAGGTTGGAATCACGCTCCACACACGTAGGCATTGCAGATGCTATCTTGTGGAGACTGACTGTCTGCACAACGCAAAGTGCCTGAAGAACAAACGCAAGCAATTTTATGCGGGCAAGATTCATTACCGAGCCAAGATGCTCTTGCATAATCGGTACGATTTGATTAACTTTGCCATTGTCCCTGAGAGTTGTCGTAACTTTCATGGAAAAAGCGGTCAAACTTTTCTTTAAAGTTACTAATTTTCAGGGACTTTTACAAGTATTAACTAATTAAAAATCAATCATATAACTGACAAAAATTAATTTTTGTCATCTTTTAAAGACAATAATACTACGACACTTACGGGTTGCCGTCAGCCATCAGAACAATAAACTCTCAACAATATTTCTAATCCAATAATTATCATGAAAACAACTCTATTCCGGCTTATCACCTGCCTGATGTTGCTTTTCGCACTTCCGGCGTATGCGGCTGACACAGCACCCGAACATCTCTACCTTGTCGGAAACGTCAATGGATTCGATGGAAATCCGGCATTGGAAGACCATTCAGTCGAATTCCATAAATCAGGCAATATATTTACACTCAACAGTGTCGAGATCGGCAAATCTAGTAGCTATGAGTGCGGCATTGTACGAATCTCTACAGTTAATACCTTCGCAGGAGTGACTAAATACGGACTCGACAGAACGGACCAAGTCTATGATTGGCCCAAGAAATCAGATATGCCGTGCACTGAAAAAATTGTGCGTAAAGCGTCAAATGCGTCAAATACATTCATAGTCGTAGGCACATATTCCATCACTGTCGATTTCGACAAAATGACAATGACGATTTCTGAACCGAAAGAGACACCTAAGCCGGTCGAAAATCTATATCTCCATGGCAACTGCGGCGAAACCGGAGCCGACGGCGAGGCATGCATCAAATTCGTCAAAACAGGAGATAAAACCTTTGAATGCAAGAACATTGACGTAGTCAGCAAAATTGGTTATTCATATGGTTCATTATGGATTTCCACTGCCGGCGAAGGAGCAAAAGCGTCAACAAGCGAGTGCTACTATCCGAGCGTGGACTACTCCACTGCCACCGGCGAAAGTTCCATTACCCTCGTTCCGGCAAATTCTACCGACCCCAAAACCTTCAAATGCAAACCCGGCACTTTCGA
>CABRLF010000226.1 GCA_902471685.1 uncultured Porphyromonadaceae bacterium
ACCGCTCTTCCGATCTACACGGGAATGTCGGGTATTGAACATCAGGTTCTTATAATTCTGACTCTCGTCAATAAATATGTGGTCGATACCCATCTGCTTGAAGTCCACGACATTATCACGGCTCTGTTTCATCTGGTACTGGATGGTTGCAATCTTGGAGGTCAGGTTCTCCTTACGCTTGATAAGACCTTTCAGCATGGCACGTGACACGTCATGTCCCTGCTGCTTGACCACTTCGAGGTTTTCCTCAACGCTGTCAAGTTCTGCCTGAAGAATCTCCTGCTGGATTTCCGGCGACTGCGGTATCTTGCCGAACTGGTCGTGAGACATGATGATGCAGTCGTAGTCGTTGTTCTTCATATTGTTGAAGAATGCGACACGGTTATCAGCCTTGAAACTCTTTTCATCGGCATAGAGGATCCTCGCGTTGGGATAGGCGCTCTGGTATGTCATGGCAATCTCGGCAACATTCGCTTTCATACCGATAATCATAGGCTTATGGGCAAGTCCGAGACGTTTCATCTCATGCGCCGCCATGCACATTATGAGAGTCTTTCCGGTTCCAACCTGATGATCGCATATTCCGCCGCCGTTCTGCAACAGCATCCACACACAGTCCTTCTGCGACTGATACACGGAGTGTATTCCATAGCGGTCTCCGAGCATCTTCATATTGAGGTCGGGGAAAGTCTGGTGGCTGCCGTCATACTGAGGACGCACAAAGCAGTTGAACTTACGGTTGTAGAGGTCTGCCAGTTTCTCCTTGAACTCCGGCGACTGAGCTTCGAGCCAATCGGCGAATCCGTTTCGGATTTCGTCAATTTTGGTGTTCGCCAACTGTATCGCCTCGCTGTCCGGTACCTTTATGTCGTGACCGTTTGCATCCTTCCCGGCTGACTTCTTGATGTCAGGAACTGTGTTGTGCAGGGCGTGTTTCAACAGACTCATTCCATCGTATGTGCGATAGTAGCCTCTGACACAGAACTCCTCCCATATCTTCATGTTCTTGCGACGGGCATCACATGAATACTCGTCCATAGAGGATGAATAGGCAATCGTTATGTCGGTGCCATACAGACTGCTCATATAGGCAGAGTATATGCCGGTTGGAATCCATCGCTCTCCGAAGTTGAAGTCCAGTTCATCGAAAGTGATTTTTCGCGGGGTGGCTTCTTCAAGTGCTTTGAGAGAATCCTGCGCCATAGCGATATATGGCTCGATGCCGTCATAACCGGGAAAATTCTTGATACGTTCTTCCTCACGGTCAATCCATGCCTTGACATCCTCGGCTTTCTGCACCACGTTCCCGGCGATAAACCTGTCCTTGATTTCATAATTCTCGGCAAGAGGGTTATAATATATGTGTCCTTCCAGACTCTCAATCATGTTTTCCTCGGACATATCTACCAGTCCTGTCATATAGTCCAAATTCACAGCACCGAATTTGTTGAGCGATGCCGACAACGCCTCCATAGGAGTATCGACGCTTGTCAGCTCATCCACGGCGAAGGATACGGGATGGTCGAAAATATCAGCCTTAACAAATCTTCCGTTCTCGCCTCGTTCCAGAGCCAAAGCGTCGCGCCCATTTGCATCCATAAGAATAAATCTCACATTCTGTTTCTCGTTGAGATTACCGTAACGCTCCACAAACTCATCGTAATACTGGTTGAGGTGTTCGCGCAGATGCTCCGACGGCTCATGGGTCTCAGCCTCGTAATTGTAAAGTTGCTGATATGTTTCCGACAGAGTGACATAAAGCATGGCGCGTTTCGCCTGTTCCGGTTTGATGTCAAGCGGTGTGAAGGTTGCACCGTTTTTCCTGACATCGGAAAGGAATCCGACAAGACCGTCCTGAACGACCATACTGCCGTTATGGTGGAAGAACTGAATATCCTCCGAGAAAGGACGTGGCGACATATCGCGCTCGACAGGCTCTGCTTTTACACTAGAGCGTCGGCCGGGTACGAAATCACCTTCGGTACGCTGAATCGTGGAGGCTCCTTCTGTAATGGTCTTTCCATTGGCAGCGGCTTTTTTGGCGGCTTCTTCCGCTTCACGTTCCAGACGCATTTCTTCCATCTGACGGTGGGCAATCGACATCATGGTTTCATAGAATCCATTGATAGGCGGATTGTCCTCCCAGTTCAATGAGCCGTAAAATTCCAACTCTTTTTCAGTGAGTGGACGGAATTTTTTAATCGGAATGTCCTTGACTTCAACGCTCGGTTTCGGCTTGGGTGCATCTTGTGCTTGTTTGGGTTGAGGTTTCGGTTTACCGATAGGCTCCAGTTCTCCGAAAAGATTATAGGCAAAAAGTCGCGGGTCAGGATTATCGTTATAATCCGGGCCATCATCTGTTTCGATCTCTTTTGAAGAATCCGCCGGAGCTGGCTCAGACTTTGGTAGCTCAACAGGAGATGGTTCCGGTGTGGTTTCCACCTTTGGCACCGCAGGTTTGACCTCTTCGACTACTTTTTGCTTGGTCGTCTTTTTCAGCTTGGGATCTTCCAACTGTTCACAGATCGCCACGCGCTGACCGGCCCGCACGAGTTTGGGCAGATATGTATCGAGGGCATGATGTGGAAATCCTGCCAGTTCAATAAAGTTGTCCTTGCCGTTGGCTCTTCGGGTCAAAGTTATACCCAATATTTCCGAGGCTGTTACGGCATCCTTGCCGAATATTTCATAGAAATCACCCACACGGAAAAGAAGTACAGCATCGGGATGTTTCTTTTTCATCTCCTGATACTGTTGCATCAGAGGCGTAGTGGTAAGGCTCGACTTCTTTTCAGCCTTCGGAGCTTCCGCCTTAACCTCCTGTTTAGGAGAAGGTGTTGGAGTAACAGGGTCAGGAGTTGGCGGTTTGATTCCGTTGGAATTATACAATTCCAGATTCAGACGCAGGCGCAGCGTCTCATCAAGAGCCTTGCGCAAGTCGCCGGCTATGCCATCTACACCGCCGTCGTGATGGTACACGATAGCCGGTTTGCCATACTGGTCAGTGCCTATTTTGGCTTCGGTGCATATAACATTCTGGGGAAACGCCTGAAAGAACTTGTTGCCCGGCACTTTCGTACCTCGGTCAACAACCGATTGGATGAAGAACTCCTCGTCAGCCGATAACGCTTTCTTTGC
>CABRLF010000227.1 GCA_902471685.1 uncultured Porphyromonadaceae bacterium
CACGATGTACATTCGCGGCAAGGGCGGCAGCAGTAGGTTCGTTGACGATACGTGCAACCTTGAGGCCTGCGATTTCGCCGGCTTCCTTGGTAGCCTGACGCTGGCTGTCGTTGAAGTATGCAGGAACGGTGATGACTGCTTCGTTCACTTCCTGACCGAGGTAGTCTTCAGCTGTTTTCTTCATTTTCTGAAGAATCATAGCGGAGATTTCCTGAGGAGTATATTCACGGCCGTCGACAACGATACGGACTGTGTCGTTCTTGCCGCGGACTACCTTATAAGGTACACGGTCGATTTCGTTCTTGACCTGATCATAGGTTTCACCCATGAAGCGCTTGATCGAGTAGATAGTGCGTTCGGGGTTTGTGATGGCCTGACGTTTGGCTGGATCGCCTACCTTGCGTTCGCCGCCATCAACGAATGCCACTACTGACGGGGTTGTGTTGCGTCCTTCGCTATTGGGGATAACGACGGGGTTGTTACCTTCGAGAACGGCTACGCAGGAATTGGTGGTTCCTAAGTCAATACCAATAATTTTTCCCATAATTATATATATTTTTTGTTATTATTTTTTGTTTTTGCTAAGATTAAAACAAATGCCGTGCCAAAAAGTTCTGTACTGACAGAATGGCAGAGAGAGCTGTTGGCCATTCTGTCAAAAAGATTCTGCCATGCGTTTTCAGCGGTGCATTAATTGACATGGTTGTGGGCTTTTGGGTAGAAGCGCTGTGGAAGAATGAAAAAATGGAAAGATGCACCACTTTTTGAGCTTTTCGGGCTATGGATAATGTGCTTTATTTCGCTAATTTTGAAGTCGGAATAACTTTTGGAATAATGAACAGGCGAAGTTTAGTAGATGTAGGGTTCGACAATATTGACGATCATGCCCTTCTTGAATATAAAGACGATGATATCGCATTCCATACCGATATCCGGCATTTGCCTCTTGACGAAGGCGCAATCCGGACTGACATGTTTGTCCTTGTGGCTTGTCTCCATGGAAAGCTATGTCTGGATATAAATATGGTAGGATATACCTTGCCGCCTAATAATCTGCTTGTATGCCGGCCGAATGACATAATCGACAACGTAATGCTGAGCCCCGATTTCAAGGGAGGACTGTTGTGCCTGTCGCAAAGCGGTTTTCTGTCGCAGCTGGCTGACAGCGAGTTGTGGGACCGCGCGTTCCATATCGACGACAACCGCATGATGTGTATCGGGGAAGAGAATATACGGCTTATGTCTCTGTACGGAGAACTTCTTCAGATCAAGATAAGAGCAAAGAAGACGTTTTACAATCGTGAGATACTGATGTCGGTCGTTAAGGCGGTGTTGTATGAAGTACTGGATTATGCCGGAGATGCCGGTTATCCGTCCAATTCGGGAATGCAGCGTCGGCAGGAAGTGCTCTTCCGCCGATTCCTGAAGCTGATTTCGAACAGCAGGGTCAAGGACCGGCATGTGGCATGGTATGCCGATAAGCTTTGTGTCACACCCAAATATCTCTCGGCCATATGCCGGCGTGAATGTGGAAGGACGGCAATCGATCTGGTGAACGAATATGTGATAAACGATATCAAGTACTGGCTTAAGAATTCCGATCGGTCGGTGAAGGAAATCGCAGCAATTCTGGGATTCCCGAATATTTCGTTTTTCGGCAAATATTGCCGCACACACATAGGCGCTTCTCCAACCAAGCTGAAGAAGCGCCTGCGTGAATAGTCTGTAATGTCTTTATTCTTCCCAACGGAGGACGGCTCCGTTGCGGCGTGCCGGATCTGCACCGGTGAAGTCTACCGAATATGAACTGCCTGAGCGTGGATCCTTGCCGACATACCGGTTGTTGCGCAGCGACATGAGCATGAATTCGTGGTTGAGATAGTCCTGCCACAGGAACTCTTCGGCTTTCTGCGGGTCGGGAGTGAGCCGTAGGTCGCCCGAGAGGCCGAACCCGGCGGTATAGAGATAGCGCCCGTCGCCTGTTTTGACTGCTACTTTTCCGTTACCTCGGTCTTCGACAGTGAAACGTGTCTGAGGATTATCGGTATCGGCAGGAGCATCGTGCATCAGGCCGTGAGGCATTGCATACATTGGAAGACCGGTGGCGAGATTTATGAAACGCACCGATTTGCCGGACGGTATGTTACCTGAACGGTCGGCACAAGGTTCGTCGACGGTGAAATTGTCGAATTCGGCATAACCTCCGCGCTTGCCCGTATGGTTGAAAGCGAAAAGGCCGGGCCGTGCGCCTTGAAATGTTATGAGCTGGTAACTGAGAATCATCTCAGGCCCGAAATAATGGAATTCCCTGCCGTCGAGAGAGTAGGCGTATTGTGCGCGGTCGCGGTCGAAATCTCCGTCCATACGCAACCATATCTTACCTTTTTCGAGATTGACATCGGTATCGACAGTATCGTTATCTACCTGAACGAAGCACCGCAGTATGTCTTTTTTACCTTCGCGCACGATGCCGATCCACGAGCATGGTACATTGATATTGCAGAGACCGGCTACATCCCCGTCCTTGAGATGAGAGGCATCAAGCTCGACTGTGATAACCGACTTGGGACCTATGGCGCGCTGAGTGAGGGTATTGCGTGCCCACATAAGCTGATCGGCAGGCATAGTGCGCAGGCGGAGACGGCCATTCGACAAGCTCCACATCTTATCGTCGGGGTTGTGGTTCCACTGCCAGACTCTTCCGAGAGTTTTGCCGTCGAAGTTTTCGTTGCGTTCATAGGGTGCATGGATTGCTTCGGTATCGCGTGCAGCAGTCTCCGGTTTGAACCAGGTGCGGGGCGCACGGCCGAGATTTCCCGGGAGTCCGATCATGGGCCAGCCGTCGACCCAGGTCACAGGCAGGAGGGTAGTGGTGCGCCCGAGCGAATGGAAGTCCTGCATCTGGAGCGCCCACCACTGGCCGTCGGGAGTGGAAACTATGCCGCCCTGATGAACATTGGCGCAGCCTTTCTGATCGGGATCCGGCATCTCTATCCGTACAGGATAACCGTCGGGCATGATGCGGCCGTTGATTTTCGTC
>CABRLF010000228.1 GCA_902471685.1 uncultured Porphyromonadaceae bacterium
TTCCGATCTGAAAGCGGCCTTGAGGGGCTTGATTGCCTTGAGCTCGTCGGCTACGGGTTCGATATCGCGTTCCTTGAGCACTTCGGCGTGCATTGCCGACTGATATGCGTTTGCGGGATAAACGTCCCATGCAGCAAATTCGATGTCGTTGAGATCGGCGATAGGAACGATGTCCTTATAGTGGAGGTATTTCTTGTCTGCACCCTGACCTACACGGATTTTGTCGTACTGGGTCATCGAGCCTACGGGTTTTGCCAGACCTTTGCGTGTCATCAGGACACCGGTCATAAATGTGGTGGAAACGGCACCGAGGCCTACGACCATCACGCCAAGTTTTCCCGTTGCGGGCTTTGCTTTTGTTGCACTCATGTCAAAAAAATTTTGCGTTGTGTTATTTTTCTTTATTTTCGAATTGGAAGCGGATATTTCGCTTTAAGATTTATGCAAATATCCGGGAATAACTGATTCCGGGGCAAAAGTACACCCTTTTTCTGAATTGCAAAAATTTCTTTTGTACAAATTTAGTGAAATAAACTGAAAATACCCTAATTTTAGGGCTTTATTGTTAACATATATGTATTTATCAGCGTGTTATCCTTATATATGCAAATTTATATTAAAAGGGCAATTGTTTCTTTTGACGTGAATCTATGCCTTCATACAATAATTGGGAAGAAAAATACGTTTTAGATATATAGCAAACCAAACTGCCTATGGATAAAACTTCTACTCACGAATCCCCCCGCTCCGCGGGTAAGACCGTCTCCCGTCCTCGCCGTTCAACAATCGACTTTCTTCATCAGTATGCCCGTGCGGCGTTTATCGCTCCGGTAGGCATTCCGATTGTATTGAACTGAGTCGCGCACTCCTGGATCGGAAATAACAACTCATTCAGTATCGTCCGAGCAATCGGGCGATACTTTTTTGTATCCAAAAATGAATAATCCGGAGAATTTCACTCTTTGTTTTTAATATCTCTTCGCAGATAGGCTTTCTTTATATAATTAGGAGGGAATGTGGAATTATGATGACGTTTTACCATGTTTTAACTCAAAATTATGTCTATTGAATATCAAATGACGAAGGATTTTAGGTTAAAAAGTGTTATTTCGAGTTAAAGAATTTGGCAAGATGAGAATTATAGTTAATTTTGCGGCGTACACAATTAAAGAATCTGATAAGAAAAGCTGACACGCAAAAATCTCCTCATGGCTTGACGAATCATTTTCCATAGTACATTTTTTGATATAGAAAACATCATTATCACTATCAATCATTTATCTCTTTTTCTACGCATGAAGAATAAAATTGCAAAGATTCTTTCAGTGCTGTTTCTGTTTATTATGACGGCTCAGGTGACCGTCGCACAGACAGGAACCTCCAAGAATGAGAATCATTATTACCGCGGCGTCGTTGTCGATGAAGAGAACGAGCCATTGCCGGGCGTCAGCGTCACCGTCAAGGGCATGGAACGAACCGGTACAGTGACAAATGCAGAAGGTGAATTCAGCCTGGCGCTCCAGAAAGAAAAAGCTACCCTGTGTTTCACTTATGTGGGTATGAAGCCGCAGGAAGTTCGCGCTCAGGGGGGTAAACGACTCGTTGTCAGCATGACCCCCGACGCATCCGCACTCAACGAAGTGGTTGTCAACGGTATCTACACCCGTAACATCGAGAGCTTCACCGGTTCTGTTACGACTTTCAATGCCGAACAACTCAAGACCATTGCCCCGCAGGGCATCCTCAAGAGCCTTTCGATTCTCGACCCGTCGGTTGTAATGACTCCCAACAACCAGTTCGGTTCCGACCCTAACCGCACAGCCGACATCTCCATCAACGGTAAGATGAACGTGCAGGCCCTCGCGCAGGAATACGAGACAGACCCCAACCAGCCGCTCTTCATCCTCGACGGCTTCGAGTCTACCCTTCAGGCCATCAACGACCTTAACATGGACCGCGTGGAAAGCATCTCGATCCTTAAGGATGCCTCCGCCACCGCCATCTACGGTTCGAAAGCCGCTAACGGCGTAATCGTTGTCGAGACCCGCAAACCGACTGCCGGACGCCTACGCGTGAGCTACAACGGCTCCATGACCGTTGCCTGGGCAGACCTCTCCGACTACAACCTTATGAATGCAGCCGAGAAACTCCAGTACGAACTCCTTGCCGGCGAATACAACACCATCAACACCGACTTGTCCGTCCTCGGCCTTGACGAAGACGGACTCCCAATTGGCGAATACCAGCGCCAGCGCTACATGAACCGCCTCGAAATGGTCAAGTCAGGCCGCGACACATACTGGATGAACGAACCCCTCCGAACTGCAATCACACATTCGCACAACCTTTATATCGAAGGTGGCGACCAGGCTTTCCGCTACGGCGCAGGTCTTTCCTACAACAAGAACGAGGGTGTCATGAAGAACTCCGACCGCAACACCATCAACGGCAACATCAACCTTACCTATCGCGTCGATAACTTCAGCTTCACGAACCAGACCTCCATCAACCACACAAGCAGCAACAACGAAACCGTTGCATTCAGCCGCTTCGTCCGCATGAATCCTTTCTACGACAAGTGGGACGAAAACGGCAACGTTCCCAAATACGTTTTCCGCGAAGGCAATGACTTCATCTGGAATCCGCTGTGGGACTTCCGCCAGAAGAGTTTCAGCAAAGGCAGCGACATGGCAGTGTCGGACAACTTCCAGTTCGAATGGCGTGCTTCCCGATATTTCCGTCTGCGCGGTAACGCACAGTACTCCACCACAAAACTGACCACCGAGACTTTCGTTTCGCCCAACGAGACATCGCAGGCCCAGCTCGAGCAGACAAAACGCGGCAAATACAATAACAACTCCACTTCCACCACCCGCTGGAGCACACGTATCAATGCCACTTACGGCTGCACGTGGGGTGTACACACATTAACCTACATTATTCATAGTGGATTCATTTCAGGTTATCAAAACAGATATGGGGACAATCTGAAGCCTCCAACTAATGTCTATCATCGAATGACCGCTTGATGTAG
>CABRLF010000229.1 GCA_902471685.1 uncultured Porphyromonadaceae bacterium
GCCAGTAGAGTCGCAGACAGACCCGTGAACAGAATTCCGGATCTGCTCCGGAAAAATGACATAATTCTTTTGGACATGTTCTGTAGGAATTTGCTTTTTCAAAGGGGGCTTCAGTACCTCGCTTTCAGTCCGCGCATCAGGATAGCCAGCCGCTCGCCGAAAGTCTTCCGGCGGCGCCAGGATGCCTTGTAATGATGGATGCAGACGGTATTCGCAGACACGCTGTACTCACCCGTCTCCCAGTTGCGGGCGCAGAAATAGTCTATCGGATAGATTTCCGGACGGTCGGCGTCCGCTACCGACGGAAGAATGGTCTCCGAAAGAATCCGCACGTTCGGTGTCCTGACCGGATGCCCGAAAGCATTCACATAGTGGCGCCGCGAATAGAACTCAAGAAACCGACGTGTCCACGCACAGCCTTTTTCCGCCCCTATCACCCCGGTGCCTATCCCCTGATGCTCATAGCCGCAGAAAGACCCGTCATGAAGATACGGGTCGAAAGGCTTAAGCGCCTCGATATCTGTGTCAAGGTATATTCCGCCCTCTGTCGTGAGGGCATAGACGCGGCATACATCAGCCACAAAGGCATAGTCTCCCATCGAATAGGCTTCGCGGGAATACGGAAAACGTCCGAAATCAAAATTCGATTCGTTCCATTCCTTTATCTCGTAATCCGGCATTACTGTCCGCCACGATGCGATCATCCGCAGCACGTCTGCCGGCTTTTCTTTCCCGCCGAACCAGCAATAGTGGATCACTCTCGGTATTTCAGTCTTCACTTCCCTCATATAGGCCGTTAAAAAAGTTTCTTCCTGCCTTTGCCAGGAAGGTGCGTCATTCCGACAGCATTTCCGAACCATGAAGGGACGTATTTGAGCACATAACCCCATAGCATATACTGAGGCTTGAGCTTGATCATCTGGGCGAAGGTGGCGGATTCTATTTTCTTCTTCACAAATCTCAGAAACCTTTTGCGGGCTTCGTTATTCGGACACTGCGAGACAACCTCGCGACATATTCTGATAATTCGACGGTAGTACGTCCGCTTTTTCCTTTTCGTGTTCCACCCCCGGACACGCATCCCCATCATCTGCCCGAAACTCTGGTCAAGGGCCTCGACGAGCTGCTGCCGGTTGTCCAGATCCATCGCATGGACAATGCTCGACGTACGCATGCGGTAGTTATAGTATACTCCGGGGAGCATCACTATGCGCTCCGCTCCCGCAAAGAGCTTAAGCATCACAATCATATCCTCATAGATGCGTCCTTCGGGAAAACGGACCGTAAATAGGCTGCGGCGGAATAATTTATCCCATAGGAAACTGCGCAGCTGCTTATCTTCATAGATCATGCCGATAGCCTCGTCGCGGTCCACAACCCGTAACTCCTCCGTACTTTTTTTAACTGTCGTCTTATTGGGATATACAATCCGGACATTGCACGTCGCTATGTCGGCCCGGCTTTTCAGGATAGCCGTAACCATTGAGCGGAACATATCCGGCTCTATCCAGTCATCGCTGTCCACAAATCCGAGATATTCGCCCGTAGCGGCGTCAAGGCCGGCGTTGCGTGTGGCGGCGACTCCCGAATTAGACCGGTGAATCACACGGAAACGGGCGTCACGCCCTGCGTACTCGTCGCATATCGCGCCGCTGCCGTCGGTCGACCCGTCGTCGACAATTATCGCCTCCCAGTGCGTATACGTCTGCGAAAGAATCGAGTCCAGACTGCGGCGCAGATAAGACGCCGTATTATATACCGGAACGATTATACTTACAAGCGGCAGATTCAGACTGGTGTCCATCGGAATTCAGCTTTTGGTAGTCAGTCATTTATTACTGTCGCAGCCTCGGCCCTTCTCTTTCCGCTCCTCGATAAGCTTGGATACGAGAACAGCCTGATAGGCGCCGTCGATATAGGCCCGGATAAGGCCACGGCGTCCGTCGCGGAAACCCTGCTTGAAAAGATAGGACCGGAGGAAAAACCATACCGGCCGGAACACAAGCGCTCCGGTACCCCAGCCTTTGGAGCGGCGCCGCTCCAGCTCTCTGTCGGTATAGCGGTTCAGCTTCTCCACCCGCTCCTGCATGGTGCTGTCGGCAAGGTGGAGGAAATGCACACCCTTGAGGTTCGACGGCATTTTTTCCGTCCGGCCGTCGATCTGCACATGGCTGTGGATCGTAGGCGGCCATTTGGCTTTGTCCCGACGGAAAAAGCGCACATGGTAGTCGGGCGGCATCTTGCTGAACCGACCCATGAAGCGGTTGATCATTGGCACATTCAGCGCCTCGGGACAATCGCCGCGGCGAACACGGCTGTAGAGATAGTCGCGCAGCTCCGGTGTGACGATCTCATCGGCATCAACGACGAGGACCCACGGATTCGAAGCAGACTGAATTGCGAAGTCGCGCGCCGGCTCGACTATATTGATATCTCCTTTGGGGAAAGTCACAACCTTGCAGCCGTGCGAACGGGCTATGTCGACGGTGCGGTCGGTGCTTTCCATGTCGCACACCACAATCTCATCGAATCCCTCGAGCGCTGTAAGCACTTCTTCAAGATATTTTTCGGCATTATATGTATTGATTACAGCCGATATACGCTCAGTTGTGTTCATTATGTCGGTTATTCGCAATTCCGGTGCAAATTTAACTACTTTCATTAATATAAACAAACCGTCACTCTCTTTGTTGGTCGAGTGACCTGCTCAGTTCAATATTATAAATACTATACCCCTCCGAATCTTGCATGGAACAAACAAAAAAATGAGGGAAGATAGCCGCGTAGCGGCACCACGAAATGTTTAGCCCCGGGTAACCGTTAGGTCTCGAAACCCGGGGTTAAGAATGCATTAAACAAAATGCACCCTGATATGGGTGCCCCAACTCCAATGGGTCACCCCTACGGGGTGGATAAAGCGAAAATACGTTAGTATACCATGGTATCGAGCCCTACAGGCTCTCACCATGGCCTAAACTGTTCGTGACGCCTCTAACGAGGCTTTGCGCCCCTAAAGGGGCTACTTAAGATATGC
>CABRLF010000230.1 GCA_902471685.1 uncultured Porphyromonadaceae bacterium
ATTTTTCAGGTGTTTTGAATGACGTTTTTTTGGAACATCAAACTGAACACCCTATCTAATTAATATCATCTGTGAATCATCTGTCAGTCGGGGACTCCAACGCGCTTGAGAACGCAGTCGGTATGCGCTATCTCGCATTTCAGCATATCATTGTGGTGCACCTCGATATCGTCGATAGTGCTGTAGCGGTTGAAGAAATCACGCATCACAGGGGTGAGAATCACGCGCCAGCGGTCGGCCGTTGATGCAGTGAGCGAATCGAGCTGGGCCGACGGTGCTCCGGTAAGGATATTGTTGGAGAATGTGACGCCGCTGCGGTCCACAATCACCTGAAGCGAGGAGGGATCGAACGAAATCATTATATCATCGTCGTCATCTTCTTCGGCCATATAGCGACCGGAAACAGTAGCGGTTGCGGCCACGCTGGTCTCATAAGCCTGATTAAACGGATTATCCGACGAAACGGGCTGCTGAAGCTCAATCACAGCCGAAAGCAGAACGTCGCCACTGCCGGCTTTCCCGTCGGCTGGCGAGAAATCGATAGTCACTGTTGCCGCGGCGTAGCTTGCATCCGGTACATCAATGCGCTCGGGCTGACTTTGCCATTCCCCTGCAAAACGCTCGGAATGGGAACACGACGTTACGATTATTACTGAAAAAAGGACTGCAAGAACAGCAGACAGTGAGATGTTGAAGATTTTCATTATGCGAAGTAGTAGTTTGTTATATTATAGAAACATTCACCTCCGCAGATTTGTTCTTGCAGAATAAACTGCAGACAATAATCGGGATGCCGGCGCGTTGCCTGCATCCCGATTATTGTTATTTTTCCGCTTTAATGGATTAAAGCGTCTTCAGCGGCTTGATGTCGAGCTTCACCGGACGGATCATATTCTCAGGCGAAAGAATGGTATCGAGCTGTTCTTTCGATAGAATGCCATGCTCAAGAACAAGGTCATATACACTGCGGCCTGTTTCAAGAGCCTCCTTCGCGATTTTAGTCGAGTTCTTATAGCCGATCACAGGATTGAGGGCTGTTACCACGCCGATACTGTCGTGAACGTATGCGCGGCAACGGTCGGCATTGGCCGTGATTCCGTCGATGCAGCGGATGCGGAGAGTATCGAAACCGTTGACCATAATATGAGCGGACTCGAAATTGCATTGGGCGGTTATAGGCTCCATGGCGTTGAGCTCGAGCTGTGCGGCTTCGGAAGCGAATGTGACGCAGGTGTCGTTGCCCATCACCTTATAGCAGATCTGGGTCATTACCTCGGGAATGACAGGGTTCACCTTGCCGGGCATAATCGAAGAACCGGGCTGGCGGGCCGGCAGATTGATTTCACCAAGGCCGCAGCGCGGACCGCTGGCAAGCAGACGGAGGTCGTTGGAAATCTTGCTCACCTTGGTTGCCAGACGCTTGAGAGCCGAGGAATAACCTACCATGGCGGAAGTATCCCATGTAGCGCCCACAAGGTCGGACGACAGACGGATGTCCCAGCCTGTCACCTCACGAAGTGCCTCGACGCACAGTTCGGCATAGCCCGGTTCGGCACAGATTCCGGTACCGATAGCGGTTGCGCCCATGTTGATTGTCAGAAGATCGTCGGCGGCGTCATCAAGGAATTTGCATTCGTCTTCCAGAGCGGCGGCATAGCCGTTGAATGTCTGTCCCAAGGTCATGGGCACGGCATCCTCGAGTTGAGTACGGCCCATTTTCAGGATAGAGGCGAATTCCTTGCCCTTGGCACGAAGCGATTCGATAAGCATCACAAGGTGCTCGCGAACACGGGCCATCTCCATGTAGAGACCCATATGTATTGCGGTTGGATATGCATCGTTGGTAGACTGCGAACGATTCACATGGTCGTTGGGAGAACAGTACTGATACTCGCCGCGACGGTGACCCATGATTTCGAGGGCTCGGTTGGCAATCACCTCATTGGCATTCATATTGGTAGTGGTGCCGGCGCCTCCCTGAATCATATCCACCGGGAACTGATCAAGATGCTGCCCGTCCATTATCTCGCGGCAAGCCTGTGCTATGGCTTCATACTGCTGGTCGGTAAGGAGTCCGAGCTTATGATTTGCAATAGCGGCTCCGAGTTTTGTGATTGCCAGACCTTTTACGAACGAGGGGCAATCGCTCAGATGGAACATGCTGATAGGGAAATTCTCAACACCACGCATTGTCTGGACTCCGTAGAGGCAGCAATCGGGCACCTGCATAGCTCCAAGCAGGTCGGATTCCGTTCGGAAGCCTTTGTCGCACTTATTTTCCATGTCTTTCTAAAATGTGTGTTTATGGTTATAGACTGTGTTTGAAATATTCGACAAAGATACAAAATTTTTTCATCTCCGCCATGTCGAATTTGTCAACGAGCCATTGAAAACTCTGGTAACGTATGTGTCACGCAAAACAGACAATGATATTTAGTCCAGTAAGAAAAATGCAATTTTACAACAAAAGTTCGATGAGAAGAATGTATCTTTGTCACCAAATACAATCATATCCCGAGTATAAAGATATTCCTTTAGTAGAATAAGATTCGCAAACGGGGTCATATAAAAAACAGAAAATGCACAAAAGAATCATTATAACCGTCTTTCTCGTCATAGCAGCACTCGTAGTGAAAGCACAGAGTAATGCAGACATCATTGACAGTACAATTTACAAGATAGAAAAGTTACCATCTGTTGTATTTAACAATATATTTTCATTCAAGGCAAAAGGTTCTCCGATAACAAAACTGATCAGCATACGTCCCTTACCTCTGCATAATTTGTATCAGCATAATTCCGGCAAATTCAATTTGGAGAAGAATATTCATGCCGAAATTGTGACTGACGCAGATACTACAAATGCTTTCTTAAGACAGACTATAACTGACGAAGCCGCATTAAACAAGCTTAACAATCAGGGGCTTATATGTACGGATGTCTGTATCGTGCAACCACACAAAGTGACTGTGGACTTTAACAATATTAAAAAGATA
>CABRLF010000231.1 GCA_902471685.1 uncultured Porphyromonadaceae bacterium
GACGGCGAGCTGGAAGCTGCCGGCGGCCGCAGCAACGCATGGACAAGCAACGACTTCACGAATTTCTACGATACGCTGCCGGCTCAGAATCTTGATACGGCGCTGCATCTTGAGAGCGACCGCATGCTTTCTCCGGCATTCAGCGAAAACTCGTTGCGCGTGCAGCGGGGAGTTGTAGTAGAAGAATTTAAGCAGCAGTGTCTCGACCGTCCCTACGGCGATATGTTCCACCATCTGCGCCGCATTGCCTACGCCGAGAGTCATCCGTATTCATGGCCTGTCATAGGTCTTACGCCGGATCATATCGCGAAGGTGACAATGGACGACGCCCGGAAGTGGTTCTTCAGCCACTATGCCCCCAATAATGCCGTGCTTGCTATCAGCGGCGGTGTGCCGTTCGATGAGGCTTGCGCGAAAGTGGAAGCATGGTTCGCCGATATTCCGGCCCGCGAGATAGCTCCGCGACCGGAGGTGAATCCGGGGTTTCCCTCGCTTCCTGTTGTCGAGACCGTGCATGGCAATGTGCCTCTTCCCCTGATAACTGTGGCATTCCCGATGGACAGCTATGGAACGCCTTCTTATTTTGCCGCCGATACGATCACCGATATCCTTTCGGTCGGACGGTTGGCACGCCTCCGCGACAGTCTCGTAAACGGCAGCGGTCTTGGTATCATAGCCGATGCCGATGCTTCTATCATCGGAAGCGAAGGCCCCGGCTTGCTGCTTGTCAACATGCAGCTGGCAGAGGATAGTGATGCCGCCATAGAAAAGGCGCTTTCGCTCCTTAAGGATGAGCTGGACAAGATCACCCATCCCGGAAATGTAACCGCACGGGAACTCGAGCGGACGCTGAATAACTTCGAGGCCACTTTCCGATTTTCAAATACCGGGAATGTGCATCTGGCTACAAATCTGGCCCAGGCAGAACTTCATAATGAAGATATCAACCGCACTGTCGCCGACCGCCGCAAACTCACTCCGGAGATAATAACATCGACGGCAGCCGAGATTTTCAGCCGACCGTCCGCTACTTTGATTTACAGAAGTTAGAGTCCTTGTTCCTCTCTCAGGTACTTATGCCCGATACGGCAGTAAAGGCACTTGCGAGGCTCGCAATATGCTTTTCTTAGCCGTATGAGGGCCTGAGAGCTGAACGCATCCGGACATGAGATTCCGGCTTCGGTAAGCATCCTCACATACATATTATTCTCCGGCGGGAGAGCCTGAAGCAGATCTGCGGCTCTCTGGCATAAATCCGGATGTCCCATTGCGCGGCCATAGGCGTGCATTATAGGTGCAACGACATTGATAAGAAGCAGGTCGACCGATGTCTTGCTAAGAGCCTTGGCTTCTTTTGACGGATGGGGGATACCGTCGCCCGGAGAATTGAATGTATAATGTGATGACCAATAGCCCGTCAGCCGGATGTCGAAGAGAGCCCTGGCTTCTTCCTCGGTTTCTACCGACGTGAGCGAATATCCGATAGGAAAACCGTCGCTTATCATCCGAGCCAGAAGTGCTATGCGGCGGTGAGGAAAATTCTGAGGTCTTATTCTCCCCAGTTTCCATGCGAGATAGGACGGGCGTATGAGCGAATACTTGCGCCGGAGGAACGCATATTCCTGTTTAAGTGCGGCCACATAGCTGTCGGTGTCCGGCAACGGCTCCAGCAACCCCGATTGCCCGAAAAGCGCACCCTCTATAGTGGTCGGATTGCCGGCATGACGCAACAGATAGTGGAGGGGAGTGGAACTTGCCAGACGTTCGAATGCCTCGGAGTTGGTATTGAATCCGAGAGCGCGGCTCAGGGTGACATATATTACCGTTTTCCAGTCCTTGGAGAAGCGGTCGGCGTACAGCAATATGCGGTCCGACTTCTCGTAGAGCCGCTCCATGCCGAGGGCTGTAATCCAGTCGGAGAGATAGATAGACGGCATCCGTGCGATAAGCCCCGCGCAAGGAAGCTCGCCGTTGGCATTTTCTAACGTATGCGCTTTCTCGGCTATTTCAGAGGCGCAAGGCATCACAAGCTGAGGGATTTCCTCTCCGTCAGACCGCAGAATGCGACAGTCGTCGGTCTCGACAACATGTAGGATGACGTTTTCATATGCCTTGTCGTCGTCGTGCCCGTGGCGGTGCCAGTCGGAGGCCTTGACATGGATTTCGATATTTCCGGCCCATGTTCGGCCGTCGATTTTTATTTTTGCATTGAAAAAATCGGGCCCGGCGTCTGTATTCAGCAGACCCGGGTCCAGTATTTCTACCCGGCGTCCGTCGGCAGTGACCATGCCGCCACGGGGGCGCCACAGCCGGTGCTGCCATACGTATTGCATAATCTTCTCCATCGCCGGTGCCGGAGAAAAATGTTGGTAAGAATCAGAGATTACGCAGTTCGATCATCCGCGCAAGATACTTGCCGATGATATCGAACTCAAGATTCACCTTCGTGCCGACTTCGATAGTGCGGAAATTGGTATTCTCGAAGGTATATGGAATTATGGCTACACGGAAGCTTTCAGGCTCGCTGTCGCAGACGGTGAGACTGACGCCGTTGACTGTAACCGAGCCTTTCTCGACAGTCATATATCCTTTGGCAACCATTTCGGGAGTGGTCTTGTACTCAAAGGTGAAATATCGGCTTCCGTCGGCTTCCTCAATCGCCGTGCATACAGCGGTTGTATCGACATGTCCCTGTACGATATGACCGTCAAGACGTCCGTTCATGAGCATCGAGCGCTCGAGGTTGACGAGATCGCCCGGGCGCAGACACCCGATGTTCGAGCGGTCGAGAGTCTCACGGATGGCTGTAACCTTATATGTCTTGTCGGGACCAAGCTCTACGACAGTGAGGCAAACACCATTGTGTGACACGCTTTGATCCACGTGCAGCTCATCTGCAAAGGTGCAGCGCACTGTGAGGTCGACATTGGATTCCTTATTTTCTAC
>CABRLF010000232.1 GCA_902471685.1 uncultured Porphyromonadaceae bacterium
CCGATCTTGTCATGGTATCGCTCTGCGCCTTCATCGCTATCGGCTCGGTGGTGCTGTCACTGAACTTTGCCGAAAAGCAGCGGGAAAAAATCTATGTACTGGACAACGGCAAGAGTTTGATGCTCGCGCTGTCACAGGACATGGAGCAGAACCGCCCGGCGGAGGCACGGGAACACGTGCGACGCTTCCACGAACTGTTCTTCACTCTGTCGCCCGACAAGTCGGCGATTGAACACAACATCAACCGCGCCATGTCACTGGCCGACAAGAGTGCCTATAACTACTACTCCGATTATGTGGAGAAGGGATACTACAACCGCATCATCGCCGGAAACATCACTCAGGTCTTGCAGGTGGACAGCATAGTCGCTGACTTCAACGGCTATCCCTACAATGTCCGAACCTACGCCCGGCAGATGATTATCCGTCAGAGCAATGTCACGGAGCGAAGCCTGATAACCCAGTGTCGCCTCGTCAATACTTCCCGCTCTGACGACAACCCCAACGGTTTCATGATCGAGGGTCTGACGATTTTAGAGAACAAAGATTTGATAACCACAAAACGTACTTTATCCCAATGAGTATAAAACAGAAAATTCAAAACCTCGTGTCACCCTTATATAATAGGGTGTGGCACGGCCCGAAAGGGAAAATCAGAGAGTGGCTGAAAAAGGTCTGCGACGATATGCCCCACAAACAACGACTGACGGTAGTGACCGTGCTGCTCACGGCTTTCATCCTGATTGCCTTCTTCGTATTCGGTCACGCCTGCTACAAGATGGGAGCCGGCCACGCTCGGCAGGCTATCGAGATAGAGCATATCCGTCAGTTGGAACTACCCTCCAACGACAATCCCGATGTCTCATCTAAAATAATTGAGTATGAAGTTCCTCGATGACCTCAAAGCGAAGCTAACGCCCAAGACCCCGGCTGAACGTGAGCGACTGAAAAGACTGGCGGTCTATACGCTGCTGACCTTCTCGTGCCTTGTCTGTCTATGGCTTATCTTCGCCCCAAGTGGCGAGAAGGAAACTGTCAAGGGTAAGGCAAACACCGAACTGCCCGACGGTACAACCGAGGGGATGCCCGAGTCCAAGATTGCCGCATACGAACAGGAGGCGATGAAAAAGGAGAAAGCGCAGAGCGACAGCACAATCAGTGCGGTGACGCTCCAGCTCGACACCGTGACCGCTCCGGCGGAACCTGCTGTTCCCGATGAAATCCAGAACTCGGCTAACGCCTACCGGCAGGCACAGGCTTCCTTGCAGGATTTTTATGTCCCCGATTACAGCCAGACTGAACAGGTGGCGGAGTTACAGGCCCGCATCGATGAACTGGAGATGCAGAACGCATTGGCGCAGCAGCAGACCCAGCAGCCCGATGAGATGGAACTTCTCGAAAGGTCGTATCAGCTTGCCGCACAATACATGGGCAATGGCAACGGCAATTATCAGGCTCCGCCTCAGTCCGACGAGAAAGGGAAACGGAACGTGCAGCCGGTTCAGAACGTCACCCACAATGTGGTATCGACGTTGAGTGCCGCCACAAACGAGAGAGGCTTCAACACCTCGGTCGGCATGAAAAGGTCGGTCGGCAAGAATACAATCGCCGCCGTCATTGCCGGAAACCAGTCCGTAACCAACGGTCAGTCCGTCAAGTTGAGAACCACCGAACCGATGTGGATAGGCAACAGGCTTATTCCACGGAACACAGTAGTTGTCGGTGCCGCCCGATTGCAGGATGAGCGTCTGGAGATTGAGATTACATCGGTAGAGACAAACGGCTCAATCTATGAGGTTGATCTGAAGGTCTATGATTCCGACGGTCAGGAGGGTATCAATATCCCCAACTCTATGGAGTCTTACGCACTCCACGAAATCGGTGCCAACATGGGCAGCACGATGGGCAGCTCAATCAACATCTCCACCGATGCCGGCGCACAGATTGCCTCCGATGTAGGCAGAGGTCTCATCAACGGCGTAAGCCAGTATCTCACAAAGAAGATGCGTACCGTCAAAGTGCATCTTAAATCCGGGTACAGGGTAATGCTCTACCAGCCCGAAAACAATTAAAAACCACTTAAATCCAACGTAAATTTTTATGAAACTGAAAACATTTATTCTCTCAGCCATCGCCCTCATCGGCATGGCAACCCCCGCCTTTGCCAAAGACAAGGCACCCAAAAACACCGATAATAACGTGTCTTCCGAACAGGTAGCCGAACACGACATGAACGTGTACGGAGCCAACTACACCGATGGCGACAAGTTCGACGGTCTGACTCGCAAGGTGGGTTTCGACCGAATGGTTCCCCCTCACGCTCTGGAGGTATGCTACAACAAGACCACGCACATCATCTTCCCGGCTGAAATCACTTATGTAGATTTGGGCAACGAAAATCTTGTCGCCGGTCTCGCTGACGGCGCAAAGAACGTACTGCGTGTCAAATCCGCCTTCAAGTCATTCAAGCAGGAGACCAACCTGTCGGTTATTACCGAAGACGGTAGCTACTACACATTTAACGTCAAATTTGCGAAAGAGCCTTTGCTTCTGAGTATTGAGATGGCCGACTTTCTCCACGACGGCGAGACTGTCAACCGTCCCAACAATGCCCAGGAAATCTACCTCGAAAAGTTAGGCAGTGAGTCGCCTATGCTTGTCAAGCTGATTATGAAGTCAATCCACAAGCAGAACAAGCGAGAAATCAAGCATATAGGCTCTAAGCGTTTCGGTGTTCAGTTCCTCCTGAAATCCATCTACACCAACAACGGGATGCTTTACTTCCACACTGAGTTAAAGAACACCTCCAACATCGCCTTCGACATCGACTATGTTTCGTTCAAAATTGTGGACAAGAAGGTTATCAAGCGAACTGCCATGCAGGAGCAGGTACTTGAACCGCTCCGCGCCCAGAACTATGTGACGGTGG
>CABRLF010000233.1 GCA_902471685.1 uncultured Porphyromonadaceae bacterium
CGATCTCCAAGCCCGATGGTGACCGTACAGTGGAATGGCTCTTCAAGAATCCGATTTCCGACGGAGGTCAGTTCACCGGTATATCCGACAACCTCACCAAATACGGCATTGTACCTAAGAGCGTCATGGGCGAAACCTATTCTTCCTCCAACACCTCCAAACTGCGCCGCATGCTATCCCGCAAACTACGCGAGGACGGTCTTGCACTGCGCCGCATGGCAGCAGACGGCGCCAAACCGAAAGCCCTGCAGGCAGAGAAAGAAGTGATGCTCCAGGATATCTACCGTATGCTCGCAATGACTCTCGGTGTCCCCCCGACAGAATTCACATGGACACGCAAGGACTCGAAAGGGAATATCGTCAGCACCAAGACATATACTCCGCAGGAATTTTTCCGCGAATACGCAGGCAATGACCTCAAAAACGGATATGTGATGCTGATGAACGACCCGACACGCGAATATTACAAGCTCTACGAAATCGAATATGACCGTCATGCCTACGACGGCGCCAACTGGCAGTTCATCAATCTTCCTATTGAGGACATTAAAGCTGCCGCCATCGAGAGCCTCAAAAACAACAGGATGATGTACTCTTCGTGGGACGTAGGCAAATTCCTTAACCGCGAAGATAACGTCGCACGGCTGGACAACTTCGACTACGAATCCCTTTTCGGCATCAGTTTCGGCATGAACAAAGCCGACCGCATCCGCACCGGTGACAGCGGCTCGACACACGCCATGACCCTCGTAGCTGTCGATATTGACAGCGACGGCAAGCCGGTCAAATGGATGGTAGAGAACAGCTGGGGACCCGGGGCCAACGACGGCCATATCATCATGTACGATGACTGGGTTAACGAATACATGTTCCGTCTTGTTGTGAACAAAGAATATCTGCCGGCCGAAACCCTGAAGATACTCAACCAGAAGCCGATAATGCTTCCGGCCTGGGATCCGATGTTCTGATACGCCCTGCCTGAAACAGAAAAAAACGTCTGCAATAGTGCCGGAAGCCACTTTCCGGCCTATTGCAAATTGCAACTTTATTTGCTGCATTGAGTTTTTTGACGTACCTTTGCAGTGTCAAAAATAGAAGATTGCACATTTAAATATGATCAACCGCAGTTTAATACGAATCAAAACTGTCCAGATTCTTTACTCGTATCTTCTTACCCGTAAAGAATTCAAGCTTGAACCGGCACCCGGCGAAGGCGCGTCGCGAGACACCCTCTTTGCGTATTCGGTTTATATCGATTTTATAATCCTGCTGCTCAAGCTCTCCGGAATACCCCTTGGCACTGATTCCGGCATCATTCTTCCTTCCGACCCGGCAATTAAGAAAAACAGACTCGGCGCTGCCCTCCGCTCAGATGCTTCTGTATGCGCGGCACTCGAGTCAGCACGCAACAACATGAAGATGTTCGACTCGTGCATTCCCGACCTCATGACCTCTATCGCCGCAACAAAAACTTATGCCGACTACAAGCGCAAGCGCAAACTCGAGCTGGTGGACGACATGGCCTTCTGGCGAGAGATCTTCACGCTGGTGATAAGGAAGAACAAGTCGGTGGAACGTGCTCTGCGTCGCCACGAGAATTTCTCGCATGTAGGCTTTGAAACGGGTATGAAGATGTTCATGGACACCATATCATCGTTCGACGATACTCAGGCTTCCTATCTGAAGGCCCGCAAGGATCTCGACGATTCCCTCAAGATGGCCTACGACCTCTATCACGCACTGATGATTCTCCCGGTGCGGCTCACCGAGGCCTACAGAGAGCGTATCGAAGCCAACAAGAATAAAAACCTTCCCACCGAGGCCGATCTCAACCCCGATATGCGTCTGCTCGACAATCTTTATATAAAGGCAATAGAGCGTTGCGAGCCCCTGATGGAATATGTGTCGGAAAATCCCGATGCCGATCCGTCGGAATGGCGAGACTCCGACCTGATGTATTCACGTCTGCTGAAAACGATCACAGATTCCGACATATACAAGACCTATCTCGGTACTGCCGAGGGAGACTTTGCCACCGATGCGGCTTTCTGGCGCGACATCATGCGCTCGATCGTATTCCCTTCAGAAGAACTCGACGAAACCATGGAGAGCAAGTCGGTCTACTGGAACGATGACCTCGACATAATGAGCACCTTTGTCCTCAAGACAATGCGCCGCACATACGCTGCCGCCGAAGCGTCCGAAGAAGACGGCGACGGCATCCGTCAGACTCCCGGCGAGATCGTGATGCTCCCTAAATTCATGAACCGTCAGGACGAGGTATTCGGCTCGCAGCTTTTCGACTATGTAGTCAACAACCGCGAGACATACCGCTCCTATATAAACCGCTTTATCGACACCAAATCGTGGGATTCCGAACGACTCGCGTTCATGGATATCGTCCTGATGATGACAGCAATAGCTGAGGTTGTAAACTATCCATCGATACCGGTTCCTGTCACTCTGAACGAGTATATCGAGATCGCGAACAACTACAGCACTCCCCGGAGCGGCCAGTTCATCAACGGCATCCTCTACTCCGTGATCAAAGCCCTCAATGAAGAAGGCGTGATAAACAAAAAATAAACTTTACGGTTTTAAATACAAACACACCAAATAACTGATAATGACTATGAACTCATTCATCCTTCTCGACGCAGCTGCATCCGGTGCATCCGGCGGCATGGGGGGCATCCTGATGCTCGTCGCAATCTTCGTCGTATTCTATTTCTTTATGATCCGGCCACAGCAGAAGCGTCAGAAAGAAATCCGTAAATTCCGCGAGAGCCTTGGCCGCGGTGCAAAAGTCGTGACCGCCGGCGGCATTCTCGGCACCATTGAAGATGTGACAGAAAAGTATTTTGTCGTCGAAATCACCAAGGGTGTCCAGATCCGGGTTGACAAAGGTTCCGTATATCCTTCTGCC
>CABRLF010000234.1 GCA_902471685.1 uncultured Porphyromonadaceae bacterium
CCCCATATCTGTTTTGATAACCTGAAATGAATCCACTATGAATAATGTAGGCTAAAGAAAGTCGATGCAAAAGCACTTATTTCGCGCTCATTAGAAGCCTTTTTTAAGAGATTCAACCGCTATCCGGAGCAGATATTTATACATTCTCGAACCTATTTCGATGATGATGAATGGGCTGGATTTGAGGAAGCAACAGCGGGAAAATCAAAAATCATTGGCGTCCGAATTACGGAGAAGACATCCCTAAAATTATATAGGAATGGTAATTATTGTATACCAAGAGGAATGATGCTCTCGCTATCTTCAAGTAAGGCATACCTTTGGACAAAGGGATTTATCCCTAGAATCAAAACACAAATGGGGCTGGAAGTCCCTAGTCCATTGGAAATTATTATTACCAGAGGTATCGAAGACGTTGAGGTTGTATGCCGCGACATCTTAAGTCTAACAAAGTTGAACTATAATGCGTGCATTTATGGCGATGGAGTTCCTGTAACTCTCAAATTTGCTGATTCTATCGGTGAGATACTAACAGCCGGCCAAAA
The DNA here is from genome assembly GCA_902471685.1 of uncultured Porphyromonadaceae bacterium. Lineage (GTDB taxonomy): Bacteria > Bacteroidota > Bacteroidia > Bacteroidales > Muribaculaceae > CAG-873. The sequence goes on from CABRLF010000234.1 coordinate 546, forward strand.
TCTCAATGTTGGAGTTTTAACCTTTAAACATTACATTTAATATGCCATCTGAAGACAGATATAAGGAGCTTGAACAGTATCTTGCTTCCGGAGAACCGAGAGTGGAGGAACGTGCGCGTAACTGGTCGAGGGCTATCGGTTTGCAGGATGTTGACCGGTTGAAGCCGTCGGATTTTCTGCTTGAACAGACTATGAATATCAATATTTTCTAATCTAACGTTTTTACTGATTTGCGAGCATTATGGCGAAGAAATTTGAGATACGAAATAGCACGGCGGAGTTCCTAATCTTTCAGATAGAGGGAAAGGAAGATGGCGTGCAGGTGGTCTACCATAACGAATCTGTTTGGTGTACGCAGAAAGCTATGGCAGATCTTTTTGATGTAGGAGTTCCAGCCATTAGCAAGCATCTAAAGAATATTTTCGAAAGTGGAGAACTTTCGGAAAATTCAGTTATTTCCAAAATGGAAACAACTGCCTCAGATGGCAAGAACTATAATACGACTTTCTACAATCTCGACGCCATTATATCAGTTGGCTATCGGGTAAACAGTACACGAGCCACACAATTCAGGCAGTGGTGTACATTTATTTTGCGTCAGTTTGCTATCCGTGGATATGTGATTGACAAGAAGCGCATGGAGAACGGCTCGTTTATAGGCGAGGACTATTTCGAGCATCTGCTGGCTGAAATTCGTGAGATACGTCTCAGCGAGCGGCATTTCTATCAAAAGCTGACGGATATTTACGCTACAAGCATCGATTACAATCGTGATGCGCCCACTACTCGATTGTTTTTCAAGAAGGTGCAGAATAAGATGCACTATGCAGTGCATGGTCATACTGCCGCTGAACTGATAATTGACCGGGCTAATGCTGAAAAGGAGCACATGGGTCTGACTACTTGGGAGAATGCTCCCAACGAGAAGGGAGTGAGCTGGAGGATATGGGACGAATTGTCAACTCTTTCCTTGATTTGGCGGAAGATATGGCAAAGCGTCATATTCCCATGACAATGGAGGATTGGGCTAAGCGTATTGATAAATTCCTTGATCTTACCGACCGTCCCGTTCTGACTGATGCCGGACATGTATCAGCCGAACAAGCTAAAGAATACGCTGAAACTGAGTTTGAGAAATATCGCGTCATTCAGGACAAGCTTTTCCAGTCTGACTTTGACCGTTTCAATGATGACAACCTCCTGCCATTGGATATAGAATAAAATTTGAGATGAAAGCATTGACATATACTGCGCCGGGACGGTTCGAGCTGATTGAGAAACCGAAGCCGGAGATTATAGACCCGAAGGATGCCGTGGTGAGAGTTACTCTTTCGAGCATCTGCTCGTCGGACCTTCATATTCTGCATGGGGCTGTGCCTCAGGCGGAGGTCGGCATTACCGTTGGGCATGAACTGGTTGGCGTCGTTGAGGCTGTCGGTTCGGATGTCTCCAAGGTAAAGCCGGGAGACAGAGTTGCCGTGAATGTCGAGACTTTTTGTGGTGATTGCTTCTATTGCAAACGTGGATACGTGAACAACTGCACTTCAGGTGGGTGGATGCTTGGATGCCGCATCGACGGCGGTCAGGCGGAATTTGTCCGTGTGCCATACGCCGACAATGGTCTGACTCCGATTCCTGATAACGTGAGCGATGAGCAGGCTCTGTTTGTCGGCGACATACTCGCCACAGGCTATTGGGCAGCCAAGATTTCTGAAATTTCCGAGGAAGACACTGTACTTATCATCGGTGCCGGACCGACAGGGTTATGCACTCTGGAATGTGTGCAGCTGTATAAGCCTCAACGGATTGTCGTTTGCGAAGCCGACGAAAGCCGCCGTGAATTTGTGTGGAAGCATTATCCGAATGTCGATGTGGTCGAACCATGGGAATGTGATGAAGTTCTTGATGAACTGACCGATGACCGACGCGCCGACCGCGTGATTGAGGTTGCCGGAGGCGAGGAGACGTTTGAACTCGCATGGCGTTGTGCCCGTCCTAATGCCATTGTTACGATTGTCGCACTATACGAAACGGAACAGATATTGCCCTTGCCGTGGATGTATGGCAAGAATCTCACGTTCAAGACCGGCGGTGTCGATGCCTGCGACTGCGACAAAATCATGCAGCTGATTTCCGAAGGCAAGATTGACACCACCCATCTGATAACCCACCGCTTTCCTCTCAGCCGAATCCAGGAAGCCTACGACCTGTTCGCCACCCGCGCCGACGGCGTCATCAAAACCGCCATCCATCCCGATTGAAGAACTTAACCTACATTATTCATAGTGGATTCATTTCAGGTTATCAAAACAGATATGGGACAATCTGAAGCCTCCAACTAATGTCTATCATCGAATGACCGCTTGATGTAG
>CABRLF010000235.1 GCA_902471685.1 uncultured Porphyromonadaceae bacterium
GCGCACGTGAATCGGCGATACGTGATGCCGGTTTCACAATGGCTGCCGATTCTTTTGCGGCGGCTGCCGCGGCTGCTATGGTCGAGAAGGGTATTATCTGATAACCATACTGAAATTACGTTTATAAATTTCTCTGATAAAAATTATTTGTCTTTTTGACAATTAAATGTTAACTTTGTCAAAAATATGTGGCCGCATGAGTCTCCGTCATTAAATGACGTGATCTTGTGGTCTCTAAATCATTGATTATTACAACTATCAAATGCAATAACTGGCAATGCTGAAGAGATTTTTTATTTCGATGCTTGGCACCATGGCCGGAATATGGATTTCGACCGCTCTTGTCATCTTTGGAGGGCTCATGCTCATTGGTTCGGCTCTTAGCAACCTGAATTTTAATTCCGAGGTTAAAACGGTCGACAAGCATTCAATCCTTTATTTCGATCTCACGGGCGAGATTCAGGAGCGCAATAATGTAGAGTCATTTATGCAACTCATACAGACCATCGACAGTAAGACTCTCACTTTGGAAGATATGCTTCTGTCGCTTCGCTCAGCTGCCGAAAACGACAATATCGACGGTCTGTACCTCAACTGCGATGGAGCATATATCGGAGCTGCTTCGCGCCAGGAACTTATTCAGGAAATAAACAACTTCAAGCTTTCCGGCAAATGGGTGGTCGCTTACGGTGACTCGTACTCGGAAAGCGATTATGTCATTGCTTCGACGGCCGATTCGTTGTTCCTCAATCCTATGGGTATGGTAGATATCCACGGTCTCGGAGGCATCACTCCTTTCTTCAAAGGCACGCTTGACAAGCTCGGCGTGAAGATGCAGGTGCTTAAGGTCGGAACTTTCAAGAGTGCTGTCGAGCCTTTCGTTCTGACCTCGATGAGTGAGCCGGCACGTCTGCAGATGCAGCAGTATGTGGATTCTATCTGGTGTGATATGGCCGCTACAATGGCAACCAACCGCAATATACCCATCGACAGCATTTATGCATGGGCTCCGAGGATTATTTCGGCCGACAGGGCGAATACTTTTGTGGAAAAGGGGCTTGTGACTTCGCTCAAATACCGCCGTCAGGTAGAGGCTTACCTCCGCGATCTGACAGGCCTTGACGATAACGACGAACTCAATTTAGTTCAGCCTTCGGAATATCTTGCAGGTTGCAATGATTTCGATTATCCATCGACTAAAGAACATGTGGCTGTCTATTATGCCTGCGGTGATATAGTTGATACTGGCGACGAGGGCATTGTCGGTCCTGCCGTTGTAAATGATATCGTCAGTCTCGCCGATGACGACAATGTGAGCGGACTTGTGCTGAGAGTCAATTCTCCCGGAGGAAGCGCTTTTGCATCCGAGCAGATATGGGAATCTCTTCAGTATTTCAAGAGCAAAGGCAAACCGCTTTATGTCTCGATGGGCGACTATGCTGCATCCGGCGGCTATTATATCAGTTGCGGTGCGGACAGCATTTTTGCCGATGCCTCCACTATTACCGGCTCGATCGGCGTCTTCGGACTTATTCCTGATCTTTCCGGCCTTCTCACCGATAAGTTCGGAATCACGTTCTCGACAGTAGAGACTAATGCAAACGGTGCTCCGGCCTCTATAACGGGTCCGCTCTCAGAGGAGCAGCGCACCGCCATACAGAAAGGTGTAGAGGATATTTACGATCTCTTTACCGGCCGTGTTGCTGAAGGGCGGCATATGTCGCAGGATTCCGTAAAGGCTATTGCAGAGGGACGTGTCTGGATTGCATCCCGTGCAAAAGAAATCGGTCTTGTCGACCGTATCGGAAGTCTCGACCAGACTGTCGCAGTCATGCTGGACAATCTTGGAATGTCGACTGATCAGGTTGTCCGTTATCCGGATGGAGAAGATGACGTATGGCAGCAGATTCTCAAGACTTACGGCGGTCTCGACGGTCTCAGGGCCTCCGGACTTGATCGCGAGACTCTCGAGACGCTGCACTGCATCCGTCAGCTGCGCGATATGAATCCTATGCAGGCACGAATGGCTACTTTCCGTATCGAATAATCCCATAATCAAGCGTTGTCATGCCGAAGTACTCCTGTCTGGCGAAAGTTGTGTTGCTCCCGTGTTCGAAAATATACGGGATGATAACCTATCTGCGCAATAAACTCTTCGACTGGAATGCGCTCAAGAGTGTGGAATTCGATATTCCCGTTATCTGCGTGGGCAATCTCGCTGTGGGCGGCACAGGCAAGACCCCTCATGTCGAGTACCTCATCAATACTTTCCGCAAGCGCCGCCACATAGCAGTGCTCAGCCGCGGATACAGACGTGCAACCAAAGGCTTCATAATGGCCGGACGCACGTCGACCCCACAGGACATAGGCGATGAATCGTATATGATTTATCATAAATTCGGCGGCGACATAACCGTTGCGGTATGTGAGGACCGTGTCGCAGGAATCCGTGAACTGAGGCGTCTCGATCCGAAAATAGACATGATTATTCTCGACGACGCATTCCAGCACCGCTATGTGAAGCCTACTGTCTCGATTCTGATAACAGAGTATAATCATCCTCTGAGCGAGGATTATATGCTTCCTTACGGGCGTCTTCGAGAACCAGCCCGCGGTCTGAACAGAGCCGATATTGTTGTTGTGGCCAAATGCCCCGATTCGCTTAAGCCTATCGACTACCGTGTCGCTATCAACGACTACAATCTGTTCCCGTCGCAATATCTGTTCTTCTCGCATTTCGCCTATAAGCCACTCGCCCCTGTTTTCCCGGATGTAGCCACCGGTGTTCCGTATCTCGACTGGCTCAACCGCGGCGATTCGGTGCTGGCCGTTGCCGGGATAGGCAATCCGCGGCCTTTTGTGCGTTATCTCAAGAGTTTCGGTGCGAGAGTTAAAGTCGATATTTTCCCCGAT
>CABRLF010000236.1 GCA_902471685.1 uncultured Porphyromonadaceae bacterium
TCGGCTCGATGGAACGCTTCGTGGCCGTTCTTCTCGAACACACCGCCGGCCGTCTGCCCCTCTGGCTCGCCCCCGAGCAGGTTATTGTGATTCCGGTGAGCGACAAGTACCTCGACTATGCCAATACCGTTGCCCGCGAACTTGAGAAATCCGACATCCGCCTCGAAATCGACGACCGCAACGAGACCCTTGGCCGCAAAATCCGCGACAATCAGCTGCGCCGCGTGCCTTATATGCTCGTCGTAGGTGAAAAAGAAGCACAAAACGGTGAAGTTTCTGTAAGAAAATCCGGCGAAGGCGACCTCGGTTCAATGAAAATCGCTAACTTTGCAAAGTTATTGACCGACGAAGTCAATGCAATGATCAACCAATAAAAAACTCATTATTAATTAAACTGCTGCAAAGCACCCTGAATGGATAAAAAACCTCCTTACAATCCCGGAGCACCACGCCCCGCTACCCCCGGACCTCGCCCTCAGCAGCGTCGCCCCGACCCACGCCAGCAAAAGCAGGCACCCAACAACATCAACGAGCATATACGAGCCCGTGAAGTGCGTCTCGTCGGCGACAATGTTACTCCAGGCATCTACTCCATTCACGAAGCACGCAGCATTGCCGAAGAGCAGGAGCTGGACCTCGTGGAAATTTCCCCGAACGCCGAGCCTCCTGTATGCAAGATCCTCGACTACCAGAAGTTCCTTTACCAGCAGAAAAAGAAGGCCAAGGAAATCAAGGCTAAATCGACCAAAGTAGTCGTGAAGGAGATCCGCTTCGGTCCTCAGACCGACGACCATGACTATAACTTCAAGCTGAAGCATGCCATGGGATTCCTCCAGGAAGGCGCCAAAGTGAAAGCTTACGTTTTCTTCAAAGGCCGCTCGATTCTCTTCAAAGAGCAGGGAGAAGTTCTTCTTCTTCGTTTCGCCAATGACCTTGAAGACTACGGAAAGGTAGAACAGATGCCCTTGCTCGAAGGCAAGCGCATGATAATAATGATATCACCCAAGAAGAAATAATCGGCCTCAAGGCTTCAGATTATACAACACGAATAACTTAAATAACAATTAAAATGCCGAAGATTAAAACTAACTCCGGTTCCAAAAAGAGGTTCGCCCTTACCGGATCAGGAAAGATCAAAAGAAAACACGCTTACAAGAGCCACATCTTGACCAAAAAGACCAAGAAGCAGAAACGCTCCCTCACCCACAGCGGTCTGGTAGCCCGTGCCAACATCGACAGCATCAAGTCGCTCCTCGGTCTCAAGTAAGATTCAGCCCGAACGTGCTTCAGCTAAATTCGTGATTATATAATTATTTATTAACCGAATGTCCAGCCTTAAGAACAGCGCATGCCGCTGACGCTGGCTTTCAAAATCATCTGAAACAATGCCAAGATCAGTCAACCACGTTGCATCGCGCGCACGCCGCAAAAAAATCCTCAAACTCACACGAGGCTACTTTGGCTGCCGCCGTAATGTATGGACCGTCGCTAAAAACACCTGGGAAAAAGGTCTTACCTACGCTTACCGCGACCGCAAGGACAAGAAGCGCAACTTCCGTGCTCTCTGGATTCAGCGTATCAACGCAGCTGCCCGTCTCCACGACCTCAGCTACTCCAAGCTCATGGGCCTCATCCACAAGAGCGGTATCGAAATGAACCGCAAGGTGCTCGCCGACCTCGCCCTCAACAATCCCGAAGCATTCGCTGCAGTTGTTGAAAAAGTGAAGAACGCTTAATCAGACGACAGAACCGATTATAAGCCTCGCCGTTTCATTTGCGGCGAGGCTTTATTATACCAAAACCCAACTATAATGTTACGCATTCTTGCCTGTGTTTTCATCGGAAGCGGACTGGGTGGCGCATTGCGCTATCTCGTTTCAGTATGGTTCAACAGATATATCCACAATTCCGCCTCTGCCATTATGATGTTTCCCTGGGCCACATTCATCGTGAATATGGCGGGATGCTTCATCATCGGACTTATCTACGGCCTCATCGACAACTATGCAACCGATATGTCTCCTGCCGCGAAAGCGCTGCTCACCACAGGTTTCTGCGGCGGCCTGACAACCTTTTCAACCTTCACGCATGAGAACTATCTCCTCTTTCAATCGCAGAATTTCGGAATAGTGCTTCTCTATGCCGCCCTGTCGCTTGTCATAGGATTCGGCGCCGCATGGTTCGGGCATATTGTTGCTTTTCGTATCTCCTGAAGTTAATTCCAGTCAGACTATGATGGATCCGCTTCTGTCGTAGACGCATTCTTCTCTACAAAGAAGTGGAAGGACTTGATTGCAGTCTTTGGAAAACTTCTACGAACTATCGGAGTCATTCTTCTGAGTAATGCCTCATCGGGAACATAACAGTTTTTCAGGACATGTCCTTCGTCGATTAAATCCTTAAAGGACATTTTATTTCCAAACTGTCCGAATATTTTCTTGTCACGGTTTTCATCTCCGAGGACGAAACACAGAAACAACAGAAGTTCGGTATCGGACATATTCGACTGTATTATGTCGTAATATTTTTTGCGCTGGGAATAACCTGATAATATCGGACTAAGCTTTATGTATTTGAACAGCTGAAACAGACTTCGGTAATACATGTGCAGAGGTCGTCCGATATCCTTCTGTGCAAGCTCCTCGAAAACACTGAGGTTTTGAAAGTCTGCCAAGTTGAGTTTTGGCAGAATGGTATTCGAGACGCAAGCGTCTATCTCAGGCTGAATCCTTTTCATCAGATCCATATGTATCTGATACCATTGAAAAAACGTGGATTCAAATTGTACGATTGATGACATACTGATCTGACTGCGGTATGTCAGGAATATATAAATCACAGAAATAATAGACAATACTTCGGTTATTTTTTGAGAATTTGTTAACGGCTCCGAGGAGCCAAGTGT
>CABRLF010000237.1 GCA_902471685.1 uncultured Porphyromonadaceae bacterium
GGCGCGCATCGTCAATGTTTTCGCGCGCAGACTTCAGATCCAGGAGCGTTTCACGGTCCAGATCGCCGAGGAGGTGCGCCGTGCAATCGGCGCCAAGGGCGTCTATGTGATCTGCAACGGCGAGCATCTTTGCATGAAGATGCGTGGAGTCGAGAAACAGGATTCATCGACCACCACAGTCCATTATAACGGCGTGTTCGCTGAGGACGCTGCTCTCAGAGCCGAGTTCCTTGCAGCCGTCCGCTGATCAATCCGTTATTTTAACACTGACATCACCTTCTCCGACATGAATCTCGCGGAAGGCGATTTGTCGTGACATGGGCAGAAGGGCATAAACGACAGCAGGTGCAATCTCCGCAGACTCCGTGCCGGTGACAAGGGTAGTCTTTCCGTCGTAGCCGAGGCGCACGGCCTGACGGGATATTTCTACAGTAAAGTCTACACTCCCCATTGTCGACCGTACATCTTTCATACGGCTGTCCGGCCATGGGAAATGCCTTGTGGCTGTCGATTGTGCCAGAAGGCTTCCGCGCTTTATGTCCTCCCAGAGAAAAGCAACATGTGAACCGGTTGCGCCCAAAGCCCTGACCACGGCCGCGGTGAGTTCCGCATCCGCGGCACATCCGGTGACGACGATGTTCCGTTCGCCGAAAGGGAAGGAAGCGCATCCGCGCTTTAGTCCGAGCGGACTGTAGCGGCGGGGAAGAACGCCAGCCGGCGACTTGCGGTGCTCCTCCATCTTATTTTCGAGATAATTATCTGCCATTATTGTTTCTGATTCGATAAATAGTACCTTCAATCAGCGACACATATATGTCGCCCGAGAAAGGATCCACATCAATTCCGTTGACCTCGCTCACGCCGACAGGAATAGCGGCGACAAGGCCCGAACCGTCGGCTTTAGAAATAGTGATTATGCCGCGTCGGGAGCCTGTATAGACATATCCGTCTTTCTCGACTACGACACACGGCGCATGGTCGTAGCCGAGCGTGAGGTCGGTTGTCCAGAGTTCCCTGAAAGATGGCGAAACTGCATCAACAGCCACAAGCTCCCCGTCCATGGTCTTGGCATAGATTCTCGTCCCGTCCTCGCTGCAACCCATAGCCTCGCGGTAACGGTGTGAATTGTCCCGCCAGAGCTGGCGGCCTGTGCGTCGGTCTATGGCTGTCATATAGCGGTCTGGGGCGACGATAAACACCTTGTCGCCCGAGATTACCGGCACGACATTGCCGGGTCCGAGCATGTTGGCCGATTTGCCGTTGTTCCATGCCCACTGCAGCTTGCCCGTTCGGAGGTCAAGGCAACGCAGATTGGTGTCCCATGCGCCGAAAACGAGATCGTTGCCGTCGATAGCCGGTGCTCCCTGACAGTAATTGAATATGGAATCATAAGTCCACACAATCCGGCCGTCGGAAGGACGGCGTCGTTCTATCCGTTTGTATCCGCCCTGAATATAGGCTTTGCCGTCGGGAGATATTACGCCGTCGGCAACGTACGGACCTTCTTCCGATGGCTGGAATCCTCTGCGGCGCCCCGCTTTGGAATCGAGAATCAGAATTCCGTCATTCGCAGGCACTGCCACACGTCCGTTCCGGAATGCTACAGGACGGCTGAAGAGCGATGCACCCGTAGGAACAGACCACTGTTCGCTTCCGGTTTCCTTGCGGACTGCTTTTGCATGTCCGAGACTGTTGCCGAAATAGATGTTGTCGCGGTCGAATCCGAGACGGGTGAATATGGAAGCGCTGTCGGCCCATATTTTGGTCACCTCAAATCCTTCCGGAACTACGATTTCCGGGCGGTCGGGGAATTTTGCCTTGGCGTGTGCAGTCCTTGCCGGGAAGGCATACATGGCCTGCCGGGGCTTCCCGAGTTCTTTATTATATATATGAATCCAGTCATTGTCCACTTCGACTATGGAATAGCCATAGTCGCCGTTGCGCATGTCGAGAGCCCGCACCATGACGCATGGAAGCCCGGCACCTGAATCATCGCCGGCGGTATACCGCTTCCATGAGTGATAATGCCCGTTGATATGGCCTATCACCGGAAAATCCTCAAGAATTTCGACGTAATCGCGGCAGTTGTCCAGATCGGCATTGAGAGGGTAGTGGTTGAAGTTGAGGATGCGACGGCCGGGAGTCGACATGCTGTCGAGAGTCGAGCGCAGCCAGTGCAGGTCTTCCTGCTTGATGTGCCCGTCGCCCATCTTCATGAAGGGTCCGCAGTTGATGCCGACAATAACGAGCGAATCGATGGTAGCGGCGAAGCGGTCATTGCCCCACAGGTCGATGAAAGTCTTGGTGGCACTCTGGCTCCAGTTGTTTTCGTGATTTCCCGGCAGAACGAAGAGGGGAGCGGAGATTCCGTCGAGAATCGACTTCACGTTGGCAAGTTCGGCATCGGAGCCTTCATTGGTAAGATCGCCGTCGACAACTACCGCGTCGTATGCTCCACGGTTGATTTCTTCCACCGCAATCCGGAGTCTGGATTCGTTGGCGTTTCCGGACGAGACGTGTATATCGCTCAGTACTGCAAGACGTTGGGCCTGTACGGGTGTTGAGGAGACGATAAGCAGCAGAGCTGTGAAAAGACGGCAGATATGTTTATTCATAGTATGGTCATTGCTGTGTTCGTATGCAAAATTACTTTTTTTTGCGTCATCATCAATCAAAACGGGATAAAAATTGTTATATGACTAAACGCTGATATTTCGGATATCATAGAAAAATGATAAAAAAACAGACGAAAGAATTAAGATAAATTTTTTAAAACTTTTTTCCAATCCGAAATGTTATAATAACAAAACAAGAAATATTCACAACTATTATTTATGATTGATATGAAAAAGATCGCATTACTCCTCGCTGTAGCCCTCACGAGCGCAGCATGCTTCAGA
>CABRLF010000238.1 GCA_902471685.1 uncultured Porphyromonadaceae bacterium
CCGAAGAGGCCGTTGCCACTTACAAACAACGATGGCAGATTGAGACATGCTTCAGGGCTATGAAATCCTCCGGCTTCAACATCGAGGACACCCACCTGCGCGACATCGACAGCATCGCTCGTCTTACGGCGATGGTCTGTATTGCATTGGCGTGGGCGTATCTCGTTGGTGAACATAAAGATATAAATATTAAACCGATAAGAATCCTGAAACATGGAAGAATGGCAAAGTCGCTGGTCAAGTATGGCTTGGAAGAGATCGCAACCATACTTTTGCGTCCGACTTATACGCCAAAATTCGATGTGTTCAAATTCTTGTCATGTCGTACTTAAATCTGTTTTAATATTCTTCTCCAATGCAGTGACATAAATTGCTTCAAAATTATAAAAAAATCCGATACGATACAAAAAGACTCTGTTTGTCCGGTTTTATGGAGTTTCACCCCAAAGCTCAGCGATAATGTATACTTAAATAGGTCCTATGTCTGAAAAATAGCCATAGGACCTGTTAATTCCGGCATCGGAATCCTGTCAGCACACCCGTGGTGCCGGACGGCTGCGGAATTCCGAGTCGTGGAGTTTGGCGAATGCCCTCAGGTATTTTCGTATCGACGAAACCATTTCCTGCGATTCCTGAAGCATATTCACATAGACATACAGCACTGTCATTTCGGAAGTATCACCGTCGCGGAGATGATCGTGTGCCCGGTGATAGGTGTCGGAAACCATGTCCTTGATTTCATCACACCGGGAGCGCAACACGCTGATTGCTTCAAGATTACCAGTTTTCATAAGAGCCAGCGTATCATCGAACAGCATTCCGATTCGTTCCGTAAGCAGATTATACTCCGAGTGGTAGGATGCGGGCAGAGGATGGAAATTGTTTTCCACATGCTCCTTGCATACTTCATTAATGCGCCTGAGATTATAGAGGATATTCATACAGAGATTGTTGCTCAGATAGAACCACGTACTCTTCTCGATCGCCATCTCGCGGGTGAGGCAGCGGAGGCACAGAGTTTCTTTGCGGCGCACGTTTTTCAATACCGCTTTCTGCTTGGCGAGGCTTGAATCTGTCCTGCCGAGTACGCCGGCATTATCGTTGGCGAAAGCCGTCGTTATGTCGCGGTATTTTTCTCCGGCGTATGTCATAAATGATTCCTGTTGCTCGGAGATATACATCAGCAGAAGCGGCCATGTCTGCGTCTTGTCCTGACTTGTGATTATGGTCTGGAAAAGGACGTCGCCGTTATCGGCCTCCGTCTTTTTGCTGAACCGCCGGTTGCTTCTCACGATCAGGACAATCGTCAGCACCGCAAGGAGCATCATCACCCATTGCCCTCCGAAATGCATGCCCGCCACGATAATGCCCGCGCCGATGAATGCGGCTCCAGCTGTGACAAACCAGCCGCCAATCACCGACATCACACCGGTGATGCGGAAGACTGCGCTTTCGCGGCTCCACGCACGGTCGGCCAGCGATGTACCCATCGCTACCATAAAGGTGACGAATGTCGTGGAAAGCGGCAGTTTCAGCGATGTGCCGAGAGCTATCAGCGCACCGGCGAGCACGAGGTTCACCGACCCTCGGACAAGGTCGAACGAAGCGCCGGGTTCCATCTGGCTCTCGTCCACATTGAAGCGACGGCTGAACCAACGCCTTACTCCGGCTGGCGTCACACTTCTCACCCAAGTCAGGAATGAGAGGGTCCACCGGACAAGACGCCGGCTTATCCTCGACGAACCGAACATCTCATCACCACCCTGCTGGCTGCCGAGACCGATTTCAGTCTTTGTGACATTTCTCGCCTTCTTCGAAGTCGCGAGCGACACAACCATCACAACTCCCGCACCGATGAGGAAGTAGATAGGTGTGTTTGCAGGAGCATTCAGCGAATTCATCAGGAAGCCTGTGCTGTCGCCGCCGCCGTTGGCCACATAATCCTGATACGAGGCAAGACCGCTCAACGGCACGCCGATGAAGTTGACGAGGTCATTGCCGGCGAATGCCATGGCGAGCGAAAAAGTACCCATCAGCACAACCACCTTAAGAACGTTCACTCCACAGACGTGAAGCAACTGCATCAGCAAGGTGAAAAAGCCGAAGCAACCGAGAATTATGATTGCTGTGTGTGAGTTTATCCATGCCTTGATATCGGGAGTCATGAATGTCAGATCCTTGGCGCCCTTGATAAGAAGGAAGTAGACGATAGCCGTGGCGCAGATTCCGCCGAAGATGCCTATTTTCCATTTCAGGTTGCTCCGGTAATTGAATGAAAATATCGTTCGGGATATAAACTGCACCACAGTCCCGAAGAAAAAGGCTATGGCTACCGAAAGGAAAATGCCGAGTATCACCGACAGAGCCTTTTCGGTATTCAGCAGATCGCTGAACCCAAGCCCGAGACCTCCCGACATTTTTATCAGAGCTACCACAAACGTCGCACCCAGCAGCTCAAACACCATCGACACTGTGGTCGACGTAGGCATACCTAATGAATTGAATACATCCAGCAGAATGATATCAGTCACCATCACTGCCATGAAAATACATATAAGGTCATAGAACGAAAAATGTTCAGGCCGGAATATGCCATGGCGTGCTATGTCCATCATTCCGTTACTCATCGCCGCTCCTATAAAAACGCCGATAGAGGCTACAATGAGCACACGCTTGTAGGTCGCCGCTCCCGAGCCTATGGCTGAATTAAGAAAATTTACGGCATCGTTACTTACTCCAACCGACAGATCGAAAACTGCGAGAAGGAAGAGAAAAATCACAATGCAAAGAAACAATATTTCCATTTTTTCCAGAATTATTTGCTACTGCAAAATAACCCGGAAAATGTTACATAAATGTTTCAAAATCCTTAAGCTTAAGATCGGAAGAG
>CABRLF010000239.1 GCA_902471685.1 uncultured Porphyromonadaceae bacterium
CGATCTTAATATGGCTGGCGGCGAAGATCTACCGTGTGGGAATCTTCATGTACGGCAAGAAACCGTCGTTGGTCGAAATCATCCGCTGGGCAAGATACAAATAACCGTCACTAACCATACTTCACATACTTCACTCAAAGACCGGGCGCTCCATGCGGGAGGGTCCGGTCTTTAATTCTATAATATCAACTATCAACAAAACCTATATCATTTCACAATGACAGTGGGCTTGTATTTCATTTTGTGCTGGTTTGCCTGAAGTCGCGACACACTGAGATTGAGCTCGTCGGGGGTGTTGCCCCATCCGGTAGTTCCAGGAATGTGCTTTAGAGGCTCGCCTTCACGCTGGATGATGTCAATCTCCGTGCACTCGGGCATAAGAGGGGGAAATTCATATACCATGCAGAACCACTCGCCGGCTACGGAGCTCATCCAGTATGTCTCGTCCATCGGCAGCCCCCACACCTTGCGGAGCGGATATCTCTTCCCGGTACTGCTGTCGCGCAGATACATGGATGATTCATTATTATAATAGCGCCTGTTCCAGAGCATTTTCGAGACGGTTGCCAGATATGTGCCTTTCTTCGTACACCAGATGGCATAGTTCTCTATCGCCGAGTCGCCCGTTGGCGCCTCGACAGTGTGGGGCTTGGTAAAGACGGCGAAGGTTTTGTAGTCCATCGCATTGTAGTTGTTGCTTTCCTTCGCCATGACGGGCTTTCTGATATCCGGCGCCGAGCGGTCGTAACGGATCACGTCCTTCTTTTCAGGATTGCCTCCGTAGTAATAATAATTGTGGGTGATACATGACTGCATCATGAATAATACAACGCCAAGCATCACAAAGAATAGTCTTTTTGCATTCACTTCTCTCATTGTTTTTATAGGTTTAGTATTTATCTTTCCAAAATGTCTTTCACTCTGAACCGGAGGTCGCTCTGGAGTTCGTCGGTGATGCCGTACAGCCCTATTACCTCTACAGAATCGGGCAGCCGGGGAAATACCACGGTAACTGTTATACGCCGTCCCATCATGCCAGACAGGTAGAAAAATCCCCATGCATCTTCGGGAATGGAGCGGCGCGCCTGATAATGTACTCCTGTAGCACAGTCCACAATATAAGACTCCGGACCACCGAATTTGAAGAATTGCCGTTCGCGATCCACAGCTTCCTCGAAGACAAGAAAGGTTTCAGACTCAGTATTACGCATGCTTATAAAAGCGCCCTCTGTAGCCAAGGGCAGTTCGTAAAGCAGGGGATATCCTCTGAATGTAGACGGACGATCATTCCCGTCACCTGTTACTCCAGCTTCTTCGGAACTTTCCGCCGTCATTTCCTCTTCATCTTCTTTCTCCGCAACGGGCTCTTCGACAGCACTCGCAGACAGGGCAGGAATATCGGACGCAGCACTGTCGTCTACAATCCTCAGCTCAATGGGACGGCTGCCTCGCCCTGCAGCCGAGGTCAGAGCGGTCACGACAACGACAAAGAGCACGGTCAGATATCGCAAAGCGGCAGAATTGATGCGGATTCGGGTGGATTTCATTTCCAGGAAACGACGGCGAATGAAAGAGCGGTTGAAGCCGTCGGCAAAGACGGGGCATTCCTTCATTGTCTCTTCAAGGAGCAAAGTCTGATATGAAAGGATATCGGTGCCGGCATCAATTACCTCGCGGTCGGCTTCGAACTCCTGAACATCGCAGAGTTCCTTTCTTGCCATCCATACAAAAGGATTGAACCACATAATACGGCACATCACTTCCATAAACAGCCCCTCGGGCAAGTGACCAAGCCGGATATGAGCCCGCTCATGAATCAACACCAGACGTTCGCCTTCTGCTGTCAGTCTATCAGCGGGCATGAAAATGCGTTTTCCAAAAGAAAAAGGTGTACCTACAGCCTGACTATGCACAATATCTCCACCGGCACCGCTATAATTCCGGGCCATACGCCGACATCTGATTCTGAGAGAAACGATCTGAACGCCCATCACAAGAAGCAAAATACATGAGACAGCGGGGATGGCCCAAGGAAGCAAATCAGGCAATAACGGGGATGCGGCGCTTACGCCATCGGCCACAGCCTGACGCGTGGCCTGTAGAACCGGCCCCGGAGCATCGACTTCCGATTTTGCCCGCATATACTCTTCTGCCTCAATTTTGGTCAAAACCACCTGCTGCGGTCCGCGCAGTTCGGACAGCCGCACGCAGGCCAGATGAACCGCAGGTATGGCCAGACAGAGTACGGGTATCGACAGTAAAAAACGGCGACATACGCGATAACCTGCGCTGCTTCGCAGAAATAACACGTAGGCGAGAATCATCAACGCGGATAGGAGCAGCATTCTGCCACCGATTTCAAGAATGTACAGCATAGAATCCATTATTCTGTTTTTTCATCGTCATTATCCATTTCCTTAAGAATCTCTCTAAGTTCTCTTCTGTCGATTTTCTCGCTACGCGCAAAAAATAGCAGGAAATTCTTCAGCGAGCCCTTGAACAGCGTATTGCGTGTTTCTTCCATAAACCCGGCAATATACTGGTCGCGCGACATGAGCGGCTTGAACACATTCACTTTACCCTGACGGTACGGCTCCACGATTTTCTTTTTGGTGAGCACCTGCATCACCGTCAGAACGGTTGTGTATGCGGGCTTGGGCTCAGGCAACTCACCGACAAGGTCGCATACCGTAGCCTCGCCTTTGTCCCAAAGGATATTCATAAGGCGCAACTCAGCTTTTGTCAGCGATTTGTTCTTGGTGTCTATATCCATAATTGGTTCACTTATTTATAAATATCGGTTCACCGGACTCATAGCAAAATACATATTGCCCGTTCACTGCGCAAATATAGACTTAAAAAACGGGCCCACAAATTATATTAATAGTAG
>CABRLF010000240.1 GCA_902471685.1 uncultured Porphyromonadaceae bacterium
GGTTTACAAACTCTATGATGATTTCGGCTATCTTATCATCAAAGATGATAGTGGGATGTTCAAATGTTACGTTCATAATCAGTGGAGTTTTATGACCTGCGCCATTGCTGACGCAGGTCGGATTAAACTTTAGGCGGTCATTCTCTCCTTGATTAGTCGGGCGTTTGAGTTCACAAGGTTGATGATGCGGTCGTGGTACTCGGTGTCCTTGTTATATTTGCCGTGGCACTGCACCACTTTGAGGGTCTGCAAGTCAACCTCTACCGTCTCTATTATGGTATCGCCAATCCTTGCCGACAATACCAGCGTGTTCTTTTTAAGGTAGTAGGAAGATGAGAATACGCAGATGTGCTGGGTGTTCCCCTCTTGGCAGTATTCCTCTATGCTTTCAAGCACCTTCACCGATATTTCATTGTCGGAGATTACCAAACCGAAGAACTTGGATTTTTGAGCCTTGAACTGTTCTTCGTTCTCTTTCTCTCGGAGCAGTCTTTCCTCGGTTCTTCTGCGCTCGGCTTCCTCACGCTCCCTTCTGCGTCTGTCCTCTATCATTCGGCTTAGTCTGTCGTGCGCCTCTATGAAATCTTCGGGGCAGATATTCTTTGGATTGCGTAGGTCTTTGCCGAGGTTTTTCAGCATCCGCAGATAGTCGCACCACATTCCGATGTTGTTGATATGATAGCGGTGGCGTTTGGCGATAAGGTACGATGCCCAAAATTCATCAGCATTGCAGGGATTAGAAAGAAAGTATTTCATTTCCTCAATCTCTCTGGCTTTCATCAGCGTCTCCATTCTTGGGTCGGCAAGCAGAGCCTTGAAAAGTCTGACGGGGGATATTCCGTAGAAATCGCCCTTGAAGCCGTTGCGTTTGAGTTGGGGAATGACCGACATTCTCGGATAGACCTCACTCCATGCGACAACATCATCATACAGACTGTTGTGCGGGCGTATCTCCATATCGCTCCAATACGACCAGCAGTCGCAGTAATGGAAGGTAAACCCACGGAGCAGAGCCATATCGGTAACTTTGCCGTCGGGAGAAATCCACCTTTGTACGACCTCCTGACAATAGAGTTGCCTGACCTCTCCCTTACGGCTTTCGCTCGTTATCTGCGTCACACGGATTACTTGAAAACCCTTGTGTGCCGTTATGACGCTGAAATATGCGGTTTCCTTATGGGTGCGTTTGCGGGTGTCCTTCACTTTCAGTTCAGCTCCGCAGTGGGGGCATTTGCAACCTGCAACAGTGTCGCAAAGATTGCCTTTCTGACCCTTCCAAACGTGTCCGCAGTCGGAGCAGGTCATTGTTCCGCTATTTGTGCGATAGGCGAAATGCTCAAAGCAGTGGCGGTATGCCCAACGCTCTTGTGCCTCGGTTATGGGTCGCAGTGTGGCGGATAGGCCTGCCACTTGCTTTTGTAATGCTGTCTTGGGTTTCATAGCCGTAATGTTTTAGAAATCGAATAGACTGGGTTGTTCAACTTGGGGTTTCTTCTCGGAGGCTTTCTTCGGTTGGATAGGTCTGCGCATTTTAGCCATTTCCTCGTCACGGAGTTTGTTGATGGCGTCCTGCCGTGCCTGTTCCTTTTCTTCCTCAGTAAGTTCTACCGTATGGTTTACCACCACATTGCAGTTGATAGGCTTGCCAACCTCTATCTCGTTTTCTTCATAGTAGTGGACTGCCATTCCGAAGATTTCATCGTCTGCAAAGCCGTTACAACCGCTTTTCTGCACTTGGCTGATGATATAGGTACAGCAGTCGGAAACCGATTTGGACGGATTGGCATACTTGACTGCGAACAGAGCGTCATTCTCCGCCATAGTTTCAAGATAAGCCTTGATTATGTCTTGGAACGATTGTGTTCCTTTCATCGCGTTGCTTGCCATAGTCGTAAATGTTTTAGAGTGTATTCATTATCCAATAGATTATCCCTAATGCGGAGAGGATTGAGATTATCCACCCGATGCCTCGGAATATTTTTTTAATCAGCCAACCGATAGTCAGACCAACGATTGCTCCGATGACAATCAGTATCACTTTCGCCACCTTTGCAACCGCCTTGCTTATGCGGTAATGATAGGAGGATTGGCGAGCTTGCCTTGACCTATTTGTATGTTGTTCTGTGGCTTTCATATCGGTGGGGTCTTTTTTTTAACCTCATGCGTCCAAAGACAGTGTGGTTGTTTGAGTTGCTTGACACCTGAAAGGCGTGTGGCACAAAAGAAGGGATGTTCACGGCAAGACGGAAAAATACTACTCGCAGAGTGGAGATTTTTCCGGATCGACGCGAATGTCCCTTTGCCACACGTTTATTTTGGCAAGCGACTCCAACTGACCAACAAGGCTCAGGTACGCATCAGAAGAAAATGGCCTCCCCGATATTCAGGAAAGCCACAGGGCGACATTGAAATCAAAAATGCCGGACTTTACTGAACGGCATCATAATGAAAAATCTGGGGAAACAAGAAAATGGCAGAAAGAGAAAAGAAAGGAGAGTGCAATCCCGGAACAGGATAATGTCAGGCATTTGTTCAAGCCGGAGAGTAGCGCAGGCGCAGGACAAATGACGGTCTTTATCCCCGTAGATTGAATCCCCTGCGGGACATGGAATGGCCGTGTTCAGTCGTAAGATGTGGACAACCGTCCCCGGTTGCACATCTTTCGGCGGCACGGATATTCGATGTTCCGCATCGCAGTGAGGCAATATGGAAATCCGGAACCGTCCTGTCAAGGACAGCTATCAGGCTATGATAAATAGAAAGTAGAGTGCAATCCAGGAACAGGATAATGTCCGGCAGTTGTTCAAGCCGGAGGGCAACGGAGGTCAGGACAACTGCCGGTCTTTATCCCCGT
>CABRLF010000241.1 GCA_902471685.1 uncultured Porphyromonadaceae bacterium
TGATACTGCGAAAGTGGAAAAGTAGGTAACCGCCCCCTATCGAGCCCCGAAGGCACAATGCCTCCGGGGCTTTTCTTGGTTTGTCGGCTTGATTTATAATGATTCATCCCGAATAATCATGATTAATCGGGATTTGTCGGGATAAATCGATTTTGGCTTTCTCAGATGCGGCCCGGGGCGGAGAGGATATGGAATGCGAGATCGTGGAACAGCTGATGTTCGTTCATGCGGGAGCCAATACCTTTACTGCGGGCATCGAACGTGCGGATTGCCGAAATAATCTCGACAAGCTGGAAAGGATTATACCGACTCATACCTGTTTTTATCCGTCGCAGAGCGAATTGATTGCGAAGTCCGAGAGCTTCGGTGATTCCGGCGTCGGTACGGCCAGGTACGTAATAGGCAATGAGCAGATCGGAAAAGAAATTGAATATGGCTGCTGTTGCCAGCACGAGAGGAACAGCCTTGGGATTTGCCTTGAAGTAAGCGAGGCACCGGAATACTTTTGCAGCATCCTTGGCGGCAAAGGCGTCGATCAGTTCGAAGGTGTTGTATTCCTTGCTAATGCCAATGTTGCGCTCAATTATATCTTCGGTTATGGCAGCGCCAGACGGGAGCATGGTGGCAAGCTTGTCGATTTCGTTATATAGACGGCTGAGATCATTCCCGATGAAATCGCGAAGCATTTCGAGCGGCTTCTGGTCGGCGGAGAGACCTTTGGAGCGGATGTATGACCCGATGAAAGCCGGGATATTGTAGTCCGCTATTTTCTTCGATTCGAAGACAACACCACCGCCTTTCTTAATGGCAGCAGTCAGATCTTTCCCTTTCGCTTGTGCTCCGCGGCAGCAAATGACAAGGATTGTAGATGGAGTTGGGGCTGAAAGATAGGGAATGAGCTTGGCGAGCTTGTCGGCGCGTGCATTCTGAGCTTCTTTTACGATCACGACCTGATATTCGGACATTACCGGAATGCGGCGGCATAGGTCGATTATCTGCGTCGGCTCTGTTTCCGGAGCATAAAGGACATATTGGTTGAAGGCTTTTTCGTCATCCGAGAGGATGGTCTCGAATTCCGCTGCCAATGCATCGGTAAAATACCCTTCATCGCCGTGGAGCAGGAAGACGGGCGCGAAGTTGCGGGCTTTGATTGCTTTCTTGATGCCTTCAAATGTAGGCTCCGGTAGTGCCATAACTATTGGTTTTCAGAATTTATTTGTAAATTTACACAATTTTTCCGGCCTGTGTGCCTTTTGAAGAAAAAAAACTGCGGCATGAGTCTTCCCAATCTTAATTTACCACTTGTCGATGCTCCGATTCGTGCTGATGCCGATTCGCTACGTGGCGGTATGGAGATATATGACGGTCTCCGCCGCAAATGGGTCGCGCTCACTCCTGAGGAATGGGTGCGTCAGAATTTCGTGGCATTTCTCATCGCTCACCGAGGCTTCCCTCCTGCATTGATGGGAAACGAGGTGGCACTGACTCTTAACGGTACCGCCCGTCGTGCCGATACTCTTGTCTATACCCGCACTCTGAAGCCGCTTTGCGTAGTGGAATATAAGCGTCCGGATGTGAATGTGACTCAGAAAGTATTCGATCAGATCGCCCGCTACAACAGCGTAGTGGAAGCTCCATATCTGATCGTAAGCAACGGTCTGGTCCACTATTGCGTGAAATACAGTAAAGGCGGATATGTCTTTCTGAGAGACATACCCGCCTTTGCTGATATGATATCGTCGACGGAAGTGACTATTTGAGGAAGTAAGCTACGCGGAAGGCCCACTGACGGTTTCTTGCGCTCTGGTTCTCGAGCTTGCGAGTCTTGACGATGTAAGTCATGCCCCAGGTATACTGGAGCGAGATCTGCCATCGGTGCATGATTTCGAAGCCGCCGCCGGCAGTGAGACCGAGGTCTCCGCCAGGGAACGTGAAAGGATTTTTCACTCCTTTATTGCCTTTTACCTTGCTGTGTGCGAAAGATATGCTGAAATCGGGTCCGCCATATACAAAGGGTGCTATATAGTCTTCAAGGCCATTCATGCGGGTCCATTTGAAGCGGAGGTGGAATGGGATATCGAATGTGTGGATGCGGAGCTGCGTGTCGCGGAAACCGTCGGAAGCCCAAATCTCGCGGGAGCCTATATCGGTCTTAGCTCCCATCATATTATAGATAAGTCCAAAATCCATACCGAATCCGATGCCCGGAAACATAAGTTCGGACATTAAACCGGCCTGAGCTCCTACCTGATGTCCTACGGGGAAGAGATCCTGTTTGAATTTGAGACTATTCATAGTCACGCCGAGAACCGGAGCATAGCGGAACTGGGCAGCGGCGGAGAACGACGTGCATATTAAGAGAACTGCGAAGAGCAGGGCTGTTGACAAACGTTTCATTATTTATTGCTGTTACGAAGACCTGATTAAAGGCCGAATTGGTATTCCGACGACAAAGATAAGCCAAAAATTCGATATTTCGGGCGTCTTAACTCTATTTATTATATATATGGAATAGGCGCAGGCGGCCAACAGAGGGATAGGGCAGTATATAGAGTATATTATTCTTGGACTTTAACTGGAGTTGATGCGAACGCATGCTGATATTTTATTGAATTTTAAGAAATCAATTATTTGTTGATTGTTAGTGAATTACGAAAAACGGCATAAAAATAATGAAAAAAAAGAATGAAAAAATTTGGAGAATGGAAAATTATGCGTAACTTTGCAACCGCAAACGGGAAAAGACGCAAGGCTTCCCCAAGCAGAGAAAATTGAAACCGCCTCTTTAGCTCAGTTGGCCAGAGCACGTGATTTGTAATCTCGGGGTCGTT
>CABRLF010000242.1 GCA_902471685.1 uncultured Porphyromonadaceae bacterium
GATCGATGCCAACCGCGGTGACTACCAGAACGGATGGGACACCGACCAGTTCCCCATCGACAACTATGAGCTCACCCAGGCCATGATGCAGATTATCCGCAACGGCGGTTTAGGCAACGGCGGTACTAACTTCGACGCCAAGACCCGCCGCAACTCCACCGATCTGGAGGATATCTTCATCGCCCATATCGCCGGTATGGACGCTATGGCACGCGCACTCCTGAGCGCAGCCGCTGTTCTGGAAGAGTCGCCCTACAAGCAGATGCTCGCCGACCGCTATGCATCGTTCGATGCAGGCGAAGGCAAGGCATTCGAGGACGGCGCACTGTCGCTTGAAGACGTTGTGGCCTACGCCAAGAAGAATCCGGAGCCCGCTCAGACCAGCGGCAAGCAGGAGCTTTATGAGGCTATCGTCAACATGTATGTATAAGTCGATATAGAGAATTAAACTCATTGTGTGCGGCAGTGGTCTCAGTGCCATTGCCGCACTTTTGTTCTTTACCATGAAAAAATGAATCAGGACAAAGGCAGTAAGCTCTATCTGTTTTCAATCGTGCTTGTGGCTGTACTTGGCGGATTGCTGTTCGGCTATGACACAGCCGTGATATCGGGCGCCGAGAAGGGTCTTCAGGCATTCTTTTTAGGAGCCAAGGATTTCGTCTACAGCGACACAATACACGGAATTACATCGTCGAGCGCTCTTCTGGGATGTATCATAGGATCGGCCATATCAGGATTTGTGGCTTCGCGCTACGGACGCAAGCGCTCTCTTATTCTTGCAGGCATTTTCTTTTTTGTATCGGCTCTCGGCTCCTATTATCCGGAGTTCATGCTCTATGATTACGGCGTACCAACCATGAGCCTGATGGTGGCGTTCAATGTATACCGTATCATCGGCGGCATAGGAGTGGGTCTTGCCTCGGCAATCTGCCCCATGTATATAGCTGAAGTTGCTCCGAGCAATCTTCGCGGCACTCTCGTGAGCTGGAACCAGTTCGCAATTATCTTCGGACAGCTCGTTGTCTATTTTGTGAATTTCATGATTCTCGACGAGCATACGCAGCCTGTTATCAACAAGTTGGGCGAGGCTCTCTATGAAGTCAGCGCATCGTCCGACCCATGGACGATACAGACCGGCTGGCGCTATATGTTCGGCTCGGAAGCCTTCGTCGCAGGTCTGTTCACGATTTTAGTATGCTTTGTCCCCGAGTCTCCACGCTATCTTGCC
The DNA here is from genome assembly GCA_902471685.1 of uncultured Porphyromonadaceae bacterium. GTDB lineage: Bacteria > Bacteroidota > Bacteroidia > Bacteroidales > Muribaculaceae > CAG-873. The sequence continues at coordinate 1,229 of CABRLF010000242.1, forward strand.
CTGATAGGCAAGGACAGCAAGGCTTTTGCTATTCTGTCGCGCATCAATGGCAAAGTCAAGGGTGCCGAAGTGCTCCAGCAGATCAAAAACACGGTCGATGTCAAGTCGGAGCGCCTTTTCTCTTATGGCGTGTTGGTTATCTTTGTCGGTGTGATGCTTTCTGTATTCCAGCAGGCTGTCGGAATCAATGCTGTGCTTTACTATGCTCCACGCATATTTGAGTCGATGGGCATGGGCAATCCGATGGTGCAGACTGTGATAATGGGCATTGTCAACATATCCTTCACTCTCGTGGCAGTGTTTACAGTCGAGAAACTCGGCCGCAAGCCATTGCTTATCTGGGGCTCGCTCGGAATGGCTTGCGGAGCTGCAGGCGTGGCGCTATCGAACGTTATATCGGTTCACCCTCTTATGCCTGTGATCAGCATCATGATCTACTCTGCATCGTTTATGTTCTCATGGGGCCCGATATGCTGGGTACTTATAGCCGAGATATTCCCCAATACCATCCGTTCGCAGGCCGTGGCGATCGCCGTCGCTTTCCAGTGGATTTTCAACTTCATAGTTTCGTCCACTTTTGTGCCGATGTACAATATGAGCGCTTTCGGCATGGGCGACAAGTTCGGTCACTGCTTCGTGTATGCCCTCTATGGCATCATTTGCGTCGTCGCAGCCATATTCGTAGCCCGTCTTGTACCAGAAACAAAGGGAAAGACTCTCGAAGATATGACCGCACTCTGGAAAGGAAAGAAATAATCTTTCTTCGATAATAAATTACTTCAATCCCGGAGAATGCAGGGGTCGACCTTGCTTGTCCGGGATTTATTTTCCCCTTATTCTATTCTCCATGATGTATGATCATGAGAGAAGTAAAATTCAGGTTTGGAACCATTCCACCAGAAGAACGGCCATCCATTTTGCAGGGCTCTTGTGGATTTTACAGTACCATCGTCAAACTTTAATGGAACGTAGATACCTCTTTCTATGATTACAGCCGAACCGTCATAACGCCCGAAATAATCCCCTTTCATGTTGCCGTTCTTCCATGTAGGATCAACAGGAATCCATCCATAACGCTCCAGATAGAACTCCGCCCAGACGTGATACCCGCGATTCTGAAGGATGGCAATCACATGACGGGCCGGAATTCCTTTGATGCGCAGCAGCGTAACGTATATTGAAGTAAAGCTGCCGCAGTTACCCCCTCCCCGGGAAATGATTTCTTCGAAGGACAGCATGTCCGGGTCATCGTGATACTTCAAAGACTCTGCCACTGCCTCATAACACTTACGTGCATACTCTATCACGTTTCCATTGCTTTTCTTCCAGATTAATTCTGCTGTCGCCCTGGCTTTTGTATTGTTAATCGCGATGTCAAGAAGCTGCTCTGCTGTGTAAGTCTTGTAGAGCGTGCTTCGGGTGTCATAGGGATATATCTTTTTAATATTGTTAAAGTCCACAGTCACTTTGTGTGGTTGCACGATACAAGATCGGAAGAGCGT
>CABRLF010000243.1 GCA_902471685.1 uncultured Porphyromonadaceae bacterium
GATTAAAGGGCATCCGCAAGATGATAATAGTGGAAGAAGCGTGGAAGGCACTTTCTACCGCCAACATGGCAGACTATATGAAGTATCTGTTTAAGACGGTCAGAAAGTATTTCGGTGAGGCTGTGGTGGTTACTCAGGAGGTAGACGATATAATATCCTCGCCCATTGTCAAGGAGACAATCATCAACAACTCGGATTGTAAAATCCTGCTCGACCAGCGAAAGTACATGAACCGCTTCGACCAGATTCAGGAGCTGCTCGGTCTGACCGACAAGGAGAAAAGTCAGATACTCAGTATCAATATGGCAAACAATCCCAATCGGCTCTACAAGGAGGTGTGGATTGGTCTCGGCGGTACACAGTCGGCGGTCTATGCGACGGAGGTTTCAACGGAGGAATATCTCTGTTACACCACTGAGGAAACGGAGAAGATACAGGTACTCAACAAGGCAAAGCAACTTGGCGGCGACACTGAGTCGGCCATCAAGATGCTTGCCAATGAGAGAAAGGAGGGTGCAACATGAAAATTCCCAAAGCGTTTCACCCGATTCTCGGAGTGCTGACAGGCTTTATTCTGTTCCTCGCCGGGATTGCAGTTCTCTCCGCAGTCTTCGTAGCGACATACAAGGCTATCCAGTATGCCAAGCCATTTGCCTATGACGTGATTACAAACATCGTTAACCACCTCTCACAATGGCTACCGCTATGAAAGTTATCTATGTCCTGTGGGCAATAATCTTCGGTATTCTTATCGGACTTCTTGCCCTGATAACATTCCCGTTGCTCCTGCTTTTCGTGGGAGTGAAGATAATCGGAGGCATGGCCTCCAAAATTCGATAACCACAAAATCCAAAATTAGAAAATGAAACAACTGAAATTTATATTTCCCATCATTGCCCTGTGCCTCCTGTTAGGCACGGGCAGGGCTTCCGCCCAGTGGACGGTAATCGACCCGTCCAACATTGCCCAGAGTATCGTAAACTCTTCAAAGTCACTCGTTCAGGAGTCAACGACCGCTACGAATATGGTCAACAACTTCAAGGAGACGGTAAAGATTTACCAGCAGGCGAAGAAGTATTATGACGCTCTCCAGCAGGTCAATAACCTCGTTCGCGACGCCCGTAAGGTGCAGCAGACAGTCCTGATGCTCGGCGACATCTCCGGCTACTATGTCAATAACTTCAAGAAGATGCTGACCGACCCTAATTTCACAAGTGCGGAGTTGTCGGCAATCGCCTCCGGCTACACCCGTATCCTCGAAGAAGCCAACGGCGTACTCGGTGATCTGAAACAGGTGGTCAACATCACAACATTAAGCATGACCGACAAAGACCGTATGGATGTTGTCGATGACTGCTACAAGGAGATGAAGCGTCTGAAGAACCTGACGGCGTACTTCACAAACAAGAACATCAGTGTATCATACCTCAGAGCCAAGAAGAAGGCGGATACCCAGAGGGTTGTCAACCTCTATGGCGACGGTTCTGAAAAATACTGGTAATGCCTATGCTGTGCGCTATTGATTTCTCAAATCTCCACTCAATACTCCGGTCGCTCTATGACGAGATGATGCCTTTGTGCAGCGACATGGCAGGAGTGGCACAGGGCATAGCCGGACTCGGTGCCCTGTTCTATGTCGCCTATCGCATCTGGCAGGCGTTGTCAAGAGCCGAACCGGTGGACGTGTTCCCGCTTCTGCGTCCTTTTGCCATCGGGTTCTGCATCATGTTCTTCCCGACGGTGGTGCTTGGCACCATCAACTCGGTAATGTCGCCCATTGTGCAAGGCACAGCGTCGATGCTCGAAGGGCAGACGCTCGACATGAAGAAATACCGTGAGGAGAAAGACCGGCTGGAATATGAACAGATGATGCGTGACCCATCCACTGCCTACCTTGTAGATGATGCCGAGTTTGACAGGCAGATTGACGAACTCGGAGTGACTGAGGTAGGCACCGCCGCCGGAATGTATATCGAGCGTGGAATGTATAAGGTCAAGAAGGCTATCCAAAACTTTTTCAGGGAGTTGCTTGAAATGCTGTTCCAAGCCGCATCGCTGACGATAGACACGATAAGGACATTCTTTCTCGTCGTGCTGGCGATACTCGGACCGATTGCCTTTGCAATATCGGTGTGGGACGGATTCCAGAACACCCTCGTACAGTGGATTTGCCGATACATTCAGACCTACCTCTGGTTGCCTGTGGCTGACCTCTTTTCTACCATACTGGCGAAAATTCAGGTTCTGATGCTCCAGAACGATATTTCGGAACTGACTAACAATCCGAATGTTGACCTCGACGGAAGCAATACCGCTTATGTCATTTTTATGATCATCGGCATAATCGGTTACTTCACAATCCCGACCGTTGCGGGGTGGATTATTCAGGCTGGAGGCATGGGCAGCTACAACCGCTCGATTAACAACACCGCCATGACCGGAGGCTCATGGGCCGGCAGCATCGCCGGTGGTGTCGCGGGGAATGTCGCAGGTCGAGCCGGAAAGTTGCTCAAATAGTATTCTAACACTATTCAATCATTGATTAAATGGAATTTAAGTCATTAAAAAACATCGAAACCTCTTTTCGGCAGATAAGGCTGTTCGGCATTGTCATGGTATCGCTCTGCGCCTTCATCGCTATCGGCTCGGTGGTGCTGTCAC
>CABRLF010000244.1 GCA_902471685.1 uncultured Porphyromonadaceae bacterium
AACAGTCCGAACTGAGCGACGGACGCGCCAGCCTCTATCTGGAATACTACATAGGAAGAACCGAGACTCCCGTACTTGACGAGAACGGTGAGCAGGTGTTCTACACCGAAGGGGCAATGGCGGGCAAACCCAAATTCAAAATCAAACATACCCGTAAGAAGGAAAATCTGAATCTCTACATCTGGCTGCATCCAAGAACCCCGCAGGAGCGTTTGCAGAACAGGAACACACTCGCGCTTGCCGAGAAGATACGCTTCGAGCGTGAGCAGACATTCCTCGAAGACCGCGAAGGTTACCGTCTTCGCAAGGAGATGGACGATGATTTCATCGAGTTCTGCCGTGAGTTCTGCAAATCCCCGACCCTTACCAAACACATTCAGGATGTGCAGCTTCGCGGACTCAAAAAATTCATCAACTTCCTTTCCTCCACACCGAGATACGAGAAATTCAAGGACAGCCTGAAGATGAAACAGCTCACACCCGAAATGGTGGGTGCGTTTGTTGAATACCTGAAAGCCAACGGACGGGGCGACGGGCCGAAAGCCTATTTCCGGCTGTTCAAGCGTATGGTTACCGCCGCTGTTGACAAAGACCTCATCAAGAAGAACCCCTGCCGCGGCTTCGTCATCAAGAACGACAACATGACACTGCAAAAGGAGATTCTTCTCCCCGAAGAAATAGACCGTCTTGTGGCGACACGTTTCGACGGCGAGAAAACCGAAATACACCGGGCCTTCATTTTCGGTCTTTATACCGGGGCGCGCTGGTGCGACACAAGCAAGCTGACTTACCGCAACGTGGACTATACCACGAAGACGCTGCGTTTCCAGCAGCAGAAAACAAAGGGACACAGTAATTGCAGCTGGGTTATAGTTCCGCTGAACGACACACTTATCCGTCTTATCGGACAGCCGGAAAGCGACGATTACGACGAGCGCATATTTAAGGTGCCGCTTTATGATACCTGCAACCGCTATCTGGGCAAATGGGTTAAACTGGCGGGCATCAAGAAAAAAATATCATGGCACTGCGCACGCCACAGTTTTGCAGTGAATGTCCTGAACCGTGGAGCCAACATCAAGACGGTATCAAGTCTTCTCGGCCACACATCGCTCAAAATGACAGAACGGTATCTCCATGTCGTTGACAGCCTGAAACAGGATGCAATAGACTCGCTCGGAGAAATCAAATTCAGTGCCGTAGGCAGCTGAGTAAATTATACTTCAATAGTCTGAAAGAACCGATGAATCGTAATGATTTGTCGGTTCTTTTGCCATATATGCCCTGCGAATGACAATATAATGCCAATCTCCTGCCATAAGCATATTTATAAAATCAAAACAGTTGGTGACATTGTTGTATTTATTGTGCTGCGGGAACCCCGTGATTCGCGGGTATGCCAAACCCTGTAAACTATATAAGCATATCAGTCCTGATTGGACACATTCACCACATAGGAACGTGGGATTTTTATAAATACAAACCGCAGCGTCCGCTTTTACGATAAATGGATAATACAAGTTTAGTGATTCTCCCTGTCGAAAAGGTCAGGGAGATGATAGAGATTGCCGTGTCCGGTTGCCTCGACAAGGTACTTGCCGCATTGCAACCCAGACATGAGTCGGAATCGGTTGACATAGAGGGAGCTTTGGAGTTTCTCAATTCCAACGGCTACCGTATAGCCAAAGGGCAACTTTACAAAGAAACATCTGCGGGAAACATACCCTATCACAAATTCGGGCACCGGCTGCATTTCAAAATATCGGAACTGCGGGAATGGGCGGAAACACGACTTGTGAACGGCAATTCCGTGGGGTACTACTGCAACGGCAAGTTTAACAAACGACGATGACAGCCGGATATTGCGCGTTGGCAGAATGTTGGCAGGACAACGGCAGACACCTGTCAGGGAATCAGACACATATACAGCGTTTTATCACTGAAAATCGTCATAAGAGATAATTAAATTCAGTACAGACAATGATAAATAATCAAAGACCCCCTCCCGGATGCAAAGCCATCCTAAAAAGGCACAGATACTGTGCCACTCCGAAAAAACAATAAACATAATTGGAGCGAAATCGTCAGATAGGCTCCCTAACACCTAATCACTACTTCAAATGACTGAAACAGTAACCGTTTCAAGCAGCGAATTAAGTGCTATGAGAGCCGAACTGAGGGATCTCCGGGGCACTGTCGCAACGCTGGCGACAATCATTCATAAAATGGTTCACTCGCCGGCAGCCATCAGACAGAACAAAGATGAAGAACACCGTTCACTCACCGATGCGGAACGCGAATACAGAATCGACCGTCAGGAGCTTCAGGCACTCCTCGGCGTAAGTGAGAGAACCGCATACCGCAGGATAAAGGAATACGGCTTCCGCGTGTTGCGCGAGAACGGCGACACAAAGTTCATCCTCGGAGAAGTAATTGACATTATAAGTCATCACGGCCTCGGCTGGCACCGCTCCGGACTCGACAGGATACTGTCAAGACGTACCATAAAATCAAGGACACGACTGGTATGAACGGGAAATTTGAGAAAACCGTCCTCGGTCTCCTTCAGACAGTTCTGGAAAGAATGGATTTTCTTGAACCAATAGTTCGTTAAAAAATTATTCATAGGCTAAGCGGCATCTACCGCCAAGCC
>CABRLF010000245.1 GCA_902471685.1 uncultured Porphyromonadaceae bacterium
CTCACCCTCTTCGGAGGGCGGGCAATGGCCCAGCGATGCCTCCCCGGAATGTCGGCTGTCGAAGTCCGTGCCGACATGGTAAACGGTTTCTATACCGGCAACTCACGCAACTGCGGATATGATTTCGGAGTGTTCTATTCCGTTTTCAAAGGCAATGCAAATACTTGGAGCTTTGGAGGCGAATATCTCCAGACCTACAGCCCTTACGGGGAGAAGGGCCGCATCCCGGTGGCGCAGTTCACGGGAGAGGTCGGGTATAATCTCCATATCGTCAGCGACTACTCGCAGACCTTCCATCTCTATGGAGGCGTGTCGGCTCTCGGCGGATATGAGACGGTCAACTGGAGTAAACATATACTTTCCGACGGCTCTACAATAAAGAACGGTGACGCCTTCATCTATGGCGGCGCGTTGACTCTGTCGGCTGACTTTTATCTTTCGGACAGGCTGGCACTCGGCGCCCATGTAAAGGAACGGTTCGTGTTCGGCAACGACACCGGCCATTCCCTGACCCAGTTCGGGGTACACGTTAAACTCACAATCGAATAATCCATGCCGACAATAATAGACCTCGATATAAAAAACATTTCGCTTACAGAGTTTATGAAAGCTCTTGGACAGGAACATCCGGTATCGGCCGACGGCAATCTGCGCATTTACAATGCTCCATACGACGACAATCACACCGCGACTATGGTAATAAACACGGAAACAAATCTTTGGCGTGATATAAAATCAGGAGCTTACGGCGGAATATATGACCTTGCACACGCGATTACGGGCAGTTGCAGTATGTCGGAACTGAACCGATTTATCGCCTCTGAAATGTCTGCCATCCGCAAGGTTGACATTCGTTATGAGCCGGATGCGCCGAAGCCGCAACGAAAATTCCGTATGTGAGGCATGGACAAGGAATATTTCAAGAGTATATCCCTGCTCGATTTCATGCTGCATTTAGGCGCGGAGATGAAAGGGAAAGACCGCAAGGGATTCTGGTTTCTGGCTCCGTACCGCAGTGAGAGAAAAGCCTCCCTGCATATCGGCTACAATAATCTGTGGTACGACTATGGTATCGGGAAAGGTGGCGACATATTCACTCTTGCCGGAGAGATGATTGGAAGTGACGATTTCGTCAGACAGGCTGAATATATCTCGCAGATTATGAAAATCCCGATGCCCGACGGTTACAGACCGGAGCCAATGCCGAAAGTCAGACCGGAACCGGCATTTGAGAATTTCGAGGTGGGGCCGCTGTGTTCCCGGAGGTTGCTTAACTATCTTGCGGGGCGCGGAATCCCGGAGAATCTGGCCCGACAGTATTGTGTTCAAGTCGATTACCGTTTGCACGGCAGGGATTATTATGCAGTCGGCTTTGAGAATGTCGAACATGGATTTGAGCTGCGCAATCCGTTTGCCAAGCTCTCTTATCCTCCGAAGGCAATATCGCATATCACCGGTGGAAATGCAAGATGCAACGTGTTCGAGGGATTCATCGACTTCCTTTCCGCTGAGAGGCTGGGCTTCAATGACGGTGTGGATTCGGTGGTGCTTAACTCGGTTGCCAATGTCGGCAAGGCGATAACGCCTCTTTCGGATTACTCCCTGATTCTGTGCTATCTCGACAATGACGATGCAGGGCGAAACGCCTTTTCAAGACTTCGCCGGGAGTTCGGCGACAAGGTAGCTGACAAATCGGCTTTATATCCCGACCACAAGGATCTGAATGACCACCTGATGGCTACACAGCCTAAAATTTCCTACAATTCAAAATTAAGACTCTGAATTATGAATACAATCCTCAATAAGATTGGCGCAATGCGCCTTACTCCTGCCCGGTTCTTCGGGTTCTGGATAGCTCTTTTTGCAATCGTCCTCGCGCTCACTTCATGTTCCGATGACCTTGATGTGCAGCAGTCTTATCCGTTCACAGTGGAAGTGATGCCCTACGGCGACAAAATCAAGCAGGGGCAGACAGTGGAACTGCGTTTTGAGATAAAGCCGGAGGGCAACTACTCCAACACCCTCTACACCATCCGCTATTTCCAATATGACGGCGAAGGCACTCTAAAACTCGTTGACGGCCCGGTACTGGTCAACAACGACCGCGTGCTTCTCGAAAGCAAGACCTTCCGCCTGACATATACTGCAAAATCCTCTCAAACTCATAAACTCCTGATTGTGATTGAAAACAACTTCAATTCGACCCCGTGGGAGCAGACCTTCGAGTTCAACGGCAAGGACAGCAGCGACGATGACGGCGGCAAAATCATCGACCCGATTGTAGGTCCTGTAACTCCGATTATCCGATGAGAAAAATCCTGATATTCCTTTTGGCGATAGTGGCGTTGACCGTCACATCGCCGGCTTTCGCCGCAAAGCGGGACATTATGGAGCTGCCTCCGTTTGAGAGAGCCGTTCTTATTATCAAGCACCATGAGACCCTGCATGATTCTCGCCGCCACTGGCCATATCTGGGCTACGGTCATAGAAAACTGCCCGGTGAAAAATATTTCCGTGGGTATAGAATGAGTGAACGGGAGGCTGATGCGCTTTTGCGCA
>CABRLF010000246.1 GCA_902471685.1 uncultured Porphyromonadaceae bacterium
ATAAGTTTTCTTCGAATCTTTTCAGACATCTTGTTTTCGGGGCAGACCTGATAAATAGCCCGAATTATTATATCTCGCTCGGATATAATTATAAAACGCGTACAGACATGAGTACTTATTCACGCAATCTGCTGTCCGGCTTCTCGCTGGGCGCGGGTCTTATGCTCAGTAATCTGTCGGTAAATATAGCTTTGGCACAGCCACATACCGGTGTCACAACATTTATGTTCAATCTTTCATGTAACCTGAACGATATTTTAAACTGAAGTGGAAAAGAAGATAATAATAGCCATCGACGGATTCTCCTCGTCCGGCAAAAGCACTATGGCACGGCGTCTTGCCGCTGCCGTAGGATACAGATATATTGATTCCGGCGCGATGTACCGTGCCGTGACTCTCTATGCGCTCGATTACGGAATGATTTCTGCAGACGGCAATCCCGATGCTGAACGCATCATTGCGGCGTTGCCCGACATCCATATCGATTTTGCCGTTCAGCCCGACGGCAAGCAGCATACAATGCTCAACGGGACTGATGTAGAGAGTGAGATTCGGCGTCTGCGCGTGTCGAATGCCGTATCGCCTGTCGCTGCAATCCCCGAAGTGCGCCATGCTCTTGTAGCCATGCAGCAGGAACTGGGACGCAGCCGTGGTATTGTTATGGACGGCCGGGATATCGGCACAGTTGTTTTCCCCGATGCTGAACTTAAGGTTTTTGTTGACGCATCGGCCGAGACTCGTGCACAGCGCCGATTCAAGGAACTTGTCGCCGGCGGTTCGAATGTGTCTTATGAAGACGTGCTTGCGAATGTAGTTCACCGCGATCATATAGACACGACACGAGCCGAGAGCCCTCTTCGTCGTGCCGATGATGCCATTTCGCTCGATAACAGCACCATGACTCTTGAAGAACAGGATGCATGGATCCTGAGTCTGTTCAACCAAGCCATTGCCAGCTGATGCTTTCGATAGAAATCGACCCGGATTCGGGATTCTGCTTTGGCGTTGTCACAGCTATACGGAAGGCAGAAGAAGAACTGGACCGTTGCGGTCATCTATATTGCCTCGGCGATATAGTCCACAATTCCGGTGAGGTGGAACGTCTCCGGAAGAAAGGTCTCGTAACCATTGCCCACGACGATCTTCGCTCTCTTCACGATGTGAAAGTGCTTTTGCGTGCCCACGGCGAGCCGCCGTCGACTTATGAACTTGCAAAGCGCAATAATGTCGAAATTATAGATGCCACATGTCCGGTGGTTCTGAAGTTGCAGCAGAGAATCAAGGCACTCTATGATTCGACTCCGGACTCCGACACTCAGATAGTGATTTATGGCAAACTCGGTCATGCCGAGGTCAACGGGCTTGTCGGCCAGACCGACGGTAAGGCCATTGTGGTAGAGGATATCGACGGCCTTCAGAAAGTGGATTTCAGCCGTCCTATAGCTCTCTATTCCCAGACTACCAAGTCGCTTGAAGGTTTCCAGGCTATGATCGGCGAGATAAAGCGGCGCCTTCAGCCGGGTGTGGAATTCGTATCTTTCGACACGATCTGCCGAAGCGTTGCCGGCAGAGTAGGGCATTTGCGCACTTTTGCCGGCAACAATGATGTTGTGCTTTTCGTCGCAGGCGCTAAGAGCAGCAACGGCAAAGTACTTTTCAATCATTGCCTTGCAGTAAATCCGCGCACATATCTTGTCTCCGACGAGGCCGACGTGCGTTCCGAATGGCTGAGGGGAGCCCGTACCGTGGGTATCTGCGGTGCTACTTCCACTCCCCGTTGGCTTATGGAAAGAGTGCGCGACGCGGCTGCTAAACTGACCGGTGCCAATGGATAATTTCATCGCCATAGACGTCGAGACTGCCAACGGCTCTCCATCAAGCATATGCGCCATCGGGGCTGTCAAGGTACGCGACGGTCTCGTTGTCGACCGCCGTTACTCGCTCGTCCGGCCCGAACCGGATTATTATTCGTATTTCTGTACCCGCGTCCATGGGCTCACCGACGAGGATACATGGAATGCACCATCGTTCGGTACGGTATGGAGCCAATGGAGTGAATGGCTTGAAGATCTTCCTCTGGTGGCACATAACGCCCGTTTCGATTCAAACTGTATACGGGAGGCCTGTAAAATCTACGGACTTGAAACTCCTCCGCAATTCCTGTGCACTCTTGTCGCGGCCCGCAAATCGATACCGCGCGGAATGTGCGCATCCAAATCTCTTGATTCTCTATGCCAGTACTTCGGAATAACTCTCAGACATCACCACAACGCCCTCGACGACGCCGAGGCCTGCGCCGCACTCGCCGTCGTGTTGCTCTGATGCGGCGCACGATGGCTTTGTCTATCCTTGCTGCTATCGTCACAGCCGTAATATTGTTCTGCAAAGCTCCCGAGCCGCCTCTCCCTGATCAGTCCGACTCCACGCCCGAGGAAATAGAGCTTGCAAAGAAAAGCGGCCGTGATGCCGGTCTTGCAATATCGCGTACAGAAGAGGGGAGCATGGCCCGCGAAGAAGCCATACTTGCAATCCGCGCACGTGAATCGGCG
>CABRLF010000247.1 GCA_902471685.1 uncultured Porphyromonadaceae bacterium
AGGCGAGAGCCATAGCGCCGAAAGTGTCCATAATCAGGTTCACCCAAAGCATCTGAGTTACCGTCAGCGGCGATTCAGCTCCGATAAATGACCCGAAGAGCACCAGCAGACAGGCTGCCACATTGACCGTGAGCTGGAAAAGGAGGAAACGCTGTATGTTGCGGTATAGCGAACGCCCCCACATCACTGCGCGTCCTATCGAGGAGAACGAATTATCGATGATTGTAATATCAGAAGCCTCTTTTGCAACGGATGTTCCGTCGCCCATCGACAGGCCGACCTGAGCGGCTTTCAGGGCCGGAGCGTCGTTCGTCCCGTCGCCGGTGACAGCCACAACCTCACCATTGGCCTGAAGACTCTCCACAAGCCTCTTCTTATCCAGAGGCCGGGCACGTGCTATTATCTTGATTTCCTCTATCCGGCGCCGGAGTTCCTCATCCGGCAGCGCCGCCAACTCGGGGCCGGTGATAATATTGCGTCCGCCGTCGGTACGGTCATTCCACAAGCCTATCTGGCGTCCGATTTCTGTAGCTGTGCCCGGAGTGTCGCCGGTGACAATCTTCACCTTGATTCCAGCGCCGAGCACTTCTGCCATCGATGCCGGGACCTCGGGCCTTACCGGATCGGAAATAGCCACCACGCCGAGGAAAGTAAGGGCGCCGGCAGTCACAACACCATTGGAAATAACTTCTTCATCTCCTTCGAGCTGCTGATAAGCGAAGCCGAGAGTGCGCATGGCCTGACCCTGATATTTTGCAAGAAGCGAGTCGAGTTCAGCCCGAGTTACTCCGGGAGTGTTCTGGCAGAGCGCAAACACAATCTCGGGCGCACCTTTGACGAAAAGATATTTCTTGCCGTCGCCAAGTCCGGCAACAGTAGCCATATACTTATTGACAGCCGTAAAAGGCAGTTCCTGAAGTATACGGACCGACATCCTGCATTTCTGATAGTCAATACCTCTGGAGTCAAGCCACAGGAGCAAAGCGCCCTCCGTCGGATTTCCAACGACCTCGATTTTGTCGTCCTTACGGTCAAGTTCTGCGGTGGAATTGACTGCTATGCCGGTTTCGATCAACTCGTCGGAGGGAGAGCCGAAAAAGACCGCGTCGGCTACCTGCATACGGTTCTGCGTGAGAGTTCCGGTCTTGTCGGTGCAGATCACCGTTGCTGCGCCCATTGTTTCGCATGCATGCATACGGCGCACAAGATTATTCGTCTTGAGCATCCGGCTCATACTGTAGGCAAGCGAGAGAGTCACGGACATCGGCAGACCCTCGGGAACGGAAACTACTATCAGAGTCACCGCCACCATAAGCGTTCGCAAGGTATGCGACAGCAGATCGGACCATCCTTCGGCATCCGCATGACCGTGTATCATGGCAAACGCGCCCATTACGGCAGCCAGGAATGCGGCGCCGAACACAAAGATTGTGATCACACAGGTTGCCCTGCTCCATTTTTTGAATTTATTGATTACCAGCCAGAAGAAGACAGAGACCGGCAAAACCATAATCCACGACTGCCACATGTCCCAGCCGAGAAAATTGATTAGCTGGCAGACAATTACAAGTGCCGCGATGATATATGCTACATCGGATATGAGTCGGGCGAGACGGTCAAGCTGTTCGTTGAGCGGAGTACGGACGGAGTCGTCGATCTGTGCTTCCTCGAAAACCTTGCCCATCTCTGTTGCATCGCCGACTTTCTCCACTTTCATCAGAGCATGTCCTTCCATGACTTTTGTACCACGGAGCACATAGTTCGACGGATACGTGGCTTCCGGATCAAAAAGCTCCGGATCGACAGTCTTGCGGCACAAAGGCTCGCCGGTTAGCGAAGATTCATCGACGCAGAGCGTAACTGCATTCAGCAGAACGCCGTCGGCCGGAACCTCATCGCCGGTATTAAGACGGACTATATCGCCTACTACGACTTCCCGCCGAGGAATCATCGTAGTCTGACCGTCGCGAATCACCTCCACCAGTTCATCGTCGTTCACCTTATTGAGAATCTTGAAAGCCTTGTTGGCCTTCTGCTCGAAAATGAACGCCAGTCCGGTAGCAAGCATTATCGCTATAAAAATCCCGACCGGATCAAAAAATACAGCCCATCCGTGCCCGAGGCTGAAATATTCGTATAGAGCTATACCTATCGACAACAAACCGGCAACAAGCAGAATAATGATAAGAGGATCGGAGAATTTATGGAGGAATTCTTTCCACCACGGAGTTTGTTCTTTGGGAGTCAGAACATTTGAGCCGTGTTTAAGTCTGCTCTCTTCCACTTCCCTGCTTGTAAGCCCGCTGAATGTTTCTTTTTGGTCCATGTGTTTTGTTTGTCTTTGAAAACCGGATATACGATTCCTTTTCTTATATAAATCCTTTTCAGGTGGCAAAGTTAACGATTAAATGTAAGTCCGGCAAGATCGGAAGAGCGTC
>CABRLF010000248.1 GCA_902471685.1 uncultured Porphyromonadaceae bacterium
TCCGATCTTATTATAAAAAGAAGTGGCATAGAGGATGGATAAACGTGGTGAATCCTTTCAGGGCGACAATAGTACTCGGCACTCCCGGCTCGGGAAAGTCTTATGCTGTTATCAATTCGTTTATACGTCAGCAGATTGAGAAAGGTTATTCGCAATATATCTATGATTTCAAGTGGCCTGACCTGTCAACCATTGCATACAACCATTTGCGATTGTTCCCCAAAGGCTACAAGGGTAAAAAGCCCAAATTCTATGCCATCAATTTTGACGATCCGGAACGAAGTCACCGCTGTAATCCGTTGCATCCGGCATTTCTCAATGACATCGCCGATGCCTATGAGAGCAGTTACACGATAATGATGAATCTCAACCGGACGTGGGTACAAAAACAAGGCGACTTCTTTGTGGAATCCCCAATCGTGCTTTTCGCTGCAATTATTTATTTTCTAAAGATTTACAAGAACGGAATCCATTGCACGTTCCCTCATGCAATCGAATTGCTAAACCGTAGATATGAGGACATATTTCCGATACTGACATCATATCCGGAACTTGAAAACTATCTCTCTCCATTCATTGACGCATGGCAGGGAGGAGCGGCGGAGCAGCTCCAAGGACAGATAGCATCAGCCAAGATACCGTTGTCAAGAATGATTTCTCCTCAGTTGTACTGGGTAATGACGGGAAATGACTTCACCCTTGACATAAATAATCCTGATGATCCCAAAATCCTTTGTGTCGGCAACAATCCCGACCGCCAGAATATCTATGGGGCGGCTCTCGGTCTATACAATTCCCGTATCGTAAAAATCATCAACAAAAAGGGAAAACTCAAATCAGGAGTGATAATAGACGAGCTACCGACCATATACTTCAAGGGACTCGATAATCTCATTGCCACGGCTCGAAGTAACAAGGTAGCGGTCTGTCTCGGTTTTCAGGACTTTTCTCAGTTGGAACGAGACTATGGTAAGCCGGAAGCGGCGGTAGTTATGAACACCGTCGGAAATATCTTCTCGGGGCAGGTTGTGGGAAACACGGCAAAAACGCTCTCGGACCGATTCGGAAAAGTATTGCAGAAACGGCAATCCATGAGCATAAACCGTCAGGACGTAAGTCATTCATTCAATACCCAGATGGATGCTCTCATACCTCCGAGTAAGATTTCAACACTCACACAAGGAATGTTTGTCGGCGCGGTCTGCGATAATATCGACGAGCGTATCAAGCAAAAAATCTTCCATGCCGAGATTGACATTGACGGAAAACAAGTGGCGGCAGAGGAAAGCAGGTATCAGCCGATTCCAATTCTCACCGACTTTGAAGACAATACTCCTGAGCGATTCAAGATGAGAACCGAGATTCAGCGCAACTATGAACAGGTGAAAGCTGATGTAAAGCAGATAGTGGAGGATGAAAAACTCCGTATAGCCGCAGACCCGGCTTTGAGACACCTATTGAAAATGACCTAAATCTTAATACCAATGAAAGAAATACACGATTTTACAGCAAGATACGACCTCGATTTTTTCATGCGGAAACTGTTGGGATTTCTTGTTACCAACAAGTTCATGCTTGACCCCGATACACATCAGGTAGTACAAAATGTAATAGATGCCGAAAATGCTTTTTATGAGCAGCGTCTGGCCGGCAAACTTGTCCCTGAAGCATTGGAGATAGCCGAAGATACGCTTTTTCAAAATGTGGGACTGTCCCAGTATGATATCGTTACTGAAATTCTTATGGAAAATTACAGTGATAATTTTGAACTTGATTCAGAACAAGCGATGGAATACTGGACTATACGGGCCTTAACAGAGATTCCCGACCTCTTTGAAGAGTTCGACGCGAGTATTATCGGCATTGACCGACACGAACTTGATACTAACTATAATGTTGTCGTTGGACGCATTGTTAATTTCATGAGCGACAATGGCGTACAATAGATTACAGACCATGCGCGACAACATCGAGGCGATAAGGCTTGCCTTTCGTCTTGGTGTCGCGGGACGCACGGCGCAGAGTGCCGAAGAGCGTGAGATACTGCGGAAGTATGCCGGGTTCGGCGGGTTGAAGTGCATCCTCAATGATGCCAATGAGTTAGCCGATGCCGCCAAGTGGAGCAAATCGGACATCGAGCTGTTTGCTCCGACTGTTGAGTTGCGCCGCCTTATCCACGACTATTCCAAGGACGATAGGGAGTTTGCCCGGTATATGGACTCGTTGAAGGCCTCGGTGCTGACAGCATTTTATACCGACAACCGCATCGTGGATGCCATCTCCGATTCGCTCAAATATTCAGGTGTCGAGATAAAAAGTATTCTGGAACCGTCTGCCGGACAAGGAGCCTTCATCGATTCTTTTCTGCGCAATGACCGTTATCCCGGCGCGGAGGTGCTGGCGTATGAGAAGG
>CABRLF010000249.1 GCA_902471685.1 uncultured Porphyromonadaceae bacterium
AAACGGCTCGGCGGTGGCGCTCTCTCGGATTGTGAGCCGGATGTGGTTGCGATGTTGCCGAAGCTTGCAAAAATTTGCCGGATGCTGATTATCAAGGCTTCGCCGATGCTTGATGTGAGCCATACGATAGCGGCGGTCAATCCGGCTCCGGAGGCCGTGATGGCTGTAGGGACTGTGACAGACTGCAAGGAGCTTCTTGTTACAGTCGTTTTTAATCCCGAAGCTCAGGCACCTACGCTTATCGAATCAGTTACCTTGCATCCCGATCATTCTGCCACGACTTTTTCATTCACTGCGGAGGAGGAACGCTCGGCTCCTGTTCCGCTTGTTGCGGAAAATTTCGCAGAAGGGGATTTCATCTGTGAGCCTAATCCCGAACTGATGAAAACAGGCGCATTCAAAGTTGTCGCCAGGCGATGGAGCCTGTCGATGTTCCATTCGAATACCCGTGTTTTTGCATCAAAAGTGTGTCCGGAGATGTTTCCGGGCGCATGCTACCGTGTGCTTAAGGTCCTCCCCTATGCCTCACGCGTAATCAAAGGTTTTGCCAAAGATTATCCGGTTATAAATGTGGCGGCACGTAATTTCGGAATGAGTGCCGACGCTCTGCGGGCGAAACTCAAAGTCCGCGACGGTGGATCTCTGAGGCTTTACGGTATCACCGGTGCAAATGGAGAAAAAATACTGGTTGTCTGTTCTCCGGAGTAAATGAATCAGCTGAAATTTCGCAGTATTTCTTCTGTCTGAGGAAGGACAGGCGTGATGCCGTCGTTGCAGATAGTGATTACTGGAGGAATGACGGCATCCAGAGGCGGTGTGAAGCGCTGTGATTCAATACGGGCTCGGACGGCCTCGGCGGTAAGGGAATTACGTGCCATGACGCGCCGGATGCGTATGTCTTCGGGTGCTGTAATCCTCAGTTCATAATCGACGTCTTCGTTGAGTCCGCTCTGGAAGAGAATAGCTGTTTCTACAAAGACAAGTGAGGATTGGGAATCAGATTTCCATTCTTCGATCCGGCGGCGCACAGCTCCGTGGACTATCGAATTGAGTACGGCAAGTTTTTCGGCATCGGCAAATACTATGTCGGCGAGGCGCCGACGGTCTATGATACCGTCGTGGACTATTTCCCTGTCAATTTCGTCGTTCAGTCGCTTATGGATTGCGCAGTCGGCGTCCATAAGCGCTTTTGCCTCGGTATCGCAGTCGAAAACTTCGTAGCCGAGAATGCGCAGAATCCTCGATACGACCGATTTGCCGGATCCGATACCGCCTGTGATAGCTATCAGAGTCTTATTTCTCTGCTGCATGGCGCTCGATGATGTATTCCGCGCTGTCGGTGGTAAGATGGACGTTGCGCAGATTCTGGGACACGTCCGTGATGGTAAGCTGAACCTTATCGTCGCCCGGTTTTATTGTCTTGAAGTCGGCAACTACCCTGAAGTGTGTGCCTCCGGCTTTATACTGGCTTGTAGGAAGCATATAGAATACATCTGTCTGCGCAGGGAAAGTGATGAGTTTCATGTCCTGAGGGACATTGATAGGCTCTATCACCACTTTTCGGCTTTTGAAAATAAGGGGTTCTGCCTCGAATGTGATGTCGATGCTGTCCGGGATTACACGTGCATGTGCCGGGCCGATCAGTTTTACGCGCCTTGTAGTGGTCTTATTGATGCCGAGCATGCGTATGGGTTCAGTTGTGACGGCTTCAAAATGATCCGCCATCTGATCCGGTGCCAGATATACAGTGACAGAATCTGTCGAGATTCTTGGCTGCCCGACAAGCGCAGACTGAGGGCCGGCAACCACCCGTGCGTCTATAGTTATGGGCATTCTGAAGCCCTCGCTGGTGGTGAACGGTATGGTAAGTGAATCGGGATAGACGACTGTAACCTGCGAGCCGCCGGTCGCCGTGCGCACAAGACCTTTGAGATCGGTGGATGTCAGGTGGATATAGTCTCCGCTGCGGAAAGCGCGGAAATCTATGTCGACGGTCGGTACTTTGCCGAGAGTCATACGCATCAGGGTGGTGCCCGTTGCCGTAATGCTGGTGCTGAGAGTCTCGGGGCCGGTGGAAATGAGAGTTATCGAGTCGGGAACGTGAGTGATGCGCACCGGCATACGCAAGTCGAACTGTTCCTCTTCGTTAAGCGACAGAACTGCCCACAGACCGGCAGAAATAATTACAAAAAGCAAAAACATCATTACGTCGCGGCCTTTCGGCGAGCGCAACGCAATGATGGTTTTCTTTCCTATGCCGTTCAGCTGTGCCATGGCAGGCTGTCGGGGTCGATATTATTTCCCTTCGTTCTGCTGGTTTGCCATATTGGCATCCTCGGCAGAAGGATATACGGAACCTTTGTCAACCCGGATCTGGACACCCTTGGTGATAGATCGGAAGAGCGGTT
>CABRLF010000250.1 GCA_902471685.1 uncultured Porphyromonadaceae bacterium
CGACGCTCTTCCGATCTGCGGGCGCGGAAGTCGGCCAGTGCCTTGCGGTCGAGGAGCGGAGCGAGGTCGTCCTGCTCGATCATTTCTATTTTCTGAATCTCATGCGAGGTGCGGAAACCGTCGAAGAAGTTGACGAAAGGTACCGAAGCCTTGATGGTCGAGAGGTGAGCTACACCGGCGAGATCCATCACTTCCTGAACGGAGCCTTCGCAGAGCATGGCGAAGCCGGTCTGGCGGACCGACATAACGTCCTGATGGTCACCGAATATAGAGAGAGCATGACTGGCGATGGTGCGTGCCGAAACATGGAAAACGCTGGGGAGAAGCTCACCCGCGATTTTGTACATGTTGGGGATCATAAGCAGGAGACCCTGCGACGCAGTGTAGGTGGTAGTGAGAGCACCTGCCTGAAGTGAGCCGTGTACTGCGCCGGCGGCGCCGCCTTCGGACTGCATTTCCTGCACAAGTACTGTTTCGCCGAAGATGTTCTTGCGGCCTGCTGCTGCCCATTCATCAACATATTCAGCCATTGTCGACGACGGGGTGATGGGGTAGATGGCGGCAACTTCCGAGAACATGTAGCTTACGTGAGCTGCGGCCTGATTACCATCGCAGGTCAAGAATTTTTTTTCTTTACTCATAACGTTTGTAATCGTGGGTTATATGGAATATTTATAGTTTTGACTATGTAAAATTTTGGCGTTTGTTTTATGTGTGAGTGCAAAGTTACAAAAAAAATCAAGAAATCATACTTTCCGCGCTCTGTTTTTTATGTATATAAATGCTAAAAAATCCCTCGCTTCCTAAACATAAAAGCGAGGGAGTGTATGAATTGGGTACCGGCTCTTAATGCTGGTACAGATAGCGCTTGATGGAGCGCTTCGGCGTCTTCTCGAATTCCTCCTGGAAAATCTTATAGCCGCCCAGCTGGCTGTAAGACGGGAGTTTGGTATTCGCCAGTTTGATATTGTCGTTTATTATCTTGTCGATCTGTGCGCCTGAAAGACCGTCCTTGGATGCTGTCTCGACGTCGGGATGTACGAGGGCGATTAGTTTCCCGTCGCGTTCTACAACGAGCGACTCGGCCACATAGGGGAGATTGTTGAGCACCTGCTCTATTTCCTCGGGATAAATATTCTGACCGGAAGGACCGAGAATCATGCTCTTGTCGCGGCCGCGTATGTAGATGAACCCGTCGGCATCAATGGTGCAGATATCGCCGGTGTTCATCCACCCGTCCTTGTCGAAGGTGGCTGCTGTGGCCTGAGGATTCTTGTAGTAACCTTTCATGACGTTGGCGCCGCGAACCCATAGCACTCCCGGTGTATGGATGGGGTCGGGTGAGTCGACCCGTCCTTCCATGCGGTCTACAACCCGTCCGGCCGCAGCGGGGCGGTTTATATTCCAGGGAGCATAGGCAATCAGCGGTCCGCATTCGGTCATGCCGTAGCCCACGGTGTAGGGGAATCTTATCTTTCTCAGAAATGCCTCGACATCTTTGTTGAGCCCGGCACCCCCGATAATAAGTTCCTTGAGCTGTCCTCCGAATGCCATTATAAGACTATGCCTGATTTTCTTAAGAATACGATGGTCGAGCACAGGAATGTGCATCATGAATCTCATCACCGGTTTATCAAGGACAGGAAAGACTTTCGTCTTGACTATTTTCTCGATGATGAGCGGGACTGCTACAATAAGTTTCGGTTTAACCTCGGCGAAAGCCTGAAGTATGATTTTGGGAGATGGTATTCGTGTGAGGAAATAAATGTGGCACCCCTTTACGAAAGGATGGAGCATCTCGATAGTGAAGCCGAACATATGTGCCAGCGGAAGCATGCACACCATACCGTCGCCGGGATGAAGAAAATCAAGTCCGTCGATTGAATACTGGATGTTCGACCATAAAGCATTGTACGACAGCATCACACCCTTGGAGAAACCCATTGAGCCGGATGTGTAGTTGATTACGGCTGTGGCGTCCTTGTTTTCCGGACTGTATACCACATTCCCGGGAGTGAATCTGTTAGGGAATTTGAGACCGAACAGTTTGTTCAGGTTATTCCGCGCGGCAGTCAGCCGTTTGTTGCGGGCGAAAAGCAGACTGTAGTCGTTGATAAGGATAGCGCCTTCGAGATTCGGCATATTGGTATGATCGAGGCTTTCCCATGTTCCCTGTTCGACAAACAAAAGTCGTGCTTCACTGTGGCTTACGAGATGATGTACGTTCTCGGGCTTGAAGTCGTGCAGAATCGGAACGGTGACTGTGCCGTAGGTGAGCGATGCGAGAGCTGCGATTGCCCAGTGGGCGGAATTTTTGCCGCAGAATGCTATGCGGTCACCAGGTTTGAGTCCTGCGTGTTCGAAGAGCAGATGTAGTTTGGCTATTTTC
>CABRLF010000251.1 GCA_902471685.1 uncultured Porphyromonadaceae bacterium
CGTCAGAGCTATACACCTAAATTCGATGTTTTCAAATTTTTGTCATGTACTTAAGTATTCCACTGAATAAATTTGAGGCATTTTACTGAATAAATTTGCGGTAAAATAGAAATGCCCGTTTCTTAACCCTGATCAAGCCAGCCTTCGCCCTCGGGAGAGGTGGGCCGGAGTTTTTTGCCGGTCTGCAGCCAGCGTCCGGAGACCAGGCGCCATAAGAAAATCAGTCCGCGGAAAACGAGTTCGATGCACATGGCAATCCATACTCCGCGCAATCCCATCGCTGGTGCCATTATCGCAGCGAGAGGAATGCGCACAAGCCATATGCTGCCGAAGTTCATCACTGCCGGAAGCAGAGTATCTCCGACGCCTATGAACGCGCCATATGCAACTATCGAGGCCGCATACATAGGCTCGGCAAAAGCCTCGATCTTCAATATCTCGGTTCCCTGTGCAGCGATAGCCTCAACGGGCGTCATTATATCCATCATGGGCCTGGCGCAGAGAAACATAATCACGGCCATGATGGTCATCACCGACATGCCGAGCACAGTTGTGAGCCATGCGAAACGCTTCACAAGGTCGTAACGCCCTGCACCATAGCTTTGTCCGCAAAGTGTGGTCGCGGCCTCGCCGATTCCGAACCCGGGCATGTAGCACAGACTCTCCGCAGTCACCGCAAAAGCATTTGCTGCAATAGCGACCGAGCCGAGCGGCGCAACAATCATCGTCACGGTAATCTGCGCGCCGCAGAATATGGCATGCTCCAGAGTCATCGGAGATCCGATACGGACAGCACGGCCGATCACGGTCCTTGTCGGGCGATAGGACTTGCGGGCCTCCTCTCCGGTCAGACACATGTCGGGCTGACGACGCACAAGCCAGTACATCATCATGGCGGCGATAATGCATTCAGCGGCAATGGTTCCGAGAGCTGCGCCGCGGACACCGAGTCCGGCGCCGGGCATCGAGACTGTCATGCCGGCAAAAGTCACATCCCTTGTGGGGAAAATGAGGAAGAAATTGAATATCACATCAAGCACGCACATGAGCACATTCAGCAGACCCGGCACCTTCATGTTTCCGGCAGCACGGAGGACTCCTCCGGCAAGATAGTTCATTGTCAGAATCGGCAGAGCGGACACGAAAGTGACAAAATAGACCGTGGCACCGCCGCAGATACCGTCGTCACCGCCGAGCCAGTGAGGCAGAAAAGGCGCGATTGCCACACCGATAGCGGCCACCAGCGCGCCGACGATGGCGCATGCGACAATCCCCTGCCGGAGCACCGCCCGTGCACCGGAGCCGTCGCGCGCACCGAGACGATGCGCCACCTGTACCGAAAATCCCATCGTCACCATCGAGCATACACCCCAGAAAAGCCACAGACTGCTGTTCATAAGTCCGACGGACGCCGACTCGGAAGCACCCAGCCGTCCGACCATCGACGCATCGATATACTGCATCAGGATGGTTGAGAGCTGCGCAATGATAGCAGGCGCCGACAGGGATGCTGTCAGCGCTATCTGTTCCCGGAGGGTCATATGCCCTCCGTTCTGTATCTGTTTTATATCCGACATGAATCCTCTACCTGGAGAAGAATCCCGAAAGACGATCAAAAAGGGAATCCTGCTCCAGCCGCACGTTGACGCTCACCTCCGAAGTTTTCTTATTCAGGAATATTATAGAAGAGTGGAGAACAATCGCCACCCATTCCTCGAAAGGAACTATTGCATGTATCTTTTCCAGAGGAATGCGATGGAAAGGAGAATCCGGCGATACGCTGCCGATAACCAATGAATCGACGGGGCCGTCCATATCGATGCTGATATGGTGATTCTGCGAGGCTGCATCAAAGAGAAGTGGAATATCAAGGAAGTCCGGACTTTCGGGCCGTTTGCGATATTTCTTATATAATGTCTGGATAACTTTCCTGGTAATCATTTCTTTAATTTAAAAAGTGACTGAAAAGAACAGGCCTGCCGTCGTCGACTGTGAGTCGCATTTCAAAAAGCCTTTGAATTTATAACCGACCGAAACAATAATTGTTGATTGTAAAATTAAAAAAACCTTTCGCGCAGCGACAATGTCATGGTATTGTAACGTATCTGAAACAAATACAGGCATACATTGCAAATATCCAAATATTTTTTGTAATATCCAACATTAACGGCATAAAAACTATATGTAAATATTTTCTCTGACAGAAGATATCGCGGCATATTAGTGATGCGTTAAATGCGGGACGCACGATGTTTCTTCAACCCATAAAAGATAGTCGCGATAGCGACAGGAAACCGCGTAGCGGCGATACGAAATGTTTAGCACACGGTGAGAGCCTGTAGGGCTCG
>CABRLF010000252.1 GCA_902471685.1 uncultured Porphyromonadaceae bacterium
TCTTGATGGCGTGCCGGTGGCTTTATTCTCATTGGAATTATCAAAAGCCATGATGTCTAAGAGGATAGTTCGTTCGATGTTAGCCCCCGACGAAATCAGGATTTTTGATGAAGCGTGGGTGAGCAATCACATGTTTGGCGAGGGCAAAACACAATCTACTGCTGTCGGGCCGCTGGAAAGTGGCATAGACGGAATATTCCAGAAAATCAGTAATAAACTTTCAAATGCCCCGATACAGATTGATGATACTGCATCATTGACGATTGATTACATTAAGAGTCAATCTAAGCAATTAGTTGATGATGGTGTACGTGTAATTCTTATAGATTATATCCAACTATTCAAGAACTTTAATGAAATTGGAGATAAGATAATCCATAAATTAAAGGAACTGGCTGAGAGATTTGGTTTCACGATAATCGTGTTTTCTCAAATAGACAGTACGTCAGAGAATGGCGAAGACAACATATTCGAGAATAAATACGCATTATTAGGCTGTTTTTCCAATGATATGCTCCAAAATGCGGATGTATTCTGCGTTCTGCATCATCCAACTCTGCATGAAGGTGAGTCGAAAGAAAACGGCGCGGATATGTATATTCTGAAAAGTACTGACGGTCAAAGCAACATTTGAATATGAAAATACTCCATCTTTCTGACACTCACAACTGCCACCGGCGGCTTCGGGATTTACCCGAGGCCGATGTGGTAGTACATTCAGGTGACTTCTGCATGGCGGGCATCGAACAGGAAGCCATTGATTTCCTCAACTGGTTTTGTGACTTGCCATGCAAACACAAAATATTTATCTGCGGCAACCATGACGACTGCCTCTATGGAGCCAATATCGACGGTCTCGATGACAATGTGCATTACCTATGTAACTCCGGCATCGAGATTGACGGGCTGAAATTCTATGGAGTCCCTATGTTCATGGGCGATTGCGTGACCGACCGCCAAAGCCGTAACTATGCACGTATCCCCAAAGATACCGACATTCTGATCACCCATTCTCCTGCATACGGAATCCTTGATTTCGATGACAGCATCAATTATGGGTCGGAGGAAATCCTTGAAAGGCTTCCATCCCTTCCTAATCTCAAAGCTCATCTTTTCGGACATATCCATGCCCAGCATGGTATTGCAAAGCATCGCGGTATCATCTATTCCAATGGTGCGATAATGAATGCCGATTATACAACATTGAAACGTCCCAACGTAATTACATTACAGAATGCCTAAACGAAGACGACATCAACCGGGGAAATATCAACCAAAGCCAGAAATCGAGCCGAACTTTACGGGATCGACGCCTTTGAACATTTTTCAAGCAGACAACGGTCTTTGGGGAGCAAAGGATGGTGATGGAAATATCGAAATTACTCCGATATATCAACGTGCGGAGCAGACAGAATCAGATAATCAGCAAGGCATTGTCCGTTTAGTTGCTCACGACCACGTTATTGCTGTATCTCCCGATGACTGGGATTTATTGGCTTTCTTTTCTCCGGACTAATGCTTATATCTCGCTGAGGCTATTCTGACGCTTTCAGCAATGCGTGTTCGGAATTCGGGAGGGGCGATTACTTCTGCATGACCTCCGTAACCAAGAATCAAGCGTTCAAGTTCGTTGTTGATTACTACTTTCAATGACAGTTGGATGCTGCCGTCACGGAACCGTTGCTCCACTTTCTGCGACTTGTGAAATGGTTTCGATTCTACGTATGGAGCTTGCTGACGGTCAATCTTGATAACGACACGACGCGCCTTGTCGCTAATCTGTCTTGTTACTCCGATTGTGTCGTCGAAGAAATGCTCCGGGTCAAAGTCGACGCATTTCCTGAAAGGATGTCCTTTATCCGCTTTAACGGAATGTATTCTGTCAAGCGCAAAAATATTGACTTGCGGAGCGCGATTGGTTGACTTCTCGCAAATCAGAAACCACCGGTTGCGATATTCTTTCAGAAGATATGGATAGACAACCAATTCCTCCGGCTGACGAGCCTTGAACGACTGATATTCAATCACGATGGTCTGTTGTTTGCGCACAGCATCATAAATTACTCCGATAAACTGTGCGCCTCTATAACCCGCTACATACTCCATATCCATAGCGGGAACTGAAGTCCCGGTCTGTCGGGAAATGTGCTCGTTGAGTTTACTGATTATGTCAATTGACGATGCAAGTTGAGGAAAGCCCTGAAGTTGATGGAAAAACCGGAGCAGACTGGGACAGTGCGCCGGAGCAGACTGGGACACTTTTG
>CABRLF010000253.1 GCA_902471685.1 uncultured Porphyromonadaceae bacterium
GATTGTTCGTCATACCGCCATAATTGTGTCTGTCTGAAAATCGGGGAGTATTATAAAGAATTCTCGCTTTGATTGGCTTTGGAGAGGATGCAGTTCATGCCTGCGGATTTATCTCCGCAAAATTACCTTTAATAATGTTAACGAATGGTGGATAATTGAGTATAAAAGGTGGATAATTGTGTACTCAATTTTCACTCATCATAGCAGAAGGGCTGATATTGAATTGTTTAGTGAAACAACGGGTAAAATATTTAGAGTCGTTGAATCCTACCTGATATGCAATTTCGGATATATTCAAAGTCCGAGTCCTGCGGTTACGCATTATCATATCGCGTGCAGTGTTGAGCCGGTATGTGCGCAGGAGCTGACCCGCCGACTGGCCGGCGAGGCTTTGCAGTTTCTTGTTCAGAAGGGAGCGGCTTACACCGAGAGTCTCCGCGAAATCTCCGATTTCGAAATAGCTGTTGCCATAGTTTTCAGCGATGACTTTCATCACCTGATCCATGAATTTCTTGTCGCGCGACTCCTCTACGATTCCGAGACTCGACACTTCCATGCGTCCGGCGAAACGCTCCTGATAACGGCGCCTTGCCGAGATAATATTGTCGATGCGGGCGAGAAGCATCTCTTCGTCGAACGGTTTCAGGATAAACTCGTCGACTCCCGTACGATAACTCTCCAGACGTGGCTCGCGGCCAGTCTTGGCGGTAAGCATAAGGAAAGGAATATGTGAGTATTCGAATGATTCCTTCACTTTCTTCGACAGCTGTATGCCGTCCATGACAGGCATCATCAGATCGGAAATAATCAGATCGGTGTCGCAGGCTGCGAGCGCCTTGAGAGCTTCCTCGCCGTTGCGTGCTTCCATCACGTTGAAACGGTCGGAAAGAATGGTGCGGATAAATGCACGCATATCGTCGTTATCCTCGACAATCAGAACCGTGTAACGATTCATCGCGCTCGACTCGGCACATTTCTCGGTAACAGATATCTGCTTCGAAAGTTCAGGGATCGCATTCTCGATGTCCGGTTCCGGTGTTTCTCCATCGGGAATAGGAAGAATAACACGGAATGTACATCCACGGCCATTATGGTTATTCACCACGGATATATGGCCGTTGTTGATGTCTATAAGACTTTTACAGAGATATAGTCCTATTCCGGAACCGCAGCTGCCCGAAACAGGATAACTCATCTTGGAAGTCCCCTGATAGAAGCGGTCGAAGATATGCTCGATGTCTTCGGGATTGATTCCCGTGCCGTTGTCTGCCACACCTATATAAATATGGGTACGGCCTCCACACATTCCCGGAGGGAGCAGAGTGGAGTAGAGCGTGATCTGTCCGCCTTCTGAAGTAAACTTCATGGCATTGCCAAGCAAATTGATAAGCACTTTCCGCAGATTTTCTTCGTCGAAACTGAGAAGAGGGCGTGGCAGACGGTCGATAAAGGAGATTTCAATATCGCGTTCTTTCATCATCGGCCTGAATACTTCGGCGAGTTCATTCAGGAATCTGCGCAGATTGCCGCGGGTCCGCATAACTTCCATTTTTCCGCTTTCAACCTTACGGAAGTCCATCAGCTGGTTGACCAGAGACAGAAGATATTTGGCGTTACGCTCCACGAAATGGAGCTGTTCGATTACCTGAGGATTGTAGCTGACTTTAAGCGCCCTCTCTACCGGACCGAGAATAAGAGTGATTGGCGTACGGAATTCATGGGTAATATTAGTGAAGAACGAGATGCGGTCCATGGTCAGTTGCTGGACGTGCATTTTCTGTTTTTCAATTTCGTTCGTACGCTCGGCCACGATGCGCTCAAGCTCAACTCTGCGCTCGTTAAGATTGCGTACCCTTATATTATATAGCAAAGTTATGGAGCCGCCGATCACGAAAACTGCAAGGAGAATAAACCACCATGTCTTGTAAAAATAGGGCATGACGATGACCGGGAGGGCAGCTTCCATCAGCGGTTCGGAGTTACCGTCTTCCGTATACCTTACCTCAAAAGTGAAATGACCCGAAGGGACATTTGTATAGCGGCAATACGGACGGCGGGGAGAAATGGTAATCCAGTCCGAATCAAACCCTTTCAGTCTATAGGAGAAAACACCGTTGCTATTGCCGTCCAGATCCATGGCGGAGAATTCTATTCCTATCGAACGTGCGCTCTCATGCAATCGGAGATTTTCGCCCGGCAGGACTGATATCTCTTTATTATCTACGTAGGGTTTACTGAATAATACATATTATATTGTAT
>CABRLF010000254.1 GCA_902471685.1 uncultured Porphyromonadaceae bacterium
GGTTTGTCGTTATGCCGCGCTTCATAGGCTCGTCGGAAATGTCGAGGTGCAACGGTTTCCCGGTCAGACGGTCAACCATCTTTATCCCGAATGGTGAGAGCGAAGAACGGTAGTTGGTCTCGCCTGTGAAGAAGCACACCGCCGGCTCTATGAAGGTATAGAACGATTCTTCCGCAGGAAAATCGGCCTCGTTGCCCGGCATGGCAGACCAGAACAGCGTCGGACAGTCGATGGTGTTGTGCCGTGGCATACACCCCATAGTCGCAAGCTGACCTCCGACATCGTTCTTGATACGCCGCAGTTCCTCCGTGTCGTCGCTCCACGCCATGACATTGAAATGCGCCCGGACGCTTGTCAGCCCGTATGAATGGGCCTCGTTCAGATAACGGTCTATCCATTCCTTGTTGATCGCATTGCTGCGGCTGTACTTGGAAAGACTGTTCATGTTGCGGGCGGTCTTCTCGAAGCGGGCAAGATTCTCGTAGTGGCAGTCGATAAGCACATACTGGTTGTATATGTGGTTGCACGGCAGGAGCAATCCGACAGGGGAGGCAAACGACAGGCGGCAGTCGGAGCGGTCGGTGGACAGACGCTCATATCGGTTGTCGGTGCTGACCTTGCCCGGAAGGTCGTCGGTATCCGAAAGGGTATGGAGGCAGAGCATCTTGTCGCCGATACGCATCTCCCTTGCCGAGAGATCCATATCCTCCAGACACGTTACATCCGACATGGAGAGGGAAAGATATTTCTCGATGATGCCTGATGTCGTTTCAGTGCCAAGAATCGCGTCATCCGACAGACGGCGCAGACCGATATATCCGGTGTCGTTGATGATGCGCTCGAACTGTTCCACACTCTCCATGAACTTCACAACCATCTCGTGATTCAGTTCCTTCGGGGTTATGCGTCCCCGGCACAAGGTGGAGAAATTGCTCTGCTGGCGCATCCGCTCCTTCGTCGTCTTGGTCAGGAACAGATAACACTTGTGGTCAAGGTACGGACGCTCGTTGAAATGGCGCTCGAAAGAGCGGTCAAGGAAGCTCAGTCCCTCCCTTTGCAATTCCGGCCGGTAATTCTCCGATATGAATATGTCCTGCTTGTGGACAACCGAAAAATGCGGCAGAACCTTTATCGCCTTGCACCATGCCGAGTGCATGGCCTCGTATTCGGCTGATGTAACCGTGAACAGTTCCGGGAGCCTCACCTCAAAGGCCACCGTGATGTCGGCGTCCTTTGAGATGATGCAGCCGTGTTCAACGGCAAGGAGGGGAAGTTTCGATTCAAGAGTCGTTGCTCTCAGGGTATTTCTCATTATTATCTATTATGTTGTTTCCTACACGTTTTTATCAGGCGTGTGATTCGCAACCGGTTGATTATGTAGCGCGGCCTGTATCTCACGGCGCCGAGCTTCATAAGTCCGTATTGCCCGAACCTGGCATTAAGCCGGAAAGTGAGCCAGACAAGGGCCGAGGCAGACACTGCGGCGAAGCCGATACAGAACCATTGCGGGACACCCGCGACATACATTATCACGAACAGGACGAACAGGGACAGAAGGCCGATGGCGAATATGAACAGATATTGCGCTTTCAGACCCTTGTACTCCACACTGCGCCCCACGCCTTTGTTGATGGAATACTCGGACATCAGAGGAAGAATGACTTCAGAATTGTGGCGGCCACGATAAGGAAGATGCAGGCTCCGAACCATGACGCGGCGGTCTTGCTGGTGTCAGGGTCTCCGCTCGACCATTTGGAGTAGCATTTCACGCCTCCGATAAGACCCACGACCGCCCCGATCGCATAGATAAGTTTCACTCCCGGCTCGAAGTACGATGTTACCATCGTCGTAGCCTCGTTGATGCCCGACAGACCGTTGCCGGCGGCACTGACAAACTCGACAGAGCAGAGAATCATAAGAACGGCGAGGACGACACGTCCTTTCAGAATCATAAACTTGTCTTTTGCAGTTTTCATAAGAATCAGTGTTTGAATGTGGCCGGGATACACACCCAGCCACGGTAACGCCTTTTTTCGGCTTGTGTGGTGGATGGTATGACTCAGTGCGGTCAGCCGTAATCAATCTTCTTCATCTTTTTCGCTGTATTTGTCAGTATTATCCGGTCTCCGGAGTGAGCCGTCAACATCAATTTCACGACCTTTGCGCCTTGTCGCTGACGGCCTGCCGATTTTTTTCTTATGCGCCGCCCGCACACTCTCG
>CABRLF010000255.1 GCA_902471685.1 uncultured Porphyromonadaceae bacterium
TTTAACTCTGAATTTGTGCGGAAGGCAGTGTGCCTTTATGCTGTTATGATTATTATTGACGGTATTAAATGTCTAAGGTCGATGCGGATTCTCCGCATAAAACTATCGCAAAGTTAACAAGATGTTTCCAACTTACAAAAAAAATTCGATGTTTTTTTGGCACCTCAAAGTGCCGTTTGGCGTTTTTAGCAATATTTAGCGGGATTTTCTGTTAATATTTGCAAAGAGAATGGAAATCTCATTATTCGCAGACAAAAGGCACTCTCAGCCGATACCGAGGCTTGCGAATGTCCTTTTGCCACGGAGATAATACGCCGCGAGAATGTTGACGCGGCTTTCGGGAGTTTCTGCGAGAAGATCGCGGTCAGGATGAGTTTTGTATTTTCCGCGCATCTTTGCGAAATCGCGATGTGCGCGCCATATGGCGGAAGCGTTTGCGAAGTCGAATGTCAGTACGTACTTGGCCCAGGCCACCGTATCGAGCAGACGACGGATGTTCAACCGCCTGTCGCGCACGGAATCGGGCAGATTTTTGTGCAGCATAAGCAGATTGTTGCGGAAATTGAGATAGGTTTTCCGTGGGTTCTCAGCCGGCAGTGAGCCGCCGCCAAGATGATATGCCACTGCAGACGGGACAACAGCTACTGTATACCTGGCCAGACGGATGCGCCAGCAGAGGTCGATTTCCTCCATATGGGCGAAGAAATCACGGTCAAGGCCTCCAGCCTCGAGATATACATTACGGCGCACAAATAAACAGGCTCCCGTCGCCCAATGGACCTCCATCGGTGTGTCGTACTGCCCTCGGTCGTACTCGCATGTACCGAAAATGCGTCCGCGGCAGAAGGGATAGCCGTTGCGGTCGAGAAAACCACCACTGGCTCCGGCATATTCGAACATATCTTTCTGCCGGTAGGACAGCAGTTTCGGCTGACAAGCGCCGCAACCGGGATGCAAATCCATATATTCGAGAAGCGTCCGGTCCCAGCCCCGTGTCGTGGCAGCATCGGTATTCAGCAGAGCGATATAGTCGTAGCCCTGCGCAGCCGCTATCGCACGGTTGTACCCTTCGGCAAAACCATAGTTCTCGGGGAATCGCAGAATCGCAACACTGTCGCCGAAAGCCTC
The DNA here is from genome assembly GCA_902471685.1 of uncultured Porphyromonadaceae bacterium. GTDB lineage: Bacteria > Bacteroidota > Bacteroidia > Bacteroidales > Muribaculaceae > CAG-873. The sequence continues at coordinate 1,129 of CABRLF010000255.1, forward strand.
ACGGATATAATCGATCGAATCATCGGTCGATCCGTTGTCGGCCACGATTATCCTCGAGACAGACGTATCTGTCGTAGCCACCACCTGAGGGAGGAATTCCCGCAGCAGCCGCGCGCCGTTCCAGTTGAGAAGAATCACGGCGACGCGCTGGCCGTCGAGGGGCCGTATGTCGTTCATATACTCTGATGAACCGGATATTTCCATCTGTTGTGAGTCCATAACCAAATCGAAGGATTGCGAAGGATTGTTTTCTCAAGTAATGCGGCATAGGCCCTTGTCAGTTCCCCCGGCGCCATATCTGCCGCATTGTCCGTCAGCGGACGGCAGGTAATGCGGTAATGCCCACGGCTCAGTTTCTCCGTATCCCAGTAGATCGCCGCCATGCCGAGCTTCGATGCCAGATGCTCTGTGCCGCTGATGAATGCGGTAGGACGATTGAGGAATCGGGTCACGACCGTCGGATCGCCGTGGCTCGGCTTCTGGTCGCTCATAAATCCTGTGACGCTCAGTTTGCCTTCCCGACGCAATTTTATAAGATCGCGGAGCACAGTCGCCTTGGAAAAGGAGTAGGAGCCGAAGCGACTCCGGACGTCAAGCATAAGGAGGTTGAAAAGCTTGTTTCTCAACGGACGGTATACCTGACAATAATCGACGTACTTGAGGCTTTCGGGATTTACATGGAGAGTCATCGACGGCGCCCATTCCCAGTTGCCGCAATGCGCGAAGTAGACCGCCACATTCTTTCCTTCTGATGTAAGCCTGTCGATAAGGCCGATATTGCCGAAAGTAATTCGCCGGGAGATTTCCTCATCGGAGATATGGAACAGTTTGATAGTCTCGACAATATAATCGGCAAAATTGCGGTAGAACTGACGGCGTACACGCGAACGTTCTTTCTCAGACATCTCCGGGAAACAGGCGGCAAGATTGCGGTTCAGAAGCCCGCGCCGATAGCGCAC
>CABRLF010000256.1 GCA_902471685.1 uncultured Porphyromonadaceae bacterium
CGGCCGACGACTTGACCGACCCCGCTCCTGCAACTACCTTCTCCTTCCTCGATGCAACCACCGTTCTCTCGCGTAAGATTTCCGAGCTCGGCATCTACCCCGCCGTAGATCCTCTCGAATCCACTTCGCGCATCCTCGATCCGAACATCGTGGGCGAAGAGCACTACAACACCGCTCAGGCAGTCAAGCAGCTCCTTCAGAAATACAACGAACTTCAGGATATCATCGCCATCCTCGGTGTTGACGAGCTCTCCGACGAAGACAAACTCGTTGTTGCCCGCGCTCGTCGCGCACAGCGCTATCTCTCGCAGCCCTTCCACGTTGCAGAGCAGTTCACCGGCCTCCCCGGTGTGATGGTACCTCTGAGCGAGACAATACGCGGATTCAAGATGATTCTCTCCGGCGAAATGGACGAATACCCCGAACAGGCATTCCTCAACGTCGGTACAATCGATGAGGCTATCGAAAAAGGCAAGCGTCTGCTCGCCGAAGTACAGTAAGCTCTCACGGCTGCATATAAACAGAAGTCATAATTTATTAAAACGGAAAACCGAAAGAAATGAAGCTACAGATAATATCGGCCCAGGAAGTGCTGTACTCAGGCGACGTCACATCCGTGACAATGCCCGGCGCTATGGGCGAATTCACTGTGCTGCGCAACCACGCCTCGCTGCTCGCTGCCCTCACAGCCGGAACAGTACGGTACACCGATGAAACCGGTACCGAGAATTCCGCGCAGATCACAGGTGGTGTCGCCGATGTGGACAACAACATTATTTCGGTTTGCGTTTATTGATTCCGCCATGTTCCGATTAAGACTACTCATATTCACCCTGATGCTTGCCTTACTCGCTCCCGCACTCCGTGCTGAGTCGGCGACAGAGGCCAAAGCTGATAATGCCGAAACGAAAATCGACCCTAAGGCGATTATCTTCGAGCATCTGGGCGACGGCTACGGCTGGGAGGTACCTTTCGACCACCATCACCGTATTCCCCTTCCCGTGATCGTCATCGGCTCGGACGGTCTGCACTGCTTCTCGTCTGCCAGAGTCACCGGCGGCGAGACATACCGCGACGGCAACTGCGAATTCCGCATCGCCGGTCCCGACAGTCCGCACAAAGGCAAAGTGGTGGAAATTGTCGACGGCAAGGAAATCAAACCCCTGGATATCTCCATCACCAAGAACGTATGTGCGCTTTTCATCACTATAGTTCTTGTTGGCGGACTTATGTACTGGCTGGCACGCTACCTTACACACCATCCCTATAAGGCGCCCCGTAAAGGCCTCGGTGCAATAGAAGTTTGCGTGACGTTCGTCTACGACGGCGTAATCAAGCCCATCCTCGGCCCGAAAGCACGCAAGTTCTCTCCATACCTGCTCACAGTGTTCTTCTTCATCCTGATGATGAACCTTCTCGGGCTGGTGGTGATTTTCCCCGGCGGCGCCAACCTTACAGGCAATATCGCCATAACGCTCGTACTGTCCGTCTGCACATTCCTCGTCACGAATATTTTCGCCAACAAGCATTACTGGAAAGACATTTTCTGGCCTGACGTGCCTCTGTGGCTGAAATTTCCTATTCCCATCATGCCGGTTATCGAGATATTCGGTATGTTCACCAAGCCTGCGGCACTCACTGTCCGTCTCTTCGCCAACATGATGGGCGGCCACATGATAGTGCTTACGCTTACGCTCCTTATCTTCATCTTCTCCGCAATCAGCCCCGTGGCCGGAGGCGCAGCAACCGTGGTATCGCTGATATTCATGATTTTCATGCTCCTCATCGACGTCCTGGTAAGCTTCATTCAGGCATATGTCTTCACTATGCTTTCCACCATCTTCATCGGCCTGGCCAATGAAGAAGGGCATCACGAAGAAAAGAAGGAATCAATCGGTGAAAAGATTAAAGACGCTCTTATTTAATATCTGAATAAATAATCAATAAAATAAACTCTTAAAACTATTAGTTATGTTTGGACTTTTAGCAGCAATCGCACCCGTATTGGGACTCGGCGCCTCCATCGGCGCAGCTATCGCAGCAATCGGCGCAGGTATCGGTATCGGTAAAATC
>CABRLF010000257.1 GCA_902471685.1 uncultured Porphyromonadaceae bacterium
AGGGCTTTTGGTCACAAATACAAAAGGAGGTGCCAACTTCGGTATTCTTCGATGGTTTGCCGCCACGCGACACGGAAGGTATCTCCTTTGGGCTTTATCAAAGCCTGTATGGTTATCTTCCGGGAATTGAGCCAGACCAGTTTGATGTCGTGATAGTTGACGAAGCGCATCACGCACTCGCGCACGGTTTCAGAACTTGCCTGGAACATCTAAAACCAAAGTTCTTGATCGGCATGACAGCTACTCCTTGGCGCGGTGACGGGCAAAGCCTTACAACTGTTTTCGGAGAGGCTTTGGAAAAGGTATCGCTTGTTGATGGTATGGCGATGGGTTATCTCTCCAAAGTGGATTACCGAATTTTGTGCGACAACGTAGACTGGGATAATATGGAGCGGATAAGTAAACAGAATCTCTCAATCCGCGATCTGAATAAACGTCTATTTCTGCCTCAACGTGACGAGGCCGTCATTTCGGAGATTAGGAAAGTTGTCAAGGATATTCCTAATCCAAAGATAGCTATATTCTCGCCTTCCATTGAACATAGTAATCGTTTCGCTGATATGCTTTCAGCGGCGGGAATTCCCTGTGCCGCTCTGTCGAGGATTGATAAAGCGGAACGGAGGCGGAGGCTTTTGGCGTTCGCAGCGGGAACTTATCAAGCGGTTAGCGCGGTAGATGTCATGAACGAGGGGATCGACATACCCGACGTCAATATCCTCTTATTCTTGCGGGCTACGCACTCACGTCGGATATTCGTTCAGCAGCTTGGGCGAGGGTTACGCTTGTCGGACGGCAAAGAGAAAGTCATCGTATTGGACTTTGTATCGGATATTCGTCGTATGGCCGATATCATTGAAATGAACAGAGAGGGAAAAGTCAAAGGAGCCGAAAATGAGGTCATTTACCTTCAGGAAGGATTTGTATCTTTCTCTGACGCGAGAATGGAGAGTTTCGTAAACATGTGGCTTGAAGATATAGCGGATTTGGGTGGCTCTGACGACGAGACTAATCTGAAATTTCCAGAGGGATTTTGATATGACACAAAAACTGCCAAACAAGAAGAGAAACCAAATCGAGACACTCATATACGCTAGAGCAGATGAGATGAACTACAGGACTTTAAGCCGTCCTGAGAGTTCTCTATTTTTGGACTCTCTTGTTGAGGATTCCGCTGTTGGTGGCGTGTTGCGGGAATACTACCCAAAGGAAAAAGTTCGCACATACATCAAAGATGGAATTCTCAATGCCTACATGAAACGGTTTACGAAATGCGCTCTCAATGGGGTGTCTCCGACTGACACCATTCAGCGAATATACGGAGTACCATCGTTTGTTATTCAACAATGCACAGGAAAAGACTCACGGGTATCGGTTTCTCGCTCTGATGACGGTCGTATTTTTGTCATCAGTGGTGGAACCGTTCTAAAATGGGAAACTGCGCTGAGGAAAGCTCTAGAACTAATAGCGAGAGAAGCAGGACTATCAGTAGATGGGAAAACGCCTGAAATATGCCTTCATCTTGTTGCCACGAATAACAGTCTCACTGTGGCAGATAAGAAACATATTAAAACCGCGCTCGGAGCCGTTGGAGTAGCGGCGGTATTCTGTAACGATTGACTTTGTGGCTTAGGAGATGCATATGTCTAGGACTTTAGAAATGACCCATAAGATTATGTCTGCGGTGAAGTCCAAAAATACGAGACCAGAACTCGCGCTTCGCCACGCTCTTTGGGCACGCGGTTTGCGTTATCGAGTAAACGTAAAATCTCTCAAAGGCAAACCGGATGTGGTTTTTACGAGGGCGAAAATTGTGGTTTTTTGTGACGGTGACTTCTGGCACGGACATAACTGGGCAATCCGAGGCTTATCGTCGTTAGAGGAAGAACTGGATAAATATACGCAGTTTTGGCGGGATAAAATTCTCGGTAATATCCAACGAGATAAGGAGCAGACCGTTCATTTGGAAAATGAGGGGTGGAACGT
>CABRLF010000258.1 GCA_902471685.1 uncultured Porphyromonadaceae bacterium
TTTCATTGCTGCGATAATGATTTATTCTAAAAGTGCTTTACCTCGTGGCCGGCTATACTGGTCAGGAGAGCGTTTGCAAGACTTGAAGCACCCAGACGGAAATACTCGGGTGTCATCCAGTCCTCGCCGAGGATTGTCTTTACAACAGTATAATACTTGACGGCGTCTTCTGTAGTGCGGATGCCTCCGGCTGCCTTGAAGCCCACTTTATTTCCGGTCTTCTCGTAGTATTCCTTGATGCACTGGCACATGATATAAGTAGCCTCCAGGCTTGCTCCGGGATATTCCTTGCCTGTGGAAGTCTTGAGGAAATCGGCACCGGAATAGAGTGCGAGAACGGATGCGGCCTTGATGTTGCGGGCAGTGCGCAGAGCACCCGTCTCAAGGATAACCTTCAGAACTCCACCGCGGGTAGCTTCTTTCTGCTCGTTGATTTCATCGGCGAGCGACTCATAATCATGATCGAAGAAATAACCGAGATTGAGGACGATATCGATTTCGTCGGCCCCGTTTGCCACGGCAAGAGATGTCTCGGCTATCTTTATTTCCTCGAAGCTCTGGCTCGAGGGAAAAGCGCCGGACACACAGGCAATCTTCACGCCCGTTATTTCGAGAACCGTACGGACCACCTGCGCGAAATTGGGATATACGCAGATGGCGGCGACATGCGGGAGCGAGGGAAAAAGTTCCTCGAAGTCGTTGACATTAGCGGTGAATTTGGCTACTGACTCGGGGCTGTCGGTGCTTTTGAGAGTGGTAAGATCGACACTTCCGAGACAAGCCTTGAAGACATCGGGATTATTGTTTTCAGCAAAGTGCTCGTCGAGGATTTTCTTAACGGACTCCGCTACTGCGGCATCATCGTCGGTCACTGTACATGCGGCGATTGCTGCATCATATTTGTCGAGAGAGTTAAGTTCTGCCATGGTTGTTAATGTGTTTTCGTGAGTTAGTATTCAGTTAGTTTTCATGCAGCTTAGGATTAGTCCTGTGTCTGCTACTATCTCTAACGTTTTTTTTGTTCAGGTTGTTGAAAAAAGCCTCGGTCAGATTCACACCGGTCTGGTTTGCGAGGGCGAAAACTACCCACATCACATCGGCCAGTTCATCGGCCAGATCGAGCTTTTCGCCATGCTTCGTACTTTGATCGCCATAGAGACGCGCCATGATACGCGCCACTTCTCCGACTTCCTCAGTCAGAACCGCCATATTGGTCAGAGGCGAGAAATAGCGCACGCCGACAGTCTTAATCCAGCTGTCGACCGCCGCCTGCGCTTCGGAGAGGGTTATCTGTGGTGTATGCTCTTCACTCATAGACTGCAAAAATAACCAATTACACCGAATTTGACAAATATCATCTGATTTTTGAAATATTTTTCGAAAAATATATAACTGTCTGCGCCGGCATGACTTATTGTTTCTTTCTTCCGGCCGCAAGATGCCAGAGTTCGCGAGCCCAAAGCACAGCCGACGAAGCCACCACTATGATCAGCAGATCGAGAGCGCCGGAGCGGTTGAAGCTCCAATCCTTTGTATGGAGCATAGGCTCGACATTGAAGAATTCATAAGCTATCTCGGTGATAAAAAGCTGACCTATGACGAGCACTGCCACTATGCTCCAGAAACCCTCGCTCATCTTGAGAGAAAAGACACTCTGTCCAGTAGCGAAGCATCGGGAATTGAACATATACCAGAAATGGGTCCACACGAAAGCGGAGAAAAGCAAGGTGGCCTCATATGTCGTCATAACCGTTTTCTGACCGATAGCGACATGGAACATCTGAGGAATCGATGTCACGTCGGCATGGTTGAAAATCCAGTAGAGCACGAAGGTGATGGCGAAGAAAAGCGTTCCCACAAGAGTGAACTCATAATCCATATCCCGTGTAAGAATTGAGGCGCGGCGGTTTCGCGGCTTATCCTTCATCACGCTTTCCGAGGGAAGATCGGAAGAGCG
>CABRLF010000259.1 GCA_902471685.1 uncultured Porphyromonadaceae bacterium
CGGCATGGCTGTGGCCGAGGAGGATGTCGCGTACTTTTAACCCCTGGGGGTAGAACTTATCAATAATTGTCCGGTACACTGGGTAGATTATTCTACAATCGTGTTCCAACCGTGTGTGTCCGGTTCCTCGCCGTGGCGGATTGCCTCGAGGCGGCGGACAAATTCAGTGGTTATAGGGCCTGGCTTGCCGTCCTTCGATACAATGTATTTCTTGCCTGTATCGAGGTCGTCGATTTCACCTACGGGCGAAGCTACGGCGGCTGTACCGCAGGCAGCGGCTTCGGTGATGTCTTCGAGCTCGTCGACAGTTATATGGCGGCGTTCAACTTCAATTCCCATCTCTCGGGCGAGTTCCATGAGAGTCATGTTGGTGATGGAGGGCAGAATCGAGTCGCTCATCGGAGTGATATATTTGCCGTCCTTGATGGCATAGAAGTTGGCCGGACCGCATTCGTCGAGATATTTCTTCTCTTTCGGATCGAGGTAGAGCACGGCGGAATAACCGAGGTCGTGGGCTCGTTTGCCGGCGGTGAGCGATGCGGCATAGTTGCCACCCACTTTCCAGCGGCCCGTGCCCTGAGGTGCCACGCGGTCGTATTCACGCATGATGCAGATATTGGTGTTCTTGAATCCGCCCTTGAAGTAAGGACCTACGGGAGTCACAAGGACAATGAATAGATAGTCGGTGGCGGAATTAACGCCTACCTGAGCCGATGTTCCGATTTCGAGCGGACGGATGTAGAGCGATGCGCCGGAGCCGTAGGGCGGAACGAAACGCTCGTTGAGCTTCACAGCCTTGATACACATTTCCTCGAAGAGCTCCGTCGGGATGGGTTCCATCAGGAGACCTTTCGCCGATTCGCGGATGCGGAGAGCGTTGTCATGAAGGCGGAAAATGCGGATTTTCCCGTCTTTGCCGCGGAAAGCCTTGAGGCCTTCGAATACTTCCTGTCCGTAGTGGAGGCAGGTAGCGGCCATATGAAGGTTTACAGTTTCGGAGTCGGTAACTTCTATCGGTCCCCACTTGCCGTCGTGGAATTCACAACGGACGTTATAATCGGTGCGAAAATATCCGAAGGGGAGCGAGCCCCAGTCAATTTCCTTTTCCATATCGTTTCATTTTGTGTTATTCAGCAGCAAAGATATACATTTTTTTTAATATACTCTTTCTTTGCGGTCAAAAACAGTAAGATTGCCACAGAGTTTCAAAAAAGTTGATATTGGTAATCACACCTCAAAATCTTTTTCTAATAAGAGATCTCTTATAATCCATTTCTTAAACGCTGTGTAGGGTTTGTCATTCTCAAGACTCCTGATAACCTGAGCCCTTGCGTTATTCTTTTCTGTTTCGCTATCAGCAAAACAATAGTCATCTAACAAAGAGAGAAAATCCTTTAGTTCCTCGTTTATTTGGTTGATAATATTGTAAGACTCTTCATTCTTTATGGGAGTCCCTATGCTGTTGTAGATTAGCTGAAGCAATTTGATTGTGTTCGCTATCTTATCTTCATAGGGAGTCACTGGGACTTTGGAATTTCTTCGAATGTCAGCCTTTAAATTTTTGAGATTTCCATCGGCTTCCAATCTATATTCAATCCAGTAGTCAACTTTATGGTCTTCGATAGTACAGTTCAGCAGATTTGACGGAGTGGTTCTGAAAAGACTGTTTTTGGTGTTGTTGCAATGAGCACAAGCATAGAACAGGTTATTCCAATCGAACATTTTATTGCGGTCGCCGCGATGTTCGTCGAAGTGTTCTACGTTTATTCCTGTAGGCCATTTTGTTCCGCATAAATAACATTTGGCCTTAAAATCTTCTGACAGAGCATCAATCACATCCTGCCCTCTATAGTTTTCGGTGCCTTTTGCTTTTTCGACAGCTAAAGAAGGCGGGGGTGTCTTTCTTTTTTCAAAATATATCATGGAGTTTCTCCCTGTTTTTCAGTTTCAATGT
>CABRLF010000260.1 GCA_902471685.1 uncultured Porphyromonadaceae bacterium
TACGCTGATATTCAGGTGTTTAATAACACATTTTCAAATTTTGTCATCTACTAAAAATTCGGGTACAAAAGTAAACAAGTAATTCCTAACCGCTTTTTGCATTTGGTAAAAACAGATTTTTCATTTGACAAAAAAATAGCTGTTTATTCTCGTTTCCGTGTCTATTTTATAATTTTGCATACCGAAAACGCCAATGGATTATGGATATAAAGGAAATCATCAACCAAAGATATGCCATGCCGGACGCATCTTTGGACAGGTTGCGGCAATGCCTGACGGAAGTTTCCTATCCCAAAGGCTTCCGTGTGTTGGAAAGCGGCAAGGTGGAGAAAAACATCTTTTTCATCAAGCAAGGCATTGTCCGTGCCTATACTTCGGTGGACGGGAAGGAAATCACTTTTTGGGTCGGCAAGGAAGGGGCAACCCTTGTTTCTATGAAAGGCTATGTCAATGATGAGCCGGGTTATGAAACGATGGAACTGATGGAAGATTCAGTTTTGTATGTATTGGAAAGGAAAAAGCTGAAAGTGCTGTTTTCGGAAGACTTGCACATTGCCAATTGGGGGCGGCGCTATGCGGAGATGGAGCTGCTTGCCACTGAAGAACGGCTGATTTCCATGTTGTCCGCCATCGCCTCTGAACGTTATAAGGAGTTGTTGGAGAAAGAACCTGATTTGTTACAGCGATTGCCGTTGGGAAGCATCGCCACCTATTTAGGTATCACGCAAGCGAGTTTGAGCAGGATTAGAGCACAAATAAAGTGACGTTTCCACCTTGTCATACTCGTCTTTTTTTGGTGCAAAGCTATAAATCAACAAGTTAAACCTTAACAAGCAAACCTACGCAGAACGCAGCAAACGGGACGGATAGTGTTAAATCTGCACTTTTGACGGGTAACGAATAGGAAACCGTTCTCTTTCTCCAATCCGCTTTGAAACGGTTTTCAGACCTCTGCCCAACTTCCGTGATTTTCTCCTAACTGCTTAAATCTCAATTTCTATTGCGTTAATCTGCTGATTTTCTTCGATTATTCCAGCGATATTCCGTATCTTTGTAATGTGAACGCCGGACCGGTCCGGCGAGACTAAACCGACATTATCATGGAAATAATCAGATACGCCGGTGCGGCGATTCTGTGCGCAGCCTCGATGATGGCTACGGCCGCCGGTACAGAGGCAGTAAAGTATGTTGTAAATCCGGAAAAGACCTATCAGACAGTCGACGGCTTCGGGGCTTCGGATGCATGGAGTATGCGTTTCATCGGCGAAATGCCGGAGCATATCCAGAACAGTGCCGCCGATCTTCTTTTCAGCCGGCGCACCGACCGCTCGGGAGCCCCGGAAGGTATAGGCCTCAATATCTGGCGCTTCAATATCGGCGCCGGCAGCCTTGAGCAGGGCGACAGCAGTTATATTAACGAAGGTACACGTACGGACTGCTTTCTTCTTCCGGACGGGACTTATGACTGGAACAAGCAGCACGGTCAGGAAGAATTTATGAAGAAAGCGAAAGAATGCGGGGTGCGCTCATTCCTCGGCTTTCTCAATTCGCCCCCTGTCTATTATACAAAGAACGGTCTTGCAACCAATACAGGCCGCGACGGAACATATAATCTGAAAGAAAGCAGATACAGCGATTTCGCACGGTTTATGGCCGAAGTCACGGATGGCCTTTACCGTCACCACGGCATACGGCTTGAATACATCGATCCGGTGAACGAGCCCGACGGTCACTGGAACTGGCAGGGGCCGAAGCAGGAGGGCACACCGGCCACGAAATATGAGATAGCGCGGCTGGTGCGGATGCTCGACGAGCAACTCACTCAGCGTGACCTTGACACGAAGATTATTATTCCCGAATCTTCCGATTACCGCTGTATGTTCGCAACGCATATGACCGGTCCGGAGCGCGGCTATCTTATTCAGTCGTTCTTCTGTCCGGACAGCACCGAAAC
>CABRLF010000261.1 GCA_902471685.1 uncultured Porphyromonadaceae bacterium
ATGAAACCGCCAAGACCCACCGCAGCCGTGTATGGGATTTGCAACAGCAGCTCGACAGGCAGAAAGAGCAGCATAACAGCATCGTCAGAGGACATAAGGAAACTGAAGACCTTATACAACGATTCTTTCCCGGTGTCATTGCTGCCCTGCCAGCCATTAGAGACTGCATCCGGGTAAAGATGTCAGACACACTCATCACAACGTTACTTGACGGGAAACCGAGGTCATTCAAAACAGGCTATACGCTCTATGACCCCAATGAGGAGAAAGATGTCGATGTCGGAAATGTCGAGGTGCAAATCAAGAGAGACCCGACCGATGACAACAACTACCGCCTTCATCTCGGAGGTAAGAGAGTGTTCCAATGGTTCAGAGAAAAATGGCAGTCCTTGAAACAGACTGTCAGGAGAGGCTTTGGTATAAGATGAGCAAAAAGGGAGCCGCAAGTTTTGACTGCGACTCCCTCTTTAGTAATTTGAGATTTATAATCTGTAGGTCAGCATCAAGTGAAAGCCAAGCTGTTTGCTATTTACAATCGGGCTGGTTATTGTTGTATTCCCTAAACGTATTGACATATCGGTATATTCCGTTCTTCTCGAATAGAAATCAATGCCGCCGGTCAGAAAAAGACGTTTCCACAAACGATAATTTACAGATGCTTCAAGATGATTGAACGATGAATTAGACGCATCACCTTGCACGTCCACCGGCTTCCCTTCCGGGGTAAGAGACCAGTCATAGTTTACATCGTAACCGTTCCAGGTATAGATCTTGTAAAACTGGTTTGCGATTCTCACAGATATTCGATCATCCGATAAAGCCCAGTTCAAGCCGGCCTTGACCGAAAATCCGGATCCCCAGTTGTAATTGCGGTGATAATCCCTGTAAAAGTCGGTCAGTACGCCTGCAAGGATGACGCCGTTCAGATGCAAATATCCGTCTAACGACATCAGCTTTGACGGGGTATATCTGAACATGGCTCCTCCGCCGACAGATGCGGGAGTTCCCATTTTATATGGCACGGAACAAGGGAAATATAGGGCATTTCTTTCCGGGCGTATAGTGTCGGAGTCAAAATAATCGAAATGCTGATATAGTCCTACGTTGAGGCTGACATTCTTTTTGTCGAGTATTTCTTTTGAAAGTAGTCGCCCCATAATCTCCACACGGCTCAGAATCGGCTGCGACTTTATGCCTTGCAATTCCATCAGGAAAGAGAAGTAATCGTAGGGAGCTTTTGTAGTTTCCGCAAATCTGTCGCCATACTCTATGTTGATTTCCGCGACGGCTCCTGCCCGGCTACCCTCGTCGTTTTCAATAAGAGACAGGTACCTGCCTCCCAGTGACAGCTCCACACTGATTGGAGGTAACCCGAACCTGCGTCCGGATGTGGCGCGTTTTCTCCATGCCGCACCGGTGACAATTCGGTTGATTCCTTTCATGGGGTCAACAAGGAATGCTGCCAACTCACGGCCGAAACGCTCGCCTCCGGTGCTACGGTCGTCGAGGATAAGGTCAGACGTGCGGTAAAGCACTTCGCCAAGAGCAGCGCCGCCTATCGGTGTGGCTATTATGTCGTTGGTAGAGGGGTATTCACATTCCATAAACATCTCCCACATGGCACTTCCGCCGATGGCGAACAGCTCCGACTGCCAGAAATTGAAACCATTGGAGCGTCCGGCATTGAAAAATATAGAGCCGTTGTAGGGATGGTCAAACATATTGGTGTGCAAATGGTCATCGTCCCATTCAAAACCATGCCTGAAATTCTCTTTGATGGTATTCCATGAAATATAGGCATAATGTCCTTTCAGCAATACTTCGGTTATTTTTTGAGAATTTGTTAACGGCTCCGAGGAGCCAAGTGTT
>CABRLF010000262.1 GCA_902471685.1 uncultured Porphyromonadaceae bacterium
AACACTTGGCTCCTCGGAGCCGTTAACAAATTCTCAAAAAATAACCGAAGTATTGGTTTAAGGTTAGCTATAAACGCACCGCACGGACAGGGCCGAAGCCTGTCCGTGTGGTAAGATATATCCGTAAGGACCTTTTAACGGTCGCTGTTTCCGAAGATACGGAGGAGATAGAGGAAGAGGTTGATGAAATCAAGGTAGAGCGAGAGGGCTCCGACAGTGGCGAGTTTGCTTACGGCTTCGGCAGGAGCGATTTCAGCCATACGCTTCACCTGCTGGGTATCCCACGCTGTCAGTCCCACAAAAATGAGAACACCGGCGATAGAGATAATCCAGTCGAGCCCGCTGCTGTGCACAAAGATATTGACCAACGAAGCGATAATCAATCCGATAAGAGCCATGAAGAGGTAGCTGCCGATCTTAGAAAGATCGGAGGATGTGGTGTATCCATAGATACTCATGGCACCGAACGTTCCGGCAGTTATGAAGAATGTCTTGGCTATGGCCGTGGGACTGTAGACGATGAATATCGTACACAACATCAGGCCGTTGACCACGGCAAAGAGATAGAACAATCCTGTCGCGGCAACATTGGAGAGACGGTTTATGGCCCCTGAGATTGCTATTACAAGGCCTAATTCGGCAATAACCAGAACCCACATCAGCCATGAATGCGTGATGTAGAAGTTGAGAAAGCCGGCGCTGGACGATGCCCACAGAGCCGTGAACGCGGTCACGATGAGGGCGAGAGTCATCTTGATGTAGACGCGCTTCATGGTGCTGTTCACCATTGAGGCGACAGACTGTGCGGGGCGCGAATAATAATCGTTGTCGTACATAATACTTTATATTATTGAAGAGGGATTTTTTAAATAACTGACGAAAGGGCGCAATGGTTTACATTCTTTCGGGAACATTGATGCCAAGAAGTCCCATGGCGGTCTTCACAGTCTTTGCCGTGGCATCGCTGAGGGCGAGGCGGAACGAGCGGACCGCAGGATCTTCTTCTTTCAGAATAGAGCAGTCGTGATAGAACTGGTTGTATTCCTTGACAAGATCGTATGCGTAGTTCGCTATCAGCGATGGCGAATACTTGCGGCCGGCTTCCTGAACGGTTTCGGGGAAGTCGGCGAGACGCTGAATAAGCGACACTTCCTTCTCGTTGGGCACGACAGCCGAGTAATCGGCCTTGTCCAGGCCGGCCTCACCCGCACGGCGGAGCACCGATCGGATACGGGCATATGTATACTGGATAAATGGTCCTGTATTGCCGTTGAAGTCGATCGATTCCTTGGGGTTGAAGGTCATGTTCTTGCGCGGATCGACTTTCAGCAGGAAGTATTTCAGAGCACCGAGACCGACAGTCTCGCAGATTTCGTCGATCTGCTCCTTGGTAAGACCGTCGAGTTTTCCGAGCTCGGAAGATACCTCGCGTGCGGTGCCTACCATCTCCTCCATGAGATCGTCGGCATCGACAACAGTACCTTCGCGGCTCTTCATCTTGCCTTCAGGAAGTTCGACCATACCGTAGCTGAAATGCACGAGATCCTTGCCCCATTTGAATCCGAGGCGGTCGAGAAGAATCGAAAGCACCTGGAAGTGATAGTTCTGCTCGTTGCCTACCACATATATCATCTTGTCGATGGGATAATCATCGAATCGCTGCTTGGCGGTGCCGATATCCTGAGTCATGTACACCGATGTGCCGTCCTTACGCAGGAGAATCTTGCGGTCGAGGCCTTCGTCGGTCAGATCGGCCCATACAGAGCCGTCCGGGTCTCGCACGAGCACGCCTTTCTCAAGTCCTTCGAGAACTTTGGCCTTGCCGTCGAGATAAGTCTGAGACTCATAATAG
>CABRLF010000263.1 GCA_902471685.1 uncultured Porphyromonadaceae bacterium
CTTTCCCTACACGACGCTCTTCCGATCTTCTGTCAGGAAAATTTCCATAGCCTGACGTAATGTTTCGGTCTGACGGGGTGGAATTATTATGCCGTTATCGCCGTCGATGATGATTTCGCGGCTGCCGTTGATGTCGGTAACGATTGACGGCAGTCCCATTGCCCCGGCTTCGATCACCACGTTGGGGAAGCCTTCGCGGTAGCTCGGGAACACGAAAGCGTCGGAGGCCGCGAGCCATGGACGCACGTCTTTCTGGCTTCCGACGGCCATGATGGCCTTGTTGTTATCAATCGCTGCGACCGTTTCGGGTTCCAATGGGTCCAGATCCTCTTCATATGGGCCGACCAACAGGAGCCGTGTGTAAGAGTATTGGGCATTTAGCTGAGAGAATGCTCTTACAAGTTCGTTGATGCCTTTATCGCGGACAAGGCGACCGACGAATATGAAGGTGAAGATGCCGGGTTTGCGGAGCCTTGAGGCTTCGGCCTGAACTTCGGGAAGCCCGGGATTATAGTGGT
Source organism: uncultured Porphyromonadaceae bacterium (assembly GCA_902471685.1). Lineage (GTDB taxonomy): Bacteria > Bacteroidota > Bacteroidia > Bacteroidales > Muribaculaceae > CAG-873. The sequence continues at coordinate 519 of CABRLF010000263.1, forward strand.
CGAGGTCTATGCCACGTACGTTGCCATGACCGAGTACCTTGAGCGGCTTCTTTGTGATGCGGTATTTTATAAGGTCGTTCTTGACTCCTTCGCCTTCAGGTACGATATGGGTGGCGCAGGCGCATGTGATGCGGTCGGTGAGGATGAGGATTTTCTGCGTGAGACCAGAGGAAGTAGGAAAAACCAGACCGGTAAAGGTATGCACACGGACCGGCACGCGACACGCCCATGCCGCTATCATTGAGAGCAGCCCGGCCTTCGGTGTCATGGAGTGTACCATTGTCGGTTTCTCGCGCCGGAACACCCGAATGAGCCCGAAAAGACTCTTCAAGTCTTTCAGCGGCGCTATATGTCGTTCCATCGGCACTGCGACAGTCCTGACTCCCTCGCGTTCCGCTATCTCATCGAGCACAGGGGCGGGAGAACTGACGGCCACCACCTCGTATCCCTCCTTCTCCTGCAGCTCCTTCAGCAATCCCCGGCAGAAAGTATTCAGCGATCCCGGGACAGTCGAAGTGCGGATGAGTTTAATAGGCTTCATTAAATGAATCATATATTTTGGCATACCCCTCGACCATTTTCGAAATATCGAGCTGCACTGCACGCGTGCGTTCAGTTGATACTATGGCGTTATAATACTGTTGGTCTGTAATGAGTTTGAGGATGATGTCAGCAATTAATTGTGGACTTTCAGGAGGGACAAGGATTCCGGCTTCTTTCACTACCTCAGATAATCCCGGTATATCAGATGCAATCAAAGGTTTACCTGCAGCCATAGCCTCGACTGCGGCAAGGCCAAATCCCTCCCAATGGGATGACATTACGCAGATATCGGCAGCCTTTAGCAATGACGGCACATCGTTGCGTATACCAAGTAAATGTACGCGTTGACAGAGAGAATGTTTGTGGATCAAGTCTTCATATTCTTTTCTGCGCTCGCCATCTCCGACTAAAAAGAGATGATAATTATCGGGTAATAAAGCTAAAGCCCTAATCACTGTTGGCTGATCTTTCTGATATCTGAATCCGGCAACCATCATAATATTAATCGAATCCGGCAAAGAAAGTTCGTATTCTTTTGATGGCTCAGCTTTTGAATAATTATCAATCGGAATTCCATTATAGATAGTTACTGTCTCTGTCGGAAAACCTTTTATAAAGTTATGCAGATTCTCTTCAGTTTTCTTAGAGATGCATATCACTTTGCGATAACGACTGTACATCCAGCGGTCGATGGGAGCATACCACGTCCAACCGCGGCGGC
>CABRLF010000264.1 GCA_902471685.1 uncultured Porphyromonadaceae bacterium
TTGGCTTGGCGGTAGATGCCGCTTAGCCTATGAATAATTTTTTAACGAACTATTGTAATTATCATTCTCAACCAAATAGTAATAGTCTGTATCCGCTTCAAGTCCGGTGATTGTCGCAGTGTTCCAACATTGTGTTCCTTCCGCCAGCATTGTATTCGATGCCGACACGACCTTGTCGAGATTATCTCTTGAAGAGCCGTACCGGACAACAGCAGAAGTCGGTTTAACTCTGGTTTTCCAGTTGACACAGATTGAATTGGGCATGTTCATGTTGAGATACGGCTGAGTAATTTCGGCTGTAGCGGTTTGAGGTGCCACCGTCAACCTCACAGCCTCAAATGAACCGTCGGGTCTCACTACATTATATATTCCCGGAGAGGTATACTGTCTGCCGTTTATTTCGGCCGTGTCTCCATCGGTAATAAAAATCTCACGGAATGAAGTAACCTTGTTTCCGGCAGTCAGCGCCATTGCGGTAAGCATGGAGAACGCAGTCAGAAGTATTTGTTTCTGGCTCATTATAATGAGAAAATTAATAGGGCGTTCTGTTTTTGAATGATGTTTCCCGGAACATCAAACTGAACGCCCTAAATTATATATCGCAGGATATTTATTCCTTCGGAAGGAGTTCTGCCATCTGCTCGGCAAGGACTTTGGCTGCAGCACCTGCCGCCTCCGCGAAGTCTTCTCCGGAAGAAGCATAGATGATGCCACGGGAACTGTTAACGAGCAGACCGCATTCGTCAATCATGCCATGCTTAGCCACTTCCTCAAGGCTACCGCCCTGTGCGCCCACACCGGGAACAAGGAGGAAATGACGGGGAACGACCTTACGGATATCATCGAGAGCCTCAGCCTTGGTAGCACCAACCACATACATTGTGTTGACCGGAGATCCCCAGTGACGGGAACGACGGAGCACACGCTCATACATAGGGACTCCCTTCGAATCCATCACAACCTCGAAGTCGGATGAAGATGCGTTGGAAGTAAGAGCAAGAATAATGCTCCACTTATCCTCATATGCGAGGAAAGGCTTCACACTGTCTTCGCCCATATAGGGAGCGAGAGTAACAGCATCGAAATCGAAAGTCTCGAAGAAAGTACGGGCGTAGAGTGCGGCCGTATTGCCGATGTCGCCGCGTTTTGCATCGGCGATAATAAACTGGTCGGGATACTTGGCGCGGATATAGTCCACAGTCGCAGCCAGAGCGGTCAGGCCTTCCGCTCCAAGAGCCTCATAGAAAGCAAGATTCGGTTTATAAGCCACGCAGTAGGGAGCGGTAGCATCAATTATAGCCTTGTTGAAAGCGATGACACGTTCGCAAGGCGAGCCGGTGATGTGAGCCGGGATTTTCTTAATGTCGGTGTCAAGGCCGACGCAAAGGAAAGAACCTTTGGCGAAAATGTTGTCTACAAGTTCGTTGCGTTTCATATTATTATAATGCTTGTGAATTTATTTCATATATAGATAACCCTCGATATTATCCGTCACGATACCATTGCCAGTCTTGGAAAATTCGACACCGGTGACGACATACACCGAGTCGGAACTGCCGGATGCAGGCCGGATGAAAAATGCCTTGAAATCGTCCTCTCCGGTCGCCATAATACTGTCTGCCGGCAAAGGATATGCAACACCCTTTATAACGGGTATATTGTCTTCAAAAGACTTATAAAACACCGACTCATAATGCATCCTGCGGAATCCTTCGGGTACGGGAATATCATTGCCGGCACTATATCTGCGAT
>CABRLF010000265.1 GCA_902471685.1 uncultured Porphyromonadaceae bacterium
TTTTTCACACTGCACCGTATATAACCCCGAATCAGTGTATGAGAACGCCAGCCGCCATTGCAGATACTGCTATAACAGCTTTTGATGTGATTCTGAATATGTTTTGGAGGTCCGTTATTTCTCGAACAGAGCCTTGGCTTTTGCCGGTGAGAGCCCGAGTTTCACCGCCATTTTTGCATCGCGGTGGGCATCGTCGGTGCGGTAACGGTCGCGGTTGAGCATGGCCCGATAGTAATACAGTTCCGGATCGGACGGATATTTGGCGAAAGCTTCAGCAAGAGTGGCCGAGGCTTCCGTGAGGTTCCCTAATGCGAGATAGCATGCGGCGAGGGATGCATAATACTCGGCAGCCGGATCGTCCTCTATGATTCTTTTCAGATAGGGGATAGCTTCTTTGTTGCGGTTGGTGAGGAAGTACAGCGACGAAAGTGCCGTTGCTGTTGTGAGGTCTTCCGGTTTCTGAGTGCGGAGCACATCAAAATCCTTTTCCGCCTGTTCGAGGTTGCCGGTATATAATGCAATCGTACCTCGGTAGTAACGGGCATCGGCATTGACCGAGTCTGCTTCAATGACGGCGGAGAAATCTCGGTATGCCTCTTTGTCGCGGCCGAGTTTTAGCAGAACGCGACCGCGGTTCGAAAGGACGGTCCGCATGGCGGGAGCGCGTCGGTGGGCTTCGTCGAGCGTGGCAAGAGCGAGAGAATCGCGGTCCATATAGCAATATATCATGCCGAGATTGCTGAGAAGGAGAATATTCTCGGGCGAATCCGGCCTGATCGACATCGCTTCAATCAGTCGGGCGGCGGCATCATCGTATTTTCCTTCTTTCACAGCTTCGTCGGCCTGTCCGCATAGCAGAAAATAAGGGTCTTCCTCATCTTCGGGCACCTGCGGGTCTACAGCCTGGGCGATGAAAGGAATTATACAGAGCAAGGAGAGAATATACCGTTTCATTTTTTAGCGGGTTTCTTTGCGTCTGAATATTTGTAGTGCACGGGTTTGTGCGTCAATGCCCAGATGATAAGGAATATGCCGAGAACGGCGAAGGGAATGCTGAGGATCTGGCCCATGTTGAGAACCATGGAATCCTCGAATGCTACCTGATTGTTCTTGATGAACTCGATGAAAAAGCGGGTTGCGAAAGTACCTATGAGGAAGGTGCCGAAGAGGAGTCCGGGACGGTCGCCGCAGTTCTTTTTCCAGTACATCCACATCATCAGCCCGAAGAGTGCGAGATAGGTGAGAGATTCGTATATCTGCGTCGGATGGCAGGCTTGTCCGAAATATTCATGCTGCCATTCGGCTGAACGGACGAAGTAGAAACCCCACGGCAGAGTTGTGGCATGACCGAAAATCTCGGAATTCATCAGATTGCCGAAGCGTATCATGCTTCCCACGAGAGCTATCGCCACCGTGAGGCGGTCGAACGTCCAGAGGGGATTGCGCTTAGTGGTGAAAATGGAGTAGAAAATTACAGCGATGATAATGCCTATCGCCCCTCCGTGGCTTGCAAGGCCTCCTTCCCACGTGGCGAGAATCTTCCATGGGTGGGCACTGTAATAATCCCATTGATAGAAGAATACATGGCCGAGGCGGGCACCGACGATAGTTGCGACCGCAACATATATGAGCAGGATTCCAACCCAGTTTTCGGGCGCCCCTTCACGACGGAACATTCTGGACA
>CABRLF010000266.1 GCA_902471685.1 uncultured Porphyromonadaceae bacterium
CAAAAGTGTCCCAGTCTGCTCCGGCGCACTGTCCCAGTCTGCTCCGGTTTTTCCACACCTACATCATACACACCCGATAGCCGACAATGTCAGCCGCCGACGGGAGATTGTGCCGATTTGGAAATCTCGGAAAATTTTGTTATCTTTATGTAACGATTGAAGGCAGCGCAAGCCCGAAGCGACACGTTCAGCTTTATAGACCGGAACAGGAACGATGCTCCCCGACGGATGCCATGCCCGATATTGACACAGTAACAATAATAATGAGGTACCTGATCAGAAGACCGGACTCAGAATCCGGAACCACTATTAAAAGCCTGCCGTTGAATGCGGAACGAACCGCAACGGTTTAACCCGGCAAAACTCGCACTAAGGAAGCGATGCTCAACGGATTAAATGTGTGGAACAACGGCAGAAGAAGAAAGAACGGCACAGCCATAAACTGTCATAGAGCCTATACGAGCTGAATTTTGCGACAGCCACAACTGTGCCCGTACAGAATCTGTACGCCAAAAACAATCAATTAAAAAGAAGAAAAATGCGTATGCCTTACCTTATTGCAAAGTAAGACACAACCGCCCTTGTATCTGCCCCGTATAAGGAACAGATGCCACTCATGCCGTTGCCATTCGGCACGACATGGGAAAGGGTGAACTGCGCCTATTGCCGACCCTGACAGGCCGGCAGCAACAACCGTCGGCTTTAGCGAGACATCGCCGACGGCCCCTTCTATGTCCTTTCGGAGACACATCGCCACAGCCTCTTTCGTCGCCGGGGCTGAGGGTGGTGCAAGTTAACTGGCGATATAACTTTAATTTCATAATCCCCCCAGATGAAATTGAATCTTTTCGACCTTCTTCAGGCGTCGGCACTCGACCCTGACTCTCCCAATATTCTCCTCACCGTCAGCCTCACTGACTTACATCAGCTTGTGGTTGACACAATCGAAGCCACCCGCGAGCGTCTGCTCCCCTTGTTCATGGAGGCGGAGCAGGACAGGTCTATCACCAAGAAAGAGGTAGCCGAGCGACTTGGCGTCTGCGAGACCACCGTCTATAACATGACAAAGGACGGCAGACTCCACCCTTTCAAGGTGAACGGCAGTACCCGCTACAGCCTGCGGGAAGTCAACTCCATTATCAACCCCTCCAACGATGACTGAGCCTATGGAAGAAGCAACAGTTACACTTCCTGCCGAAGACCGCTTTGAGCGCATCGGCACCACCTATTACAAGATTGTACGCCAGCCCAACGCCGCCGGACAGCTCATCGAGCGCAGCATACCGTGGACAATCGAGGCGATACGTCAGGACTACGGCAAGGACTTTCTCGCCAATGTCCCCAAGTACGACGGGTTCTGCTGTGTTCCCTCACATCTGGACTACCGGCCCGTTGTCGGCAGTTTCAAGAACAAGTATTCGCTGCTCAGCCATATCCCCGCCGAGGGTGAATGGCAGTGTATCGAATCGCTCGTGCGCCACATCTTCGGCGATGTAATAAGCAAATTTTATTTCCTCAATTTT